>DASTKI010000041.1:0-34743 GCA_035716045.1 Ktedonobacterales bacterium
GCCGCGCGCCTGTCATCTGGCCCTGGGCGCTGATAGCGCTTGCCTGGGCGCTGGCTCTCGCGGCGGAACTGACCCATCAGGACTATCTCATCAACCACGATTACCTGCTGGAGGAGAGTCATTTACCACTCCCACTGGCGCTCCTCATCTTTCTGGCTTGCTGGCAGGTGATGCTGGCGGGCATGATGCTGCCCGCCAGCCTGCCCATGATGCGGTTGATGACGCACGCCGCGCGGCGTCAGCGCCACACCGCCGCGACACTCGCCCTCTTTGTGGCCGCCTACGCCGCGGTCTGGACAGCGTTTGCCGCCGCCGCGTTCTTTGGCGATATCCTGGTTCACTGGTCGGTGGATCACTGGTCAGGATTGGCGGAGAACAGCTATCTCATCGGCGCGGGAACGCTTGCGCTCGCGGGCCTCTATCAGGTGAGCCCGCTCAAGGCGCGCTGCCTGACGGGGCGCCGCCATCGCATTGGCCTGTTCGTTCGCCATTACCGCGCGGGGGCCGGTCCCGCGTGGCGGCTGGGGCTACGCCACGGGCTGAGCTCGCTGAGCAGTTGCTGGGCGCTGATGCTCGTCATGTTCGGCATCGGCGTGGGCGGTCTTGCCTGGATGGCCGTGCTGGCGGGCATGGTGTGGGTCGAGCAGATGGCGCCCAACGGCAAGCTGGCCGCGGTATGTGTAGGTGTCGGGCTTCTCGCGCTGGCAGCGGCATGGGTGGTGGCGCCCCTGCCTGTCGGGGCGCTCTCGCTGTAATCTAGGTCCCTCCGCGTGTATGTAAAACGGCTGGAAAGCCAGATCACGATGCGGACTATCGCTACAATGTCGTCCTGCGCATCGCGCTCCCGTTTCGTCTGAGCGCGGCGCCGGGCGACGAGGCGTCTGGAACATGGGCATGGGAGCGGTGATCCCGGGGCCATGCGCTCACTCGGGTTAGGCATGTCATATGCGTGGCCGTTACAAAGCGCCACGGATGGCGTGACGCAATGAGCCTGTGCCACAGAGGAGCGAACATCATGCCACGTGGAGATAAATCCGCCTACTCGGAGAAGCAGAAGCGCCAGGCGGAGCACATCGAGGAAGGGTACGAGCAGCGCGGCGTATCCGAGGATGAGGCCGAGCGTCGCGCTTGGGCCACCGTGAACAAGACGACAGGTGGGGGCAAGAAGAGCGGTTCCGGTCGTGGGCATCCAGAGAGCCACGAGCCGGCCAAGCGCGGTGGTAAGCGCGGCGGGGCGGCCTCATCCTCGCGCTCCCCCGAAGAGCGCTCCGCATCGGCAAAGAAGGCCGCCGAAACGCGCAAGCGGCACAGAGAAGAGCAAGAGCGCAGCTAGCCAGGGCTTACCACTAGGACACATCAGCGCCAGCTCGGAGCGAGCGGGCAGCCGGGGAGCCATCCGCTATGGCCCACCGTCCGCCCGCTCAGCGCGTGAGAGCGCCCAGGAGCGTGGCCAGGAGTGCGCCCAGTACGGCGAGGGCCAGGACCGCCAGCGGAGCGAGCAGAAGGAAGGCCAGCCACCGGCGCGCGGCTTTTGTGCGCCAAATAGGTCGCATGGTCCAGCCGCGCGGCAGCCAGGGCGGATACCCCAAAGGATTGCGCCCATAGAGCGGCGCCCAATCTACTAACGGCGCTCGCCTGCGCAGCAGTCCACGGCGCGGACGATATCTGCTCATGGATGGCGCCTCCTGCTGGCCTTGCTCATTTCCTGGCGCTACTATACGCCCCTTAGCGACAAAAACCAACCCTTCGCCGTCGCTCGCGCTGGCGCGCGCCGCTGGACATCGCGCGGCGAGGCTGGCTACAATGGCAGGGATGAGCCAGGCGAGGGATTTCCCGGCGTGGCGCAAGCGAACGCGCCTGGCTTCCATACTGCCAGAAAGTGAGCGCAGCCCTGTGCAGCAGGACGCCCAACGACGCGCGACCCCTGATGGCGACAGCTCCGGCGCTGACCGCCGCCTGATTGCCGTCTATCCTGGAACCTTCGATCCCGTCCACAACGGCCATCTCGATATCGCCCGCCGCGCCGCCCACCTGGCGGATGAGTTGATCGTCGCCGTCTACGCCACCCCGAGCAAGAACCTGCTCTTCTCCACCGAGGAGCGCGTCGCCCTCTGGCGCGAGACGGTGGCCGAGACTGGCCTGGCCAACGTGCGCGTGGAGCCGTTCGAGGGGCTGGTAGTCGAGTTCGCCCGCGCGGTCGGCGCCCAGGCCATCGTGCGCGGGCTGCGCGCCGTCACCGACTTCGAGCTGGAGTTCCAGCAGGCGCTGATGAACCGCAACCTGGCGCCTGAGATCGAGACCCTGATGATCGTCACCGCGATCAAGCAGCTCTTCGTCAGCGCCAGCCTGCTCAAAGAGGTCGCGCGGCTGCACGGCGACCTGGATGGCATCGTCACGCCGCGCGTCGCCGCCGCGATCCACGCCAAGCTCGGCCTTCCCCACACGCGCTCCACCCCCGCGCCGGAGCGCCCTTGAGATGCCACTCACCGCTGACTGGCTGCTCACCAATATCAGCCGCCTCGTCACCATCGCCCCAACCGCCATCGAGAGCGCAAGCGGGCCGCTCGGCGTGGTCGAGCGCGCGGCGCTGGCGGCGCGCGACGGGCGCATCGTCTGGGCCGGGCCGGAGGCGGCGCTCGCCTCGGCGGTGGATGTCGGCGCCATCGCGCCGGAGCGGCGTGTGGACGCGGGCGGGCGCGCGGTCATCCCCGGCTTCGTGGACGCGCACACCCACTTCGTCTTCGCCGGCGACCGCGCCGAGGAGTTCCACCTGCGCCACGCGGGCGTCAGCTACGAAGAGCTAGCGCAGCAGGGGCGCGGCATCCTGAGCACCGTGCGCGCGACCCGCGCCGCCAGCGCGGACGACCTGCGGGCGCTGGGCGAGGCGCGCTTGCGCTCCTTCGCCACCCACGGCACGACCACCGTCGAGGGCAAGACTGGCTACGGGCTGGACCTGGCGACCGAGGCGCGCCTGCTGGAGGTTATGGAATCGCTGGCGACCGTCCCTGGCCTGCCGCGCGTGGTCCCCACCTTCCTCGGCGCGCACACCATCCCGCCGGAGCGGCGCGGCTCATCTGAGGGGCGCGCGGCCTACATGGACGAGGTCCGCGAGCGGATGCTGCCCGCCTTCGCCGGGCGCGCGCGCTTCTGCGACATCTTCTGCGAGGCGACCGCCTTCACCGTCGAGGAGTCGCGGCGCATCCTCACCCGCGCGCGCGAGCTGGGCTACGCGCTGAAGCTGCACGCCAGCCAGCTTGGCCCCTCTGGCGGCGCGGCGCTGGCGGCGGAGCTGAGCGCCGTCTCCGCCGATCACCTCGACTTCGCCTCCGATGTCGAACTGGACGCGCTGGCGGCGGCGGGCGTGACGGGCGTGCTGCTGCCGGGGTGCAGCTTCACCCTCAGCATTCCCTATCCGCCCGCGCGCCGCCTCTACGACCACGGCCTGCGCGTCGCCCTCGCCACCGATTTCAACCCTGGCACATCCTACAGCGAGAACATGCAGATGATGATCGCGCTGGCGGTGAGCGCGATGGGCATGACGCTAGAGGAGGCGCTGACCGCCGCGACGCTCGGCGGCGCGCACGCGCTAGGCATGGCGGATGAAGTGGGCAGCCTGGAGCCAGGCAAGTCCTGCGACCTCGCCATCCTGGACGGCCCCGACGAGCGCGCGCTGGCCTACCACTTCGGCGTCAACCTCATCGCCGAGACGTGGATCGCGGGCCAGCGGGCCAGGTAGCCACGCGTTGCCGCTGGCTCGCCTCAGTCGAGCGCGTGCGGGCCGTAGACGCGGATGTTGAAGCGCTGGCCCGCGACGACCAGCAGCAAGCGTCTTCCATCCGGCGACCAGGAGCCGCCAACGATCAGCGCGCTGGCGTCGGACCCCTGCGCGCCAGGTATCTGTGAGGGGCCAGCGGAGATACGCGTCTGGATAAAGCCTGTCGCGGTATCATAGATGAGGGCCGTGTCTGGCAGGCTGCTCACGCTGTCGGGCAGGGCCATCAGCCGCTTGCCGTCGGGGCTCCACAGCAGATCTACCTGCGTGATGGCGCCGCCGAGCAGGCGCAGCGCCGAGTCTAACCCCCGGTCGTGCATCGGCGCCACCGGCAGCGCGCTCGCGAGCGGCCCCATCACGCAGAACGGCAGCGGCGCCCTGGCGGTGGGCGGCGGCGCCTGCGGCGCTCGAGTCGCCGTGTTGATCGTCAGCAGGTAGCGGCCATCCGGCGACCACGCCGCCGTATGCAGGTCGAGCAGTGTAAACGGCCCTGACGCGGCGCGGGCGCCGCCCCCCTGGCAGTCCACCGCGTTGATCTCGCTGAGAAACCCCGTCCGCCACATGCTGAAGCGCTGACCGCCAATCGGATCGCCCGGCGGCGCGGTCGCGCCCATCGCGCCCTGCTCGCCCGATGAGAGCGCGTCCGTCGCGATCAACTCTCCCGCGGGCAGCCACTCGTAGCCCAGCGCTGGCGGTAGATCAATCTGGCGCGCGGTGAGCAGCCGCGTATCCCACTCATCTACCGCCAGCGGGCCGACCGCCGCGCCAGTCCCCAGCGCCGTCGGCGCGAGGTCGCGCGCGCTGAGGAGCGCCACGACGCCCCCCGCATGCGGCCCCGCCAGCGACACCAGCGCGACGCCCGCCCGCGTCCCCAGCCCCACCCGGCCCGCGGACTCTGGCAGCGCCCGCACCACGGCGAGCGACACCGCCAGCATGCGCTGATCCGGCGACCACGCCACGCCGGTATAATCTGTCACCACGCCAACCAGACCGGCGCGCCTCAGCGCGCTCTGCACCGTGGGTGTGACGCCATACGCGGCGACCTGCTTGCCGCTGGCCGCGTCATAGATGAACACATCGGGCTTTCCGACCGTCACCCCGCACTCCGCCGACGCGCGCACCACGGCGATGCGACGGCCATCAGGCGACCAGTAGCCGTTGGTGGCGCAGAAGCCCAGGTCGGGCGAGAGCGCCAGCGCGGTAAAATCGGGCGGAGGCGGCGTAGTGGGTAGTCTGGGTATCAGTGGCCCCAGCGCCGGAGCGATCAGCGCGAGCAGCGCCAGCGCCGCCGCCAACCCGCCCAGCCGCAGCCCCCAGCGCCACCGCATCACCACATGGCGCTCGCCCGGCGCGCTGCCGTCGAGCTTCGTCACGCGCAGATCATCGAGCGCATCGCCCTCGGCGGGTGCGCGCTCGCCTGGCTCACCGCTCTCCATCATCGCGCATCATCCTCTCGCGCGTTCCCATCTGAGGCGCCGCTGAGACGCCCCACTCGGCGCCTGTTCCGATTCTAAACGCCGGAGACAAGCGCCGCCCAGCGAGACGCTGGTGGCAGGAGCGCGAGGAGACGGTATGAGAGCGGCTAGATGTAGCCGGGGCGCGTGTATTCGACGCGAATGATCCGGGTGAGGTCGTCGTCGAGCCCACCGAAGCGGTACGGCTCCTGGCCAAGGCTGTCGTAATTGCGCCCATCTGGCAGCCAGGTGAAGAAGTATTCGGGTGGCCTGACCCGCCGCCGCTTGTCGCGTGTCATGCCGCCGCGCCATGAGACGCCCAGCGTAAAGTCCGCGCTGATGAGCGTTCTGGGCGGCGCCTTGACGATATCGTTCCAGACGCCGCAGCCGCTGCGCACGGTATCGCGCCGCACCTCGTAGTGCGCGTAATAGCGCACGGGGCGCTGATCGTTGGCGTTGACTTCCTCGTCGGTCAGCAGCAGATGCGCGGCGCTGATGAGGTTCTGGCGCAGCATGCGCTCGATGTCGTGCATCAGCAACTCGACAATCACCGAATCGTCTTTGGCCATCTCCGGCGGCGCATGCAGCTGCTGACCCAGCGGGTAGCGCGCCTCCCTCACAAGGTGGCGCAAGTCGCGACCAATGAAGCGGGCGGCGGCCTCCGTCGCGGTCAGGACGTCGGCGTATGCAATATCCTGAACGGCGGCCTCGGCCTCCGATTCCGTATGGTCCACACCATAGGTGATATAGGTGACGGCGCTCGTTCCAGCGGCGCTCATAGCAGTTCCTCCACACCCTGACAGGCGCTGTGACCGCCCGGCGCCTACTGGCGGCGCGTCCTGAAAACCCAGGCGAAGGGCGGCGTGTTGCGGGCGACGCACCAGAACGACGCCTCATGCCGCGGGCTCTCTTCGCGCGTCAGCTGCCGGGCGTATCCTCGCGCGCCACGCTGTCCGCTCCGACGACGTGTGGCTGCTCCGGGCGGCGCGGATGATAGGCGGCGCAGCGCAGGCAGACCCCAAGCGCGATCAGTCCCAGCGCCAGCGTCACACCGTCGAGCTGGCCCCGAATGACCTCCAGCGCCAGCCCCAGCGCGACCACCGCGGCGAGAGCCCATGTCAGCGGCCGCACGCGCTGGTAATCCGTCATGCGCCACATCAGCCAGGTGAACCCCGCTGGCTGCGCGCCCGTGCGGTCAAGGTCATGTGAGCGGCCATACGTTGAAGCGACGAAGAGCGTGATGACGAACCCCGCCAGCATCAGCGCCACCTGCCCCGGCGCGGCCATCACATCGAGCCAGCAGAGCGCGTTGAGCATATCCAGCTGGCATGTTCGCTCGGTGAAATAGTGATGGATGCCGAACCCGGCGATGGCCGCTGGCATGTACCAGACGCCCGCCAGCAGGAGCCAGCGCGGATGGAAGAATCCGGTAGCGGGGCGAGTCGGTCCGCCCCGCGAGTGGCCCGCGACCGGCGCGGGCGCCGCCGTGGCGGCTGGAGCGCCCGTTGGCGCGGGAACGCTCATACAGGGATACCTCCCCTCCGCAGCCTCGTCGTCAGCATCCACTCGGTGTGGGGCTGGCTCGCGCGCGTCGTAATCCGTTGCGTCGTATGCTCCACACCAAGGTCGGTGGACGCTTTCATGTCCTCGGTCTGCCCGGCGATGTAGAGGATCTCCCCGCCCGGCGCGCCGTGCGGCGGCGTGGCGTGGTCGCGCGCCTCCACCCATAGCTCGCGCGCCGCGGGGTTATGGACTGGGTCGAGCGCCGCCCTGATACGCCCCATTTCGCCATGCAGATACTCGCGGAAGTTCGCGCGCAGGAAGCGCATCAGCCGGGAGCCGAAGTCCTCATCGCTCATGCGGATCACCCCACCTGCCCCCGCGCGGAAACTCGCGCGCAGCTCGTCGAGGATGCTATCGAGGCTGCCATGCCACGGCTTGCGTGGATGGCGCGAGCGATCATCCGCGAACCTGGTGTAAACCGGCCACAGGGGCGAATCCTCGCGCCGGGGACGCCCCCGCGCCCGCCCATCCAGCACGGGGTCGGGCGTGCGCAAGCGCGCGCCGTTGGCGACGAGGATGTCGTGATAGCCAGCCGGGCCATTGAAGAGGCTGTCGCTGGTCTCCTGCGCTCGCTCGCGGAGCTGCCGCGCCATCCGCTGGACGCGCTGGGGCCAGTCGCGCAGGCTCTCGCGCATCTCGCGCGCATTGGCCAGCGCTGTGTTGAGGACATAGACGCGAAGCTGGTCCCCCAGATCCTGCTGCCGTCGCCGGGCGATTGTCTCCATCAGGGCGATGTGCAGCGCCAGCGCCTCCTCGGCGCGGCCGCGCGCCCGCAGCCATAGCCCGAGGATGACGCCCCCCAGGATGGCGCTGACGACGGCGATCACCACCGCCACCAGCCCCACCGAGAGCGGCCAGCGCGTCACCGCTTGCGCCAGGGTGACCAGCGTCAGGGCGGGCGCGCTGACAAGCGCCAGCGCGACGGCGGGCGCGATCATCCGCTGGTCGAGCAGGCGCTTGGTAACCAGATCGCCCATCCCCCGCAGCACACGCTCCTCGCGCTCCACCCGCGTCAGCTCCGGCGCCTCATCGGCGGACGCCTCATCCGCGCCCACGTTATCTAGAGCCGCCAAGGGGATCGTAGGCGTATCCGCGCCCAGCGCGTCCGCTGCGCCGGGCGGCGCAAAGGCGCCTGCCAGGTCGGCGCCCGGCGTGAACCCGCCCACGGCAGCGGGGCTCGCGGCGGAGGCTCGCCCTGCCCCGGGAATCGTGGCGGCCTGATTGTAGAGAGCGCTATCCTGGGCGTGATACTCCTCGACGCGCACATCCTCTGGTGCGGGCTGCTCCTGGTACATCGAGGTGTACAGCGAGCCGTCAGGCCCAATGCGCGTCTCCGGCGCCCCGCCATCCTCCAGCCCGCCCGACTCGCTGTCCTGATACGCTTCCTGGATCAGGTCTTCGTACCACTGGAGCGTCTGCTCGTAGACGCTATGCGCGTCCATCCGGTCGCGCGCGAGGCCATCCAGCGCGTCGTAGAGGGCCTCGCCCAGCGCCTCCGCGTAGGCGCCCGCCGCCTCCCATCCCTGGTCGGGATTGAGCCAAATAGCATCCACACGCCGGCCAAGAAAACGCGTCAACTCCGCGCTCACGCCCTGATAGGCGGACGTATTTGCCGGCTCCAGCTGGCTCGTATGAATGTCCTCGTAGTCGCGCCAGGCCCGATCAGTGACCTCTTTCCACCGCGCGCCCAGCCACTCTGGGCGCCGCCACTCGCGGCCGGTGCGGTCGAGGCCATTGATGCGCCGCTCGATCTCCTCGCGCGCCAGGGCGTTCGCCATGCCATCACGTATCTTGAAGAGCGCGCGGCCCGCGTCGAGGGTATTGTTGCTGAACGCGTCAGCGTCCGGCCAACCATCAGGTCCCGGATCAGGCATATCATCCAGGATGTCGTTACGAATCCAGGGCGTCAGCAGATCGTTGACAAAGCTATAGGCCGCCTCGCGCTGCGCATCGTCGTACGCCTCACGCTGCGCGCGCTCATCTGTCCCGTGTTGCGCCGCGCGCTCGCGCTCCGACCAGTAATCGAGAAGTTCACCGCCCAGCGAGGCGACGCAGTAGCGCTCCACCTCGGCGCGCGGGAAGCGGATCATGCACGCGCCCAGGCTGCCAACGCGGTCTTTGGTCGCCGAGACGCCCGGCGTCGCGCGCACCACCTCCGCCATCGAGGGCGCCAGCGTCTGGCCGGTGGCCGCCAGCGAGAAGATCGCTTCGGCCATCACGTATTCGATCAGGTCTTCTGACAGGGCCGCCCGCAGATCCTGGCGCAGACGCGAGTAGAGGAACTGGAAGGTCGCTGGTGGCATGTCCACACTCCAGGCGCCGCCACTGGCTTGCGCGCCCAGGTTGGCGACCGCCGCCGTGTTCTCCGCCTCCCACCCCAGCCGCCTGATAGAGTCATCGTCCCCGGCGTCGCCGCTGGCCTGCGCACGGTAGAGGTCATCGAGCTCGCGCAGATCCTCGGGGCCAGGATTCCAGTCGTCAGAGAGGCTGGTTTGCACATGCTCGGTGAACGTGCGCGAGGCTGTCCCGTAGTCCGCCAGCACGCAGAGGATCGGCGATTCCAGACGGATGGTCGCGCCCAGCTCCAGCGCCGCCTCCTCCAGCGCCCGGCGCGCTTCAGCGAGCGCGCTCCCCAGATAGGAGCAGTCCGCACGGCCAACCATGATCAGCTGCGCCAGCGGGTCCGGCGTCTGAACTCCCGCCCTCCGGATGCGGTCCAGGGTCCGCACGTCCTGGATATCGCAGATCGCATTGATGATGATCTGGTTGAACGGCCCTGTGGCGAGCGGCGCGCCCGGGTCGTCGCCCATGCCTGGGCCGCTCCCCGCGCCCTCTTCGTCGTCGTCATCCTCGTCGGTCTCGCTCCCATCGAGCGCGACGACTGGCAGCCGCTCGGAGATGGCGCGATCATAGCGTACGACGGCGATGCCCTGGCGCGTGACCGCGTCCAGACTGGCTGTCAGGTTGGCCAGGCGCTGATAGACGCTGAAGCCCACGTCATCGAGCAGGATGATGATGGTGGGGCGCAGCGAAGGCTTCATTTCCGACGCGAACATCTACACCCGTCCGTTTCCATCGGTCGCGCGTCGCTTCATGCGCGTCTTGCGACTACCCCAGCTCTGGCCCTCCGCCGCCCTACCCGCCGTAGGCGCCACCCGGATTGCGCGGGTCGCCTGGCCGCCCACCATGCCCACCCGGTCCGCCGCCATGTCCACCTGGCCTGCCCCCGTAGCCTCCATTGCCTCCATTGCCCCCTGCTCTGCCATCATAGCCTCCGCTCCATGCGACGCCGCCATCATCCTCATCGTAGATATCGCCCGGCCTGCCATATGGATCGTCGTCTCCCAGGTCTTGCACATTGATCCAGTCCGGCTCTTGTGGCGTGGGAGGCGTCCCGCGCAGGATGCGCTGCACCAGGCTGAGCCCACCGGGATTGGGAAGCGCGCGCCTGTCCAGCGTCAGCCGCTCCATCTCCTCGCAGCTATGTACTGGCACGCCGCGTGACCCATACCGGCTGACAGCGGCGCCCTGCTGGCCATTGCCCCCCTGCTGGCTGGCGGCGTCGTGCCGCCAGCCGCCAAGCCAGGCGTATTCGTGGCGCAGGTACTCGCTCGTCAGGCTGTTATGACGCATGAAGAACATCGGGATCGCGCGAATGCTGATCGCGTGCAGCGCCAGATTGAGCTGCAAGCGGTGCGGATCGAGATCGCGATCAATCTTTGGCCCGTCCAGGTCCCACTTCTCGAACCGGACGCTGCGTGCCAGCGAACGCATCCAGCCTTCCTCTGGTGTGCCATCGCGCCAGTTGACGCCCAGATAGAGTGTCGGGCGCTCCGCCTTATCGAGCCACAGACTCGAATCGCTCCCGATCATCGCGCGCAGGATATTGCTCGCGTGCTCCAGGTGTTGGCGCATCAGGTTGGGGACCTCGCGCCAGGCGAACCCGCGCGACCGGCCCGTCTCCGCCGCGTAGCCAATCGAGAGCAGATCGAAGAGGTTCTCCTCGGCGAAGAGCTCCCGGTAGCGCTCGCGGAAGAACTCCAGCACGCGCTCCGGCAGCCGCCCCGCGTCCACCGCCAGGGCGTCGCGCCGTTCGGCCTCGCTCAGGCGCGCGCCCTCCAGCGCCGCCACGTCCTGCCGCCGCGCCTTATTCAAATAGCGGATGCATTCACCCATCCAGCGCTCGGCGCGCAGGTCCTCATCGAACGAGGTGATATCGAGCGCCGTGCAGTCGCCAAGCGCGCTCTCGTCCTTCGCGGAGGTCGCCCAGCGGAACAGCCCGACCATCGCCGGCGCCATCGCCAGATCACGCGCGTCTTTCGTCTGCTGGAAGCGGTCAATCTCGAACAGCCCGATCTGGTGCGGATGGTCCTTGCCGATCTTGCCCTGCCAGATCTGGCTGCTCAGGCCGCGCTTGATGAACTCTTCGGCCGCCTCCTGCGGACGGGCCTCGATCACATCCCGCTTGCCTCCCTCGTAGAGGTCATCCACCTGCCGCTTGAGCTGCCGCAGCAGATTCATCAGCATCTCATGACGCTGGTAGAAGTACACGTCGGCGACGAGTTGGGTGTAGAACTGCGCGACCTCCTCCGCGCGCGCCTGCTCCATGGAGGCGCCAATCGGAGCCACCAGACGCCCCAGGTCCCACGGGCCAAGGGTGTCGAGCCTGGCCTCCAGCGCATGGTTGCGTCCCTCGTCTGGACGGTCCTGTGGCGATTCTTCAAAGAGCTGGAGCGCGTAGTGATATTCCGCGCGCAGCCTAGAGAGATGCGTCAGCCGCCGCGCGGTGAAGCTCGCCCGGTCGCCGCCCGGCTCCATAACGGGGACATTGTCCACCTCGGCAGTCTCTTGCTTGAGAATGTTCCGGCGCACGCGGTCCAACACCGTGGGCACGCGACGGATCGCTTCCTCTACTTGCTTCCACAGCAGATTGCGTCCCATCGCGCCTGTGCCGATGAACTGATTGGCCCCAAACGAGAGCAGCGGCGGGACATCGGCGCTGTCGGGCGTAGCGCCCGGCGTGGGACGCGCATAACCATCCCACTTCTCTTCCCATCTGGCGTAGTCATCTTCGTCCCCAACGTACTCAGGTGGAATCTCGCCTACGAAATCCTCGAGCTGCATCAGCCGCCCCGCCGCCACATAGGCGAAGGCGTCTACGACCTCCCGCGCAGGGAAGCGGACCTCTACGGGGCAGGAGGCGCTGAAATTGGTGAAGATGCCTTGCCCATCAGGAATCTTGAGCTCGTGGAAGTCGGGCGATTGCGAGCGCTCGCGGTCGCCAACACCCGACGCGTCGGTGATGCGCTGGAAGAGATCGAGCCCGACCATGTGCGCGATCTTGTCCACATCATCCAGATTGGTGCGCCCCACGAGGTACACCTCGTTGAATATCGGCCCCTCATGAATCTCGAACTGGCGCCCGAGCAGCCGCTTGCGATAGACGCCATCGCGGGCGCCTTGCGCCGCCAGGCTCGTCCCGATCATCTCGAACATCGCCGCCGCGGAGTTGCTCTTTCGCCAGCTCTCCTCGCGCGCGCCCGCGCCGGGCATATGATCGCCGGGCAGAATGCCGAACAGGATCAGCCGCTGCCCTCTCAGCTCGGTCGCCAGCATATCGCGCAGGATCACGCCAACATCGGTCATGATGCCGCTACCCGTGCCGCCGCCCAGGAATGTGACCACATACACCTGCACCGAGTCCGTAATGCGATGCCCTTGCCCGGTAGGCAGCAGCTCGATGGCGGCCAGCGCGTTCCTCAGGGCCCCATACACCTCGTCGAGGCGGTACGCGAGCGCCACATGCCCATGGTTGCGGATGCCGCCCGCGCCGTAATCGAAGTAGCGCGGCGTGTAGCGCGGCATGAACACCTGGCGGCGCATCGCGGGCGGCAGCCGGTCCGCCTGGTCCACGTTCGGCGGCACACGAATCGGCGCGTGGAAGGCGTGGAACCGGCCCGGATTGCTTTCCAGCAGGTTGCGGAAATCCGGGCGCGCGGTATCCGTGTCAATCGTCACGACGGCCACCGCGTCCCGGTCATCCTGATCCATGGAAAGCAAGTGCTCGCACAGCTCGTGCACTGACTTGGAAGCGGTGGTGCCCAGCGCCACTACCAGCGCTGGCGTCTTGATGCCTTTCGCCCGCATATCCGATCAACCTCTCATGTCGCCAGCGCCGCCCCGGCGCCGCGCCTTCCCTGTGGCTCTACAACCTGGCGAATCGCCATCGCTCTGGCTTCAGGCGGCCCAAGCGATCAGCGAGGCCGCCCGAACCCACCTGCGCGTGAGCCGCCCGTGGAGCGCGCGCCAGCGGTCGAGCGCCCGCCACTCGCCTGGCCACCCGATCGGCCAAACCCGCCGGACGCGCCCTTGGCGCCGGACCCAAACCCACCGCGCGCGCGCGTCTGCCCGCTGGGCCGCCCGAATCCGCCCCCCGCGGGGCGCCCGAATCCACCGCTACGCGGGCCGCCAAACCCAGCGCGGCGCGAGCCGCCGAAGCCTCCCGCCCGCCTGTCCGTAACGGACGCCATCCCGATGCCTCTTGTCCTGGCGCCCGCGGCGGTAATGTCTATCTTCAGATCGGTTCCGCCGCCTGGCTTATAGGTGAGCGGCCCCACCACCGTCCCACGCCGGCTGGGGGTCCACATTGCGCTCTCCGCGCCATCCGGGCGGATCTCGCTGCGGCCCCAGGCGCGCCAGACGAGCAGCAGCCCAGGGAAACCCCACAGCTCGCTCGAGGTGATCTCATTGGGCTTGAACCAACGACGCAGGTATCGCCGCCGGCCCATCTGGCGATAGAAGCTTCCGCTATCACCGCGCGCGCGCCCACCGCCGAGCGTCCACCTTCCCGTCCGGCGCGGCAGGAACCAGCGATAGGCCACTGGCGACAGGACGACCAAGAGCAGCGCGTAGCCGCCGGTCACGCCCCAGGCGCGCCCTTCCTGCGCCACCGTTGCCGGGACGATGGACAGCGTTACCTGGCGCCGCGTCTCGCCGAACGCGCCGTGGCTGTCCTGGTACGTCCCGCTGGTATCGAGATTCAGCGCGTATGCGCCATCCGTCACCGCCGGGAAGATCACCTGGAAGTGGCCCGCGCCGGTATTGCTCACACTCGCCGCCGCCGCGCCCGACTGGCCGGAGCGGGCCGCCGAGCCGCTCACCGTCGCGTTCGCGTACGCCTTGCCGTGCAGCGTCACCACGCCATTGATCACGGCTGATGGGGTGGCCGGGATGCCGGCCAGCGGCAGGCCGCTGATCCATGACCACGAGAGCACGGGTAAGCTGTAGATGCGCTGCAGAGCCGGGTCGAACCGGGTGACGGTCGTCGTCACCGCGGTCGCCTGCACGCCGCTCGCGTCCAGCAGGAACGGTGTCGGGAAGTTCTCGAAGTTGATCGGGCGCGGCGTGGAGGAGGCCAGAGCCTCCTTCGTGCCCTGCCTGACATAGAGCGTCAGGTCATACGTGCCCGACGGCTTGCCGGTTGGCAGGCCGATCGAGCCTGTATAGGTCGCGCTTCCAGGCACGTGCTTCAGGATGATCTGCTGGACCACCTCGCTGCCGCTCGTCAGCTCGCCCGTCACCGTGTAATCGCTGCTGTTCACATCCACCACGCCATTGACCAGGCGCGCCTGAATGGCCAGCGCCTGGTCAATCGGAAACGCCTGGCGCGTCCCCCCTGGCTGCGTCAGCGTGATACGCAGGTTCGTGACGACCAACCCGTAGATCGAGAAATTCCCACTCCCGCCCGAGATGCTAGCGATCCACTCGCCCTTGGTTGGCCCGTCAATGCTGAAAATCGCGTAATGCGGGTCCGTAGCCACCAGCACGCTGGCGGTCGTATGTGTGAAGCGGTTGTGGTCCGGTGAGATCAGTGTCACCGTCGCCCCCGCGTCTTGCTTGACCACCACGACATCCAGATGCTGCTCCAGGTCGCTGACGAAGAAATCTTGCTGCGTCACGCCGCCATTGAGCGACCGCTCGCTTGCCAGCTGCTTCGGCGTGCGCCCCGTCAGCGCGGCGAAGAAGCGCAGGAACACCGGCGCGATCTGTAGCGGGTCCGGCCTGCCGGTGTCGGGATTGACGTCGTCATCGAACGAGCCATTCGTGCCCGACGAGATGTCACGCAGGAAAGGTCGCACCTCGGGGGCGCTGCCCAGCGCGATCGTGTTGATGGGATAGCCCGCCTGCGCGAACTTGGGGACCAGGTTATGGATGATGTCGTTCGTCTGCTGCTCCTGATTCGGATCAGGCACACCATCGGTCAGCAGGATCGCCGAGCCCACGCGCCCGCCCTTCGTCGCGGCGGCGAGCATGTCGTAGGCCTTGGAGAGCGCGTCGTAGGTCGGGGTGCCGCCATGGGCCTGACAGTGATTCGACTTGTCGCTGATGGTCTTGATCAGCTGCTCGCGCGCTTGCAGCGTAGACATCTCCGCTGGCGGCGCCCAGACTTGAGCCTGGCCCGCGCCGCTGGGGTCCACCAGCCCCACCACGCCAATGAACTGGCTCGATCCGCTCAAGCTAATGTAGGCGTCCGCCGCTGAGCAGCGCAGGCCCTGCGGGTCACTGCCATTCGACCCTCCCATCGAGCCGGACATGTCGAGGACGATCACCGTCACCCGCGCAGCCGGGCTGGCGCTCGCCCGCCGCCCATCCGCGGCGATGCTGGCCGCCGCATGCGCGGGCGCGGTGGCGGCTATGGCCACCACCGCCAGCAGCGCCACCGGCGCCAGGAGCGCCAGCCGCAAGAGGTAGCCCATCAACCGGCCAAACGCCCGCGCTCCCGACCGTCTCGACATATACGCTCCCCTTCCTCAACAAGCTGGCGTCATACCCGCCGCCTCGCCCCCAGCCATGGCGCCGCGCGCGGGCGGCAGAAACAGGCTCAGTCCCTCGCCGCGCGCCGAGCAGATCGCGCCCATGCCCCCGCGCCCCGGGATGGCCCACGTGAACGAAGCGGAGCCCCTCCGGCGTCTGACCTCGCGTGCCCGCGACAGCGCGCGCCGTCCCGCCCGTCGCAGGTATGTGGTTGGCGTGGCGCTCGAGGCTGTATCCGTCTCGCGTTCATCCGGTTCCTGCCCGATCACCCCACACATCCCTGGCTTCGCTGCGTTCAGGCTGAAGCGCTATGCGCTCCAGACGGGCGGGAGCGCGCCGCCCGGTAGCGCCCGAAATCGGAAAGCCGCCATACTGGCTCCCCCTCCGCACACCAGCTTTCATCGCGCCTCGAGTGGCGCGGCGCGGTGGCGCCCCCATGGAATCCACAGTCGCGCCACCCATGCCGGACATCTGATGAGCTATACGCGCCAGGCGGCGAAAAGTGGCGCCGCTCACACCACACGGCCCATGCGGGTCGCGATTGCCCAAGGCGCGGGCTCCACAGCGTCCGCCTGATCGCGGTTATGCGCTCCATCATTCATGGCGCGGGCGCACAGCGCCAGCATCGTGAGTAGAAGGTTCGGCTGCTTGCATGATAACACCGGTTGATGAGGACACCAACAGAAACAGCCGATTGGATAGACATACACCCTCGTCGAGCGCGACTCAGAATCGCAAGACCCCATCCCAGTGTCCGCGCCAGCGCGGCTCGCCAGGATTGTGTCATGCTTGTGCGCTGGCCGCCCTGTTCCGTGTCCTCGCTGTGAGGCGCATGTGCGTTCGCTTCCTTATCAGGAAGGCGGCTGCGATTTCTCCATGCCGGGACCCAGGCCAGGATCAGGAGCCACGCCACGCCCATGCATAGAGCGCCATCCAGCCGCCCCTAAAAGGAGCCACAACCATGTCGAACCGCAACGGACGCCAGGAGCGCGGCGCGAGCGCGCTGGCGCGCCATGGATGGCGGGCCGGGCTGCTGGCCGCGCTCTCGCTCGTCGCGCTGATCGTCGCCGCCTGTGGCGCGGCCACGTCGCCCGGCGCGGACGCCACGCCAACCGCGACCGCCGCAACGGCCAGCGCCAAGGTCTATTTCAGCAAGAGCCCGGACTCCGACTCGAATCCAGCGGCGGTCTTCGCCGTCACGCGCGCCGTCGCCAGCGCCGACCCGCTGACCGCCGCGCTGGAGGAGGTGATGAAAGGCCCGACCACCGCCGAGCAGGCGCAAGGCTATTATTCCGCGCTCTCCGGCGCGCTGGCGCTCATCTCCACCTGTAGCGGCGAGTTCCGCGACTTCACCCTGACCTACGACCATCGCGGGCCAACGGCTGAGCCGGGGGCCCTGACCTTCCAGTTCTGCCGCCGCGTGGATATTCGCGGCGACCTCGACGGCCCGCGCATCCAGGCGATGATCCGCCAGACGGCGATGCAGTTCTCCCAGATCAAGGATGTCGTGATCCTCAACCAGAATGGCGACTGCTTCGACGACCTCCAGGGCGCGAACGCCTGCCTTGGCGGGACGCCCACGGGCTATAAGGTGGATGTCTACTTCTCGCGCCACCCCGATTCGGACAACCGTCCCGCCGCCGTCTTCGCCGTCCATCGGACGTCGCCCACGCTGGGCGTCGCCACTTACGCCATATCCCAGCTTCTCGCCGGTCCTACCACGACTGAGGCTGGGAATGGCTACTTCTCCCCGCTCCAGGGCGCGCTCAGCGGCGCCTCAGCCTGCGGCGGCGCCGATTTCACCATCACGCTCAATCAGAACCGGGACTATTCCGAGACGGGGACGGCGACGCTCAGGTTCTGCCGCGATGTCAAAGGCCTGGGCGACACCCCCTCGATCATGGCGCGCAACGAGATCAACGCCACGCTGACCCAGTTCGCCACCATCAAGAAGGTGATCATCGTCTACCAGGACGGCTCCTGCTTCGATGACCTGATCGGCTGCGGATGACGAATCAGAGCGAAGACAGGAGAGGCCCCCCACAAGCGGCCCGATATGGAAGCTTGTGGGGCGCCATCACGCGCATGGCCGCGTGAGAGACTCAGAGCGCGATCTCGACCGGCGCGGAAACGGGCTCGCTCTCGCTGGTCTTGTTGCTCTTGCGCAGCGGGATCTCCTTCAGGAAGAGCGTGGCGACGAAGGCCAGCGCCATCATGCCCGCGCCTATGAGGAACACCTCGCTGATCGAGGAGGCGAAGCTCACCTTGACCGCCTCCAGCAACTGGTGATAGAGGGTAGCGCCCTGCGGGCCGAACCGGGCGAACGCCGCCTGGAGATCGCTCGACCCACCCTGCGTCTGCCCCAGGTTGGTCAACTGGCTCACTGGGATGTATGGCTTGAGCGCGGCGGGCATGTTGCTCTGGATGTTGGCCGCCAGCGCGTTAGTGAAAACCGCGCCGAAGACCGCCAGGCCAATCGTGCTGCCCATCGAGCGGAAGAAGGAGAGCGTGGCCGTCACCTCGCCGATCTGCTGCACGGGGAAGGCGTTCTGCACGACGATGGTGAAGAGGCTCATCATCACGCCAATGCCCAGGCCGGTAATGATCATGTTGCGGACGAGCAGCGGGTCGGTCGTGTTGGCGTCCATCTTCGAGAACAGCAGCATGCCGAAGATGGCGACGGCGAAGCCGATCAGCGCCAGAATCTTGTAGCGTCCGGTGCGCGAGAGCAACTGGCCCCCGACGATGCTGCTGACCATGAAACCGAGCATCATCGGCGTCAGCACCTTGCCAGAGTTGGTCGCCGTCTCGCCCATGACGTACTGCACGAAATAGGGCAGGAAGAAGATCGCGCCGAACATGCCCGCGGCCAGCAGGAACGTCGCCAGCGACGAAACCGAGAAGATGCTGGACCTGAACAGGCGCGGGCTGATGATCGGCTCCGCCGCGCGCGTCTCGATCACCAGGAAGACCAGCAGCATGACCCCGGCGCCCGCGAAGAGCGCGATGATCTGCCACGAGTCCCACGCATACTGGACGCCGCCCCAGGTCAGCGCGAGCAGCAGCGGCACACTCCAGGCGACGAGCGTGGCCGAGCCGAAATAGTCAATGCGATGCTTGCGACGCGAGACGATGCTGGGGATGGTGAAGCCCGCCGTCACCAGCGCGACCGCGCCGACAGGCATATTGACGTAGAAGACCCAGCGCCAGCCCCAGTTGTCGGTGATCCAGCCGCCGAGGTACGGGCCGACGATGGTGGCCAGGCCGAAGACGGCCATAAACAGGCCCTGCCACTTGCCGCGCTCCATCGGCGGGAAGATATCGCCGATGATCGACTGCGCGATGGGCATCATCGCGCCCGCGCCCAGCCCCTGAACGCCGCGGAAGATGATCAGCTGCGTCATGTCGTGGCTGGCGCCTGAGAGCGCGGAGCCGAGCAGGAACACCAGCATGCCGCCCATGAAGAAGACGCGACGGCCATAGATATCGGAGAGCTTGCCGTAGATCGGCACGCCGACCGTGGAGGCCAGCAGGTAGGATGTGGCGACCCAGGCGATGGTCTGCGCCTGGCCGCCCAGATCGGCGATGACCTGCGGCATGGCTGTGCCCACAACCGTCTGGTCGAGCGCGGCGAGCAGCATACCCAGGATGAGGCCGACGATGATCGGGGCGCGACGGCCCATGCCCATATGCTGGGACTCGGCCTCCTGCTCGATGATATCCTGGTCTAAGACCGCCTCAGGCGAGGCGATAGAGACATCCTGCGCGGTATCGGCCATATCTGATAGATCACCTCACTCTGTTCTTCCAGGCGTACCACGCGAGAACGCGCTCGTGGCGCTTCCCATCTCCATATCGCGCGCGATGATCGCCGCCAGCGCTCGCGCGCCACGCGTCAGCGCGGCGAGATCATCCGGCGCCATCTGGCGGAGCCATCGGACCAGCGCCCGCTCGCCGCCGCTCTGGCGCAGCCGCGTCACCAGATCCTCGCCCGCCTGGGTCGGCGTCACGACGGTGCGCCGCCGGTCGTTGGGGTCTTCATGGCGGGTGACGTAGCCATGCTGGGTCAGACGGTCCACGAGCATGCTGGCGGCGGGCTTGCCGACCCCCAGCGCCTCGGCGACCTCGCCTACAGTCATGCCGCGCCGCGCGGTCAGCGTAACCAGCGCCTTGAGCTGCCCCATCGAGAGGTCCAGACTCAGCCACTCGTCCGAATTCAAGCCCAGCACAGCTCGATAGATCGCCCGCTGCGCCTCGATCGCCTCCCGCATCGCGGGCGACAGCTCCACCTCGGCAGGCCCACCCGGCATATCGTCTGATGTCGTGGCCATTCACAGCCTCCAGTCTGCACCCAGCTGGTTTAGCATACCGGAATAGTTCAATTTATGCAAATCAATTTCAATACGATATCAAATGCAGCCACGTGAAATATTCGGCGGCGCGCCCGACGCGCCCCGCGATGCGCCAGTGCGCGGTTGGCTCGCTCACCCACCTGTGCTACACTAGCCCCAATCTCAGCAAACCGCGATGGCTTGCGTGCGCGAATGTCGCTCGTCGGCGGTCTCGCCGTGGATGCGGCGCACGAGAGTTTATTTTGGGGAGGATAGTGATGCCCTGGTTTTCGTTCCTGCGAAGAAAGCGCGCCTCAACAGAGGCTAGCTCTGGTAAAGGACGCTTAGAGGCCCTTGGCGACCGCCTGCACATGGCGGACGCGCCCTACGTCCTACCCGCAGATGACCAGGAGATCAACCGGCTCGACTTCCAGCACTACATGCTGCGCCATACCCTGCGCGGCAACTACGCCGCGCCCATCGTCAATCCCCAGAGCATTCTCGACGTCGGCAGCGGCACGGGTCGCTGGGCGCTAGAGATGGCGACCCTCTTCCCACATACCAATGTCATCGGCGTAGACCTCAATCCACCGACCATGGAGAACACGGCAGGCGCCGTCCCGGAGAATTTCGCCTTTACGCCCGGCAACATCCTCGAGGGCCTGAAGTTCGCCGATGGCTCATTCGACCTCGTCCATATGCGCCTGTTGCTCTTCGCGATTCCCGAGGCGCGCTGGCCCGATGTCGTGCGTGAGCTGGCCCGCGTGACCCGCCCGGGAGGCTGGGTCGAGCTGGTAGAGACCGGCCCGCAGCAGCGCGGCGGGCCAGCGATGGACAAGATCGTGGAATGGGTCACGGAGGCCAGCCTGAAGCGCGGCATCAACCCGCTGCTCGGGCCGCGTATCAGCCAGTTTCTGACGATGGCAGGCCTGACGAACGTCGTCTCACGCTCCATCGCGCTGCCCGTTGGTGCGTATGGCGGGCGCGTCGGGCGGCTAGCTGAAACTGATGTCTTCGGCGTCGTCGGCGGCGTGAAGGGTCTCGTCACCTCGATGGGCATCGCCACGCCAGAAGCGTATGACGGCGCCATGGCGCAGGCGCGCGCCGACCTGGCCACGCACCAGTGCGTGCTGCCGTTCTATATCGCGTACGCCCAACGCCCGGCCTGAGCGCTCGCGCACCCGGCGCAGCCGCGCGGACAGCGCCTCCCCTCGCCCGCTGGAGCGCGCCAGTGGGCGTATGGGCGCGCGGGCAGGCGTGCGTCCCCTCGCGCCGGCGCCATCGCCGGCGCGGAGGCCGCGCCCTGACACGTCAGCCTTTTCAGTATTCAGTATTCGGTCGTCAGTAGATGAACGCCACGCCCGATCCGGTGTGGACGTAGCGATAGTCCACGCGTCCCCAGCCGCCGCCATTCCAGTAGAAGTTCATCTCGGAGATGACGAACCAGCCGCCGCTCAGGATCTGCACGACGTGGCCCACATGGCCGCTGCCGCTGGCGCCCTGCACACCGGGCTGGAAGACGACCGTCGCTCCGACCGCTGGGGTGTAGCCCGTGCGCATGCCGCGCGCGCGCGCGTTTGCGATCCACTGGTACGCCATACCCAACTGGCCAAGCTGCGGCTCATCCTGGCGGGTATACCACGCCCACCAGGTGCACACGCCGAACATCGAGCTGTAGGGATCGCCCGCGAAGTCGGACATGCCATAGCTGGGGTGGCCGGGAACGGGCGTCCACGGGCCGATGCCCCCAGGCCCTGGGATGATCGGGGCCGGCGCCGACCCCGGCTTGGGGCGTGGCTTCACCGCGGCGACTTTGTGGACCGGCCGCATCACGGTGACGTTCGACGCCCGATTCGCGGTCTTGAGCGCCACGCTGTAGAGGGTAAGCGTGGTCGCGCCGCTGTCATCAATGGCGGGCCAGGAGCCGGTCGAGTTGGGAACCCAGGCGGGAGCGTCGGAGATGAGCCGGTAGTCAGCGGCGATATGCCACTGATCGGCGCAGTGCGTGATGGAGACGGTAGTCGCTCCCGTGACCGTGTATGACTCCAGGCCCGTCGCGTATCCTTTCGCGTTTTGATCGCGCTGGCTGGTCGCGCTGAAGGTGAGCGTATTGACGCTCAACGCGGTCTTCGCGGCCATGGCGGGGATGCTCGCATTGAGCTCGCGGACCGCCGTCTTCGGCGCGCTCCAGGTGCGGCACAACTGGCCATCCTGGAACGAGGTCCACGATTGCACGGGTGAGGAGATCCCTGCGGCCTCCACCGGCGTGGCGTTGATCGCCAGGCCACCCAGCAGCGCGAGCGAGAGCCAGCGCCCTCCATTCCTCCACATCGCGTCAGTTCGTAGCAAGATCCCATACCTCCTGAGTGATGGGAGCGCGGCGCGTCCGCCGCGGTCCCATCGTGGAAGGGTCGTGGCTCATCTGGATGGAGCGGCCCCGCCCGGCCCTCAAGTGAGCCAACTCAGCGAGTCCGTCCCCTGGCGCGCTCCCCCGCGCAGCGCGCGCGATGCGCGCTCCACGAGGTCCGCGCCTGTCCAGGGCGAGTCTCCGCGACGCTTCCTACCACCACCTCCTGGTAGCTTTCCTGTTTGCCAGGTTCAGGCGCGGTCACGAGTTTCGCGACTCCGGGAGCCGTCGCTACGACCGGAATAGGGTGACCGCTCACCGCGCTACACGAGTGATGCTCTGTTCAGCTATAGAACAGATGTACAACTGGAAAACACCTTGCAGACTATACCCGGAACATGCCTATCTGGCACGCGGCGCCCAATCAGATAGCCATTCCAGGCCAGCGAGGAGTCCTCCATGTGTCGCAGGTTATGTCGTTCCCCTGCTTATGTTCAGCGCGCCGCACGCTGAATCAACGGCTGAGTATGGCATTTTCCACACATTGCCTGTGAACACTGCCATGGACGAAGCGCGGCGGCGAATAGTCACATATCCCAATTTGTAGCCATTTCTGGTCATTGCCATCGCCATTGGCGCTCGGATGGGGCGAGCGCCAGGCAGGCGGCGGGGAGCCATCCACCGCGCCGCGATCTTCGCTATACTCTGTCCCGTGAGCGTCGGGACAGGCGCGCGTCCGCTCGCGCTCCATGCGGCTCTTCGATGCCGCTGGCGAGGGCGCGCGACAGCGGGGGAACAGCAAGATGCGAGCCAAAAACGAGAGGGTCGGTAATCTCAGCGCCGCGCGCGGCTCGCGCGCCATCCTATGGGATGTGGACGGCGTGATCATAGACAGCGGCGAGCAGCACCGGCGAGCGTGGGCGGCGATGGCCGCCGAGCAAGACCTACCGTACTCCGACGCGGACTTCTGGGCGACATTTGGCATGCGCAACCAGGACATCATTCCTCAGGTCTTCGGCGTCCGCGCGCCGGACCAGATCGCGGCGCTGGCCGACCGCAAGGAGGAGCTGTACCGCGAGCTGCTGCGGCGCGAGGCGACCGCGCTCCCCGGCGCGCGCGAGCTGATGACGGCGCTCCACACCGCGGGCTACCGCCAGGCGCTCGGCTCCTCGGCCCCCATCGCCAACATCGAGGAGATCATCGCCCTGCTTGGTCTGCGCCCCTGGCTGGATGGCTACATCTCCGGCGAGCGCGTGGCGCGCGGCAAGCCCGCCCCCGACATCTTCCTCGCTGGCGCCGCCCTGCTCGGTGTGGCCCCCGCGCGTTGCCTGGTGATCGAGGACGCGCCCGCCGGAGTCCAGGCGGCCCACGCGGGCGGCATGCGCTGCGTCGCCGTCCGGCGCGCTGGGCAGCCAGACGCGCCGGGCCTGGAGGCCGCCGAGCGCGTGGTGGCCAGCCTGCTCGACCTCGATGTCGCCGCCGTGGACGCGCTGCTCGGCGTCGGCGCCTAGCCCTGCGCGCTGGGGCTGGGCGCCGGGCCGCTCAGCGGGATGCTCTGGTCGCTGAATGCAGTCAGCGTTACCACATCCTGTCCGGTGTCCAGATACGTCACGCTCACCGTATCGCCGGGCTGCGCCAGTGGCAGCGCCGGACTGAGCGCCAGACCGGCCTTGAAGATCTTCGTCTGGCCGTCCAGCGTCATGTAGTAGACTGTCGCGCCGCGCTCAGTGGCCGCCGAGATGCGCGCCAGCTTGCCGGTGATCGTCACGCTCTTGGCGGATTGCGTCGCCCCAGCGCCCGTCACATCATGGTCCGCCAGCCACTGGGCGTAGCCCGCCAGCGCCTCGGCCTTGCTGGAGGCCATAACGACGTTCGCCCCGTTCAGGTGCTTGGCGTCCACCATACCGACCGCCTGGAAGCTGGCGCCATAGGCGTTGTCCTGCGTGAACGTCGCCACCCAGGTCGGCTCGCCGTAGATCTGGTACAGCTCGACGTTGCCCACGTCATAGTTGCGGATATTGGCCGGGTTCGACTTGAAGGCGCTGATCACATTGTCGGTGACGCCCAGCCCCGTCAGCGGGTAGAAGCGCCCCACCATATCGCGTGTATCGAAGAGGATGACGCCCGTGCTGGAGTTGTCTGACGCCGCGTTGGAGGTCATCGGCTCCAGCCAGACCGGCTGGTCCACCTGGTTGTAGACCAGCTCAGGCATATCAGTGGCCGGCGACTGCTGGTTCTGGCCCGATGGATTGAACCACGGCGCGTGCGCGTACAGCCCCCACCACGTCAGGTACTGGTTCACGGCGTCGGCGGGAATCACGCGGTCCACCCAGGAGGGGACCTTAGAGGGCGCGTAGCTGGCGATCGCGCCCGTCTGCGTGTCTACTACCAGCGCGCGCGACACCACTTCGCCCGTAAAGCCGCGCGTCGGCTGCATCAGCGAGACGGTGAAGTAGGGTCGCCAGCTGTCGTCTACCTCCAGCGTCGGGTCAGCCAGGTCGCCGTTGACGTAGCCGCTGAGGTAGACGTACCGCAACAGGTCCTGATTCAGCAGCGCGTCGGGCAGGTAGCGCATGTGGTAGCCCGTCCGCAGCTGCGGCGAGGCGTTGGGGTCCTCAGCATCCACCACCACATAGCCTGGGCTCTGCCACTGCCTCAGGTTCACCCAGACATTGTTGTAGACCAGCGGCGCGATCCAGTAGAGATGCTTGCGCACCGACTGGAGCGTGTACTCGCCCTCCTCAGTATGGTAGAGCGAGCCGAGATTCTGCCCGCCCGACGCTAGCGCCTGCTGACCCAGATACCCCGCGACGGACTGCGTCACCAGCACGATATGGTCCACATTGGTTGGCGGCAGTGGCTGTGAGGTCGAGACCATCTCGATGTTCGCGATGGCGGCCAGCGCCTTGGCGTTCGGGTCGAACCAGGTCGTGGCGGCGACGATGACGCCGTTGAGAACGAAGGCTACTAGCAGCGCCAGCGTCAGCGCCGCCGCGCCAGCGGCGGCCGCCGGCACGGGGCCACTGAGCCGCTCGCTGGCGACTATCCGTCCCCCGCCGCGCGTGCGCTTGCCCGTTGAAAACGGTGAGATATTGCCGAATCCACCGCCCATCCCGCCCATGCCACCCATCGCGCCCATGCGCTCACCCAGCGACGCGAAGGAGCGCCGCGCCTGCGCCATGCTGCCGCCAAAGATCACAAAGACCGCCGAGAGCGTCAGCGGCCACAGCAGCCACTGCCAGCCACCATATGGCCCGGTGAGCGCGGGCATCAGGAAGTAGAGGATGACCAAATCGAGGACGAAGTTGATCGCCCACAACCGCGCGGCCCACAGTCCCGCCACGCGCCACGCCGGCCACTGCGACCGCCCCAACGCCCAGGCCAGCGCCGTCAGCAGCCCCGTCACAACGGTCGCCCCGATGGCGGCCAGCCATACGATGATCATCAGTCCTCAACTCCCTGTTCCGCAACGCGCGCTAGGATGAACGCGATGAACGCGATGAACGCGGCGCATGCCCGCACTGTTCCATACGAGCGAGCGGAGCGCCCGTTGCGGCGCCTGCGATGAACGCTTGAAATCGGCGCCATGCGTGCGGTGACGCCAGGCGGTGATGACCGAGCGCGCCGCCGATCAAAGGACCGATCATGCGGCCCTGGCAATCGCCAGAGGGGCCGCCCCGCGCGGGGAGCGCGCCCCCGGTTATGAGGGCGTGGTGGCGCGCTCCACCGCATTGCTGGTCCGCTCTGGACGGGGCGTGGGATATGGATGGCGCGGACAGAGAACCATCACTGGTAGATGGCGCCGAGCGCTCGCCCGCCGCGCTCACGCTGGATGCGGCGCTGGCGGCCTGGAAAGCGGCGCTCGCCACGACGGTCGCGGCGCTCGCCACGGTTGTGACCACCTTTCGGGCGGCGTGGATGCGCTGGCGTCCGTCCATCGCGGCGCCGCTGCTTGTCGCGGCCATGCTCGCCACCAGCGGCAGCGCCCTGGTCGCAGGCCCCCGAGCGAGCAATTTCGCCGCGCACGGCCCGCCGCCAATCGCGCTCGCTGGGGCGTCGTTCCCAGATGCGAACCCGGCTCTCTCGCGTGGCGTGAAGGCATCCAGGACGACCGGCGCGCTCGGTGATAGCGTGCGATCCGCCTACAACGGCTCGGTCGAATTTGGCCAAGGATGCCCGGGCGGCCAGGCGCCGAAACCCGCCAACTGGGCGATAGGGAGCGCGGGTGACTACGGCGCGCCACGTCTCAACACCGTCGCCCTGACCTTCGACGATGGCCCGTCTCCGTCATCCTCGCCCGCGATTCTCTCCTTCCTGGAGCGAACGCACACGCCCGCGACGTTCTTCGTCCTGGGCCAGTACGCCAGAGCCTATCCCAGTCTGATTCGACGCGAAGCGGCGGACGGCTTCACCATCGGCATCCACACCTGGAGCCACCCCAACATGCGGCTGCTCACGCCCGCCCAGCGCGCATGGCAGCTCACGGCGACGGTCCAGCAGCTGCGCGCCGACCTTGGCCCAGGCTTCTGCGTCTGGCTCTGGCGCCCACCCTATGAGTCATTCGATACGACCATCGTGCGCCAGGCCGGCTCATACGGCCTGACTACCATCCTGTGGAATGTGGACCCGGCGGACTGGGCGCGCCCAGGCGCGATGACGATCGTGAACCGCGTGCTGGCGCAGGTTCGCCCCGGCTCGATCATCCTGCTGCACGACGGTCCCGCCGACCGTCAGCAGACCGCCGCCGCGCTGCCCTACATCCTCACTGGCCTGCGCCAGCGCGGATTGTCAGCGGTGAGCCTGCCCCAGCTGTTGCTCGGCTACCAGCCCCTGCCCATCACGAGCCTCACCGCCACGCCCAATCCCACCGCTACGCTATCGTCCTCGGCGACGCCCAGGCCGGCGGAGGCGCCAAAGCCCACCGCCGCCGCCACCGCCACCGCCAGCCCGGCGATCGCTCAGGCGGCTGCCGCGGCGCCCGCCCCCGCTCCAACGCCCCCCACGCTGAACGGCTATCCCATCGCGCCCTATACGCCTGGCTGGCGCTTCGGCGGCTGGCGTCGGATGGGCGGAGGGGGCTGACCAGGCGTCTGGCGCCATGCTCTGGCGCCTGCCATGGACGCGGCGTTCAGAAACCTGGCGAGGTCCATACCTTCTGGTTGTACGCGGCCTTCACCTTGGCAATGTAGTCAATCGCGCCTTGGTCGTACCAGCTGCCGCTGAACCAGCGACCCAGGCAGCCCCAGAGGTCACCCGCCCCATACGGCGCGTGGCCCGGTAGCGGCGTACGGTCCTGGAGGTAGGTCGTCCAGCCCTCGTAGCATGTGCGGATCATGCCGTACACATACTCGGCGCTGAAGGCCGTATCATCGCGGCTCATCGGCCAGGCGCTCACGAAGTACGTGTACTTGATCTGCAAAATGCCGTAGCTCTGATAACAGGAGCTCCCGTTCCATGTTCCCGGCGGGCAATCGCTTTGGTTGACCGACGTATCGCCGCGCTGGCTCTGGCGCCAGTACGACTCGATGACCGCCTCCGCGCGCACGACGTTGACCGGCACGCCCCACTTGCAGGCGACCCACTGGAGGATCTCATCGGTCGTGCCGGTGAAGCGGCCCGTCATCTGCTGGCGAAGCTGGTCCGCGCGCGGATCCAAACCGATAGCGCCGTCCCACGGGCTCAGCGCGACGATCTGCGCGCTGGTGGGAACGCGCGAGTTCGCGGCCTGGTTTTCGGGCCGCGGCTCAAACGAGGACCGCTGGACATGCGCGGCGCAAAACGCCTCGCTCGGCAGCGCCGCGCCTGGGGGAAGCAGCGGAAAATTGTACGGCCCCGCGCCAGCCGCGGCGGTTGGCGCAGTGGCGCCCGCCGTTGGCGAGCTTGCTGGCGAGGCGGACGCGGACGGAGAGGCGGACGCGGACGGAGAGGGCATAGCCGCGGCGCCAGTTGGCGATGTTCCGGCTGTTGGCAGTCCCGTGGGCAGGGCGCCCTGTTGCGCGCAGCCCGCGAGCAATGCGGCGGCGATCAGCGGCAGAACTGGCATAGTGTACCAGCGGCGGCGAGCAAGCGTGGACATGGAGCGCGCACCCCTAGCTGTAGCGCGACGGCTCTCGATCACCCCATGTGGCCGCCGCTCCATGCTACCGTCGCACAACCGCGCGGCTCCGCCGCCCAATAGTCACGCAGGTTCCTTTTGCCCTGCCGCCCGCCTGAACCCGCTGGCGTCCAGCGAATGACACAGCGAAGCGGCGCGCCACATACCCTTTCCCTGGTTGTGTGGCGCGCCGCTTCATTCCCTGCTGCGCGGGATGAGCGCAACGTTCGCTTAGCTTCAGTTCACCCACTCGTCGCTGCCGGCGTCTCGCAGGCGGATGGTGGCGTTGGCCGGTCGGGCGGCGCGCTGCTGGATGGTTGGCTCGGTCTGGTTGCGGTTGCGCTCGACCACCGACGGCACGAACAGCACGGCGAACACGAAGACGCCCGCCAGGATGATGCGCACCGGCCAGTCGAGAATCACTGGCATGAGATCGGCGACCTTGACGGCAATGATGAATACGACCGCCGCCAGGCTAGCGATACCAGCCGCCAGGCGGACGCCAAAGATGACCAGCTCGCCACGATGCGAGGCGCCGATGACAAAATTGAAAGCGGCCGCGATAAGCGCCAGTATGATGATGCCGATCCAGAACGGGGTGAGTGTGCCCATCCGCCTTATCCTCCGACTCTCCTCTAGCGGGTTTCCGCCGCGCTCCGCATGATTACTCACGCCTTTGTAGCACAGGCGCTCGCGAGACGAGTCTATCATACCTTCTCTCCGCGCCAGGCGGCGTCTCGCGTGACTAGGACTTCCGGGCCAGCGTCCACATGGCGGCGGGCGGCCAGAGCGGGGTCACATGGTATGCTGTGGCGTATTCGCCGGGCGCCGGCCATATCGCGGCCAAACCTGGCTGGCGCGGGGTGGGACGAGCGCGCGGCCCTGAAGGGTCGGCGCACGGCATGGCGGGGGCATGAATGCCCTGGCCTTGAAAGGCCGGGATGATAGCCGCGCCGGGCTGGATCGTGAGTCATGCGGATGGTCATTGTCGCCCTCGATGTCGGTGATGCGCGCATCGGCGTCGCCGCCTGCGATGAGCTCGAGCTGCTAGCGTCGCCGCGCGCGACGATCCGCCGCACATCCACCGCCGCCGCGCTGGACGCCCTCGTGGCCGAGATCCAGCGCGCGGGCGCGGAGATGGTGGTGGTGGGCCTGCCGGTCAGCTTCGATGGCCAGCTTCATGCCCAGGCGCGCGCCATCCAGTCCTTCGCCGAAAAGCTGCGCCGCCGCCTCTCCATACCGCTGGTCTTCGTTGATGAGACGCTCTCCAGCGTCCGCGCAGAGGAGCGGCTGCGCGAGGCGGGCGTGCGCGGGCCGCGCATTCGCGAGCGCATAGACGCCGAGGCCGCCGCGGTGATCCTGGGCGACTACCTGGAGCAACGGCGGCGCGCGGCGCTGAGCGAGAACCCGGCGCAGACGCGACCAGAGGGAGATAGCATGCTAGAGGAGGGCGAGCGCGGATGAAGGCCTTCGCACGGTTCGTAACGGTCGTCTTCACGCTGGTGGCGCTCGCCGTCGGCTTCGCGGGCGCGACGGTGGCGCTAGACGTCACCCAGCCCACGAACGCCAAAGAGGCGGCGACGGTCCAGTTCGAAGTCAAGGACGGGGACACGGCCACCAGCGTCGCGCAGCGGCTTCAGGATGAAGGCCTCATCCGCAACGCGCTCGTCTTCCGCCTCTGGGCGCGCTACAAGAAGCTGGATAGCGGCCTTGAGAAGGGCGTCTATCTCCTCTCGCCCTCGATGTCCATGGACAAGATCATCGGGCAGCTCCAACAGGCCACACCCAACCAGATCGCCGTCACCGTACCGGACGGCATGCGGGCGACGCAATACCCGTTCTACTTCCAGGACCTGAAGAACTTCGACGCCAAGGAGTTCCTCAGCATCGCCAAGACGGGGATAGAGCCAGATGGCACGAAGCTGTGGGAAAAATACTGGTTCATCCCGCAGCCAGGCGCCAAGACCAAGATAGCTTACGTGTTGGAGGGCTATCTCTACCCGGCCCAATACTACTTCTATCCCAATGACGACGCCACGAAAGTCGTCGAGAAAATGCTCGACCAGTTCGGCATTGAGCTCTGCCCCGGCCCCGACAACAAGCCCAACCAATACATCTATGACGCCGCGCAGTGCCGCCAGCACGCCGCCACCATCAACGGCAAGAACATCTTCGACCTGATGCGCGCCTCGTATTCCGATACCAAGAGCGACGTGGGCGCCATCCGCGATATGCTCATCATGTCGTCGCTCACGGCGCGCGAGATCAAGGACTACAAAGACGCGCCGGGGATAGCCGCCGTCTACTACAACCGCTACCTCCACATGATCGGCAAGGTCGCGAGCGACACGGGGCTGCGTATGGGCGCGGACCCAACGGTCCAGTACGCCCGCGACAACGACAAGCCCCCCGCCGATGGGGGTAAGTGGTGGACGCCATTGGCCGACAGCGGCAACAACATCGCGCCCAACAACCCTTACAACACGTATACGCAGGACGGCTTGCCGCCTGGCCCGATCGCCAATCCCTTCTGGGACGAGATGAAGGCCGCCATCGCGCCCGAGAAGTCGCCGTACTTCTACTTCGTCTCCGACAAGTGCGGCAAGACGTACTACGCGAAAACCAGCGCCGACTTTGAGACGGCCAAAGCGCAGGCGAACAACGCCAAGTGCTAGCGCCGCGCGGGCGGAGACATGCGACGGGCGCGCTTCTGGGGAGACATCACCCCGGAAGCGCGCCCGTTCGTGTTTGGTCTGAGATGGTCTGTCGCGTCGCTGGCCCGCGCTAGATGCGGTTGATGGTCTTGCCCATGAACTTGCCAAAGAGCTTGTAGGCCAGCTTGCGCAGGAAGTAGCGCTCGACGCGCTTGGGATTGCCGCTGGCGACCACTTCCGCCATATAGATGGCGCTGTCCACCTTGTGCGCCTCACGCATCGCCTTGTGCTCGGTCGCGACGGCGTGCTTCACCCCGTCGCGCTGCTTCCCACTCACCGTGTCGCCTCCTCGCGCCGCCATTTCACCGCCAGCTTCCTCTCATCGCCATCCACAGCCAGCGCGCCGGGCGTCGCACCCCGCATGGTAGGCAGGCGGCAAGGGCTTGTCAAACAGCCTGCCGTTTGGGGCGCCCTCTCTGGGGGATGCGCCTCGCGCCAAACGGGCTATGCGCCACCAGGACCTAAACCCGCCCTCGCGCCTCACAGACCCGCATTAGCCCTCGTGGGCCCACCTGCGCCGCTAGACGCCGCTCCCCTGGCGCGTTTGGTATGGCGCGCGCGTATCTGACAACGTATCTCAGGATGTAAGGGCAGGGGAGCTGTGCGCAGGACGCGCGGACAGAGGGCATGGCATGATCAACGAGACGCTTCCCGACGCGGACGCGCGCGAGGACGCGCGCGACGGCGAGATGGAAGTCATGGAGGTCATTCGCGAGCGCCTGGATGGGGCGCCGCTTCCCGGCTGGCGCGCTATCGCCGCGGGATGGCTGGAGCGCCTTGGCGCCTGGTTTGGCGCGGACCCCACACCTTCCCCTTCCCGCGTCCTCGCTGGAGCCACAGCCGCCGTGCCTGGCGCGCCCACCTGGGAGCGGCGGCTGACGCCGCGCCAGAAGCTAACGCGCGGCGGGATCGCCATGCTCGCCGTCGCGCTAGCGCTCCTCGCCCTGCTCAACGGCACAGAGGTCGCGCGTAGTGCGCTGAGCGCGCTCGATACGGCGCTGAACCCGCCGCAACCCGCGCCCTCCATTGCCGCCGCCGAGTACGCCCTCCAGCGATTGCCACCCCCGGCCCAGCACCTGGGACGCATCGCGCTCGCTCCGTCGCTCTCGCAATCCGGCGCCGCCTACGCCTGCTGGGTGAACACCTTCAGACAGGCGCCAAGCGACCAGCGCGGCGTCGCCTCCGTCTACAGGACAACCGATCTCGCGACTACCTGGACGCGGCTCAGCATCCCGCCGACGGAGGCGCGAGACTGCGATGTCGTGACCGACTCAGCAGGTAGCGATGGGGCGCTGGTGATTGTCTGGCCAGGCTACACCACCGGCGGCTTCTGCCAGACGCCCCGGCTGTTTCACTCAGCGGATGGCGGAGCGACCTGGACCGCCGTCTCATGGGCCGCGCCGAGTTCGCTGACGCCGTGCGACACGCGCTTCGCGCTGGACGGCGGCGCCATCTTCGCTTGGTCCAGCCTTGCCCTCGTCTTCAATCCGCTCCCCGCGAGCGCGACAGGCCGGCTGATCGTCACTCGTGACAACGGCGCGAGCTGGACCGCCGCCGACGCCGGCCTGGACGATGACAGCGACCTGGCGCTGGTGGGCTTCCGCGCGGGCGGGCGCATCCTGGCGACAACGCCCGATGTCCGCGGGCCACCGGGCGCCTCACAGTTGATGGAGTCCAGCGACTATGGGGCGAGCTGGCGCGAGCTGAGCGACCTGCCTGGCGCATTCCCGACCGTGTACGTCTCCACTGACCCCGGCCTGACAGACGGCTGGGGGCGGCTCTACGAGATAGCCCAGCCGCTCATCGGCGGCGTCCCAGCTGACGAGTCGCATGTCATCCTGGCGACGGCTACCCCAGGCTCGGCCTGGACCCTCATTCCCTTGCCGCCGCTCGCCTCCAGCGCGGGCGACACCGTGAGCGTGGGACTGCCGGTCGTCGTAGGTGTGGGGCCAGCGGGCTCGCTGCTGGTCGAGCGTGGTGTCGTACCCGGGGCGCATAACGCGGAGCTGGGCGCGGCGCGGCGCCTGTGGGCCTGGAGTGTGAGCGAGGGCCGCTGGCTGCGCGACCCGCAACCCTCACTCGGCAACGCCAACCTACTGGGCTGGAGCTGGGGACATGGCGCGCAGACCATCTGGATCACCTCGCTCCAGCTTGGCGTGCCCCCAACCCTGCGCCTGTTCACCAAGACCTTCACCCCGGCCAGCCTCAACCCGGCCCAGTAGCGGCCCGCTCCCCGCCGTGCGCCGGCCATTCATGGCCGCGCGCCCTCCCGTCCCCACGCCGTGCTCCGGCCATTCATGGCCGCGTCTCTTAGGTCGGGTGGGTATGATATAGTGCCGGTGATTCCAGACCAGCGCGCGACAGGCGGGCGCGCGGGCGGCGCTTTGATGAACGAGAGACAGGCGCGGGAGCGAGGCAGACGGCATGACAGCGGCGGCAGGCGAAGCGATGGGCGCCACGGCAGGCGAGACGAGGCAGTATGATGTGCTGGTGGTGGGCGGCGGCCCGGCGGGGCTGAGCGCGGCGGAGGCGGCGGCCAAGACCGGCGCGCGCGTCGCCCTGCTGGAGCGCCGCAAGGAGATCGGCTATCCCGTCCACACCAGCGGCGGCAGCTGGATCAGCGACATGCGGGCGCTGGGCATCCCCCCTGACCTCTACCACCCCATCCGTAGCGTCACATTCCTCTCCCCCAGCCGCTCGGCGCGCTTCGAATATCCCGAGCCAGTCTGCTGCGTGCTCGACGTGCGCGGCGTCTACCAGTATGTCGCGGGGTGCGCCATCGCCGCGGGCGCCGAGCTCCATCCCGGCTCGCCGGTCGAGCGGCCCATCGTCGAGGACGGCAAGATCGTCGGCGTGGTCGCCAAGGACCACCGCAACCGCGCGGGCGAGTGGCGCGCCCCGGTTGTGGTTGACGCCAGCGGCTTCTCCAGCACGCTTGTGACCCGCACTGGTCTGCGCAAGGGCTTCCAGCGCTACGGCTATGGCGCCGAATACGACCTCATGGCGCCCAACTACGACCAGGACATGCTCTACCTCATCATGGGCAGCCAGGTGGCTCCCTCCGGCTACGCCTGGGCCTTCCCGCGCGGCAAAGGCCGTGTGCGCCTGGGCGTCGGCGTCATCCGCCCGGATGTGGACGCCGACGCGCGCGAGTATCTCGACACCTTCACCGAGCGCCTGCCCAACCTGGCGCCGGACTTCAAGGGCGCCAGCCCGGTCGAGTACCACACCGGCCTGTTCCCCTCTGAGGGCGTGGTGAGCTCATTCGTCCGCGACGGTCTGATCGCCACCGGCGACGCCGCAGGACAAGGCTCGACGCTGGTGGGCGAGGGTATCCGCTTCGCGCTCTACAGCGGCGCGATGGCGGGCGAGGTGGCGGGCGAGGCCGCGCAGGCGGGCGACGCGTCGGCGGAGCGGCTGGCGCGTTACGAGCGCCAGTGGCGCGCGCGCTTTGGCCGCGAGATGGATATCTCCTACATCGTCAACCAGCGCATCGCTCGCTGGACCGACGAACAGTGGGATGACAGCATGGACCTGCTCACCCGCCTGACCCCCGCCCAAGCCGCTGATCTGCTGCGCGGTGACTACAGTGTCGGCCTCTTCCTCGGCGTGTTGCGCCGCAATCCCCGCCTGCTGCGCACCGGCGCGCGCAAG
>DASTKI010000042.1:0-13228 GCA_035716045.1 Ktedonobacterales bacterium
TGCGCTCGCTTATGGTATAATTGTTCTAGCAGATGTGCGGAGACCGCCAGTGCTACTAACACTGACGGCCCCCTAACCCGCGCGCTGGTCATGCAGCGGCACAGGGCTTTTCACATTTTATCACGGTTCAGGGCTGTACCATACCCTGTTTCCGTGAGCCTGCCCGCTCATGTCCCGCGCGCCTCATCTCCTGGAGGCGCAGCGTATGCCACTCTCTTCTCCCCAACGGCTCATGCGCGCGTTCGCGTCCCCCCAGCTTCCGCTTCTGGCCAAACCGCCGTAATGCGATCTCTAGCGCGACCATCCGACCGTCGCGCTGGTCAACCGCGTTGAGTTTCGCGTGAACCGGACATCAGACAGGAGCGAACAGCATCATGAGCGAGCGGAACGACGACAACGAGCAGATGAACGATCAGGACACCCAGGACGCCACGAGCGATCAGGAAACCCGCCTCACGCTGGAAGCCTTCTACGCGGACGCCAAGGAGCGCATCCGCTACGTGATCCACGAGGGCGAGCCGTGGTATTCGGTCGTGGACGTGGTTGCGTTGCTGACAGATAGCCCGGCGCCACGGCAATACTGGGGAGTGCTGAAGAAGCGCCTTCAAGATGAGGGGGCAGGTCAAACGTTAACAAATTGTTTACAGTTGAAAATGCTCGCCCCTGACGGCAGACAGCGCCTGACCGACGCCGCCAGTGAGGAGACGCTGCTGCGCCTCATCCAGAGCATCCCCAGCCCCCGAGCCGAGCCATTCAAGCAGTGGCTGGCCCAGGTCGGCCATGAACGCCTGGAGGAGATGCGCAACCCAGAGCTGGCCGCCGACCGCATGCGCCGCGAATATCAAGCGCTGGGCTACACCGATGAGTGGATTTCCCAGCGGCTCAAGGGTATCCTCGTTCGTGACGATCTGACCCACGAGTGGCGCGAGCGTGGCGCCAAAGAGGGCAAAGAGTTCGCCATCCTGACGGACACACTGCATCGGGGAACGTTCGACCTCTCGACCGCTGAACACCGCAAGGTGAAGGAGATCGGCCCCCGACGTGACTTGCGCGACTCCATGAATGCTGTCGAGTTGGCGCTGACGGGCCTCACAGAGGCGACAGCCATGATGTTCCACCAAGCCCATGACAGCCAGGGATTCGATGAGCTACGATCTGACACCCGCGAAGCTGGCGAGGTCGGCGGCGCCGCTCGTCGGGACATCGAGACCCGCGCACATCAGCCCGTGGTGAGCGCCGAGAACTACAAGACGCTGCGGCAAGGCCAGCGGCGCGAGCTACAATCCCCGCTCTTTCCCGACAAAACGCCAGAAGTTTGACACCGAATAACCGAATAAAGGAAAACGCCCCCATGCCCAAGAAACCCGCCGAAGGCCAAATGCCACTCTTCGAGGTCGAGGAATATCTCAAGACGGCCCCGTGTGTGCCGCTGCTGCGCCAGAAGGTGGGGGTGTGGCGCGAGGAGGGTTATCCCGGCGCGACGGATGTGACCAAGCGGCTGCTGGCGTGGTGGTTCGCCAACGATCACCGGCTAGCGGATGGCCGCCCGTTCGCCTACCACCGCGCCCAGCGCGACGCCATCGAGACGCTGATCTACGCCTACGAGGTCGCGCGCGTCCGCTCCCGCCGCGAGCTGTACGAGCGGTTCGCCCGCGCGGATGAGCCGTTCGCCCTGCCGCCCGACGACGACTTCGCGCGCTTCGCCACCAAGATGGCCACCGGCTCCGGCAAGACCAAGGTGATGTCGCTGGCCATCGCCTGGCAGTACTTCAACGCCATCATGGGCGGCGATGGTTACGCCCGCACCTTCCTGATCATCGCCCCCAACGTCATCGTTTTGGAGCGGCTGGCCGAAGACTTCACCGGCGGGCGCATCTTCCGTACCGACCCCGTCATGCCGCTAAGCATGCGCTACTTCTGGGATATGGAGACGGTCGTGCGCGGCGATCCGGAGCGGCCCGACGCGGGCGGCCTCATCCTGCTCACCAACATCCAGCAGCTCTACGACCGGCCCGAAAATGGCAATGGCGACGAGCCGGAGCCGCTGGCCGCCGTGCTCGGCCCCAAGGCGCCGCCCGCGCTCAGCGAGTCCGCCAGCTTTATCGAGCGCATCCAGAAGCGCGACGGCTCGCTGATGGTTCTCAACGACGAGGCGCATCACACCCACGAGGAGGACAACGCCTGGAACACGGTCATCCGCGCGCTGCATGAGACGCGCCCCATCGCCGCCCAGCTCGATTTCTCCGCCACACCGCGCTTCACCAAGGGCGGCCTCTTCCCCTGGGTCATCTCCGATTACCCGCTCAAGCAGGCGATCATTGACGGCGTCGTCAAGCGCCCGTACAAAGGCGTCACCGATCTGGATGTCGTCACCTCGGATATCGCCAGCGTCAAGTACCACGGCTTCATCGTCGCGGGGGTCAACCGCTGGCGCGAGTACCGCGAGCAACTGGCCCCGCTCGGCAAGCGCCCGCTGCTGTTCATCATGCTCACCACCAACGCCGAGGCCGATGACGTCGGCGCGCGTCTCGCCGAGTTGTACCCGGCGGAGTTCGGCGACGGCCAGACGCTGGTCATCCACACCGATACCAAAGGCGAGATCACCAAGCGCGAGCTGGACACCTATCGCAAGGCCGCGCGCGAGGTAGATGCGCCCGAGAGCAAGATCAACGCGCTGGTGAGCGTACTCATGCTGCGCGAAGGCTGGGACGTGCAGAACGTCACCGTCGTCGTCGGGCTGCGCCCCTACTCGGCCAAGGCTAACATCCTGCCGGAGCAGACCATCGGGCGTGGCCTGCGGCTGATGTTCCGTGGCGAAAATCCAGGGTACACCGAGCGCGTGGACATCATCGGCACGTCAGGCTTCATGCAGTTCGTGGACAACCTGGAGCAACTGGAGCAGGTCGAGTTGGGCGAGTTCGAAGTCGGCAAAGACAAGCTGACCATCCTCACCATCCAGCCCGACCCGGACAAAGCCGCCTACGATATCGCCATCCCGCAGTTGACGCCGATCCTGACGCGCAAGCGCTCCATCACCGCCGAGATCGAGGCGCTGAACGTGCGCGCCTTCCTCAGCCCGCCCTTCCCGAAGAAGCCCAACGACGAGGCCGAGCGCACCTTCCACTACGAAGGGCTGGATTTCGTCACGCTGGAGCGCGAGTTCAGCCGTGACTACAACCTCCCCACGCCGCAGACCGCCAACGAAGTCATCGGCTACTACGCCCGTCTCATCGCCAGCGACCTCAAGCTGCCCAGCCAGTTCGCCACTCTCGCCCCCAAGGTCAAGGAGTTCTTCGCCGTCAAAGCCTTCGGCGGCCCCGTAGACCTGGACGACCACACCATCATTCAGGCGATGAGCCGCGCGCCCGTCGCGCACGTCGTCCGCAAGCTCTTCACCAACGCCCTGCGTGAGAAGATCGTAGAGGAGCAGATACCGGAGCTAGTAGATAGTGGGCGCAGCCTCGCGCAAGTTCAACCGTTCCCGTTCTCCAACCCCAACGTCACGCCGGGCCACAAGCTGATCCTCAACTACGCCCCTTGCACGAACACGTTCGAGAAAGCGTTCGCCCAGTTCCTCGACGCCGCGCCCGATATCACCGCCTGGTGTAAGGTTCCCGAGAGCTTCCGCTTCTGTATCGAATACACCGACCACACCGCCAGCCTGCGCTACTACTACCCCGATTTTGTCGCCGTCGCCGCCGACGGGACCCATTGGATCATCGAGACGAAAGGCGCGGAAACCGTCGAGGTGCAGCACAAAGACAACGCCGCCCGCATCTGGTGCGACAACGCGACTCAACTGACCGGCGTCCGCTGGGCCTACATCAAAGTCGCGCAGAAAGACTTCGAGAAGATGGAGGCCAAAGACTTCGGCGACATCACCCTCCTCGGCTGGACATGATGTGGCGAGCGGGCGCCCGACGCCCCGCGCCACCCACGCCCAGCGGCGCTCCCCTCTCCCCGTGGGAGAGTGGCCGGGGGTGAGGTGCGGCGCCACGGCCAAAGGGTAATGCCCCGGCCTCTGCGCGGGGCGCATCGCGGAGCTGGGCGCGCTGGGCGGTGGGTGGCGCCTCCTCCGACGCGCTGGAGCGGCCGAACGATCAGGCGGCGGCGATGCGCGCGAGCGGGGTGTGGCGCGTCTGGCGCAACGGCGCGCGCTGGGGCTATGACAAGGCCGATGAGCGGGTGACTGAGCTGGGTGGCTCGCGCTGGAAGCACGACCGCCAGTGCCGGGGAGTCACACCAGTGTGGCTGGACGGGCCGTTCGCTCCCAGGTACCGTGACTCTCGCACGCTGGTCCGCATCATGTGGTGTGGGCGGCGATGGCGAGCGACACACGTACAGAGAGGGAGCCCACGATGAATACCGAACGGCGCGAGCGGCCCGACGACGAGACGCCGCCCAGGCAGGAGACGGAGGTATGGGAGCGGCTGGTCCTCGTCATCCCGCCGGAGAGCGGCGCCGGCCCGGCGGGGAGCGCGGCGAGTGGGGAGAGCGTCACAGTGGAGCGGATGCGCGAGCTGCTGGGTTCCGACACGCCACCCGAACGGCCAGGGCACTGAGACGCGCGACCAGACGGCGCGAGCGTGATACACTGGCCTCTGCGGGGCCGCGTCGCGTGGCGCCCTGTTCGTCGCAGTCGGAGAGAGCGCGCCATGTCACGTGGCCAGTCCATCATCGCGCAGCTGGGCGCGGCCCGGCATGTGGGGCCGCGCTGGGCGCGCTGGGCGGCGCTGGTGGTGGAGATGGCGCTGGTGGCCGCCGCCATCGCGGGCGTGCGGATGCTGATGGTCAAGACCACGCGGCTGCCCAATGGCGATGTGACCGAGTACCACAAATACGCGCTGGCGTTCTGGACGCATCACCCGCTCTTCACCTCGCTGCCGGTCGAGTATCCGCCGCTGGCGATCCTGCCCTTCTCGCTTGCCCTCGTCCCGCCGCTGAAAGACTTCGAGTCGGTCTTCGCCTGGTGGGCGGGCGCGGCGGCGCTGGTGGGCTATCTGGCCTTCCGGCGTGTCTCGGGCTGGCGGCGCGCGCTGGCCTATCTGGTCTACCTGCTGATCGGCGGCGCGGGCACGCTGGTGGCGCGCTTCGATATCTTCCCCGCGCTGGTCACGGTGGGGGCGCTGTGGGCGGCGCAGGCGCGGCGCTATAAGATGTCCTATCTGCTGCTGGCGGCGGGCCTGCTGCTCAAGCTGTATCCGGTGTTCCTCGCGCCGCTGGTGGTGATCGAGCAGTGGCGGGCGCTGGCGGCGGGCTATGGCGAGGCGGGCATATGGCCGGGCGCGCGCGATTGGCGCGGCTGGCTGGACCGCGGCCTGTGGGCGCGCGTGGCGCATGCGCGGGCGACGCGCGAGACGGCGCGGGGCGCGGGACTGTTCGCGGGTGTGGTGGCGCTGGGCTTCGGCGTCGCGTTCGCGCTCAGCCCGTCGGGCGCGCTCTCGGAGTTTCAGTACGCCAGCGCGCGGCCGCTGCAGATCGAATCCACCCCTGCGGCGCTGCTCTGGCTCGGCTCGCTCATCGGCATTCCGGCGCATCCAGATTTCTCGTTCGTCTCACTCAATTACGTCGGGCCGCTGGATGTCGCGCTGAAGCCGCTCTCGTCACTGGCGCTGGTCGCGGGCTGCCTGTGGGTCTACGCGCGGTTCGCGCGCGGGCGGCTGCCGCTCGCGCAGGCGTTCCTGGCCGCGCTGTGCGTCGTGACGGTCACGAACAAGGTCTTCAGCCCGCAGTACATGATCTGGCTGGCGCCGTTCGTGGCCGAGGTCTATGGCTTCGACCTGCTCTGGCTGGCGATCTGTGGCCTGACGACGCTGATCTTCCCCTATCTCTATGCGCGCGGCAACCCCATCTGGCTGGTACCCTACGTCAAGGGGTTCCTGCCCTCGGTGGCCCTGCGCGACGCGCTGATGGTCGTCGCCACGCTACGGGCGATCCTGCGGCCAGGCAGGCTTGGGACGCGCGAGCAGGGCCAACCGCCGTTGACGCCCGCGTCGGAAGGGCGTATGGAGCCAGGCGGGCCAGTGGAGTCCACGCCGCCGGGCGTGGCATTGGAGCAATGAGTTGAGCGCCGAAACGGAGCCACCAGATCCTGATGTGACGGTCCGGCGGCCCAGGGTAGTCGGGATCGCGGCGAAGCCTCCGACGCCGGACACGGCGCCGGAGGGGACGGCGCGTCCCCATGCCGGGCTGCTGGCCGCGCCGCTCGTCATCTCGGACCGCGGCAGAATCTTTGCCATCATCGCCGCGCTGGTGTGGTTTGGGCTGGTGGCGCTGCCGTTCATGCTCTCGCTGGCGCTCCACCAGCCAGCCGGCGGCCTGCCGCTGCTGGGCGTAGTGACGTGGCTGGTCTTCTTGCGGATGGCGCGCTGGCTCTCGCCGCCCGCGCGGGCCGACGAACTCCTGCGCCGGGGTCGGTATGTGGAGGCGCTGGCGATGTGCGACGGCGCGCTGGCGGTCGCCGGCGGAGGCGCATGGGCCGGGAGGCGGCGGCTGATCTGGCTGAACCGGCGGGCGGCGGCGCTGCTGGGGATAGGCCGCTACGATGAGGCGCTGACGGCGGCGCTGCGCGCGGTGGAGGAATCGTCTGACCCGGAGACCATGGCTACCTGCGCGCTGGCGCTGCTGCGGCTCAACCGCTACGATGAGGCGCTGGTAGCGGCGCGGCTGGTGAGCGTGGCGACGCACGAGCGATCGGTGCGGGCGAACGCGACGCTGGCGGCGAGCATGCTGGCGCGCGGGCAGCCCGCCGAGGCGGAGGCGCTGGCCAGCGCGAGCCTGGCCGACATCGAGTCCCTCAGCCCCTACGTGCGGCGCGAGAGTCACGCCGCCTGCCTCAGCGCGCTCGTCCGGGCGCGTCTGGCGCAGGAGCGGCTGGATGGCCCCGACAGCGCCCGCGTGGCGCTGGCCCGGCTGTGGCGCGTGGCCGGCGCCAGCTCGACGACGCGCGCGGTGGCGCAGCTCGACGAGGCGGCTGTGCTCGCCGCGTCCGGCGCGTCCGGCGCGGCGGAGGAGGTGGAGCGGCTCGCCCAGCAGGCGCGAACGCTCGCGCCGGGCTATACACTCTGGCGGCTGGCCCAGCCTGACGCTCCCCTCACTTCGATATCCACCTACCTCACAGCTGGGCTGCGCTCCCAGGCGGCGCGCGCGCCATCCCCAGAGGCGGTGGAGGCGCAGTTGCGCCAGGCCCGCCCAGCAATGCAGCCGCGCCCGCCGGCGCTCTCCAGCTCGACGGCGCTGTCGGCGCAGATCATCACTACCGCGGCGACGCTGGCGCTGCTCGCGATCTGGATGCTCACCTTCTTCATCCTGTCTACCACATGAGCCAGGGCCAGCCTGGATAGTGGCGGGGCGGGCATGTTCGGCGCCTGAGACCGATTTCGCTTGGATTGGCGGCGCCCGCGAGGGACGTGAGCTCCGCTCTCGGCCCGTGCGCCGGCCCTTGAGGACCGCGTCCCCCGCGTGCGCCAGCCCTTGAGGGCCGCGCCTACTAACGCAAACGGGTCTGAGTTCGTGGAGAATGCGACGATGGCGATGGCGATGACACGGCTGGGCCGCACGGGCCTGGCGATCAGCCGGGTATGGCTCGGTACGATGACCTTCGGCAATCAGGCGGATGAGGAGACGTCGTTCGCCATCATGGACGCCGCCGATGAGGCTGGCGTGACCTGCTTCGACACCGCCGACATGTATCCCCTGGGCGGGGGCATAGAGACGCGCGGGCGCACGGAGGAGATCATCGGGCGCTGGCTGGCGGCGCGCGGCGCGCGCGAGCGCATCGTCCTGGCGACCAAGGTCCGCAACCCGATGGGGCCGGGGCCGAACGAGGGCGGGCTGAGCCGCAAGCACATCATCGCCGCCTGCGAGGCAAGCCTGCGCCGCCTCCAAACCGACTACCTCGACCTCTACCAGACGCACTCTCCCGACCCAAACACGCCCATCGAGGAGACGATGAGCGCGTTGGATGACCTCGTGCGCGCGGGCAAGGCCCGCTACGTGGGCTGCTCCAACTATCAGACGTGGCAGCTCGCCGAGGCGCTGATGGCCAGCGAGCGGCGCGGCTACGCCCGCTACGAGAGCGCGCAGCCGCGCTACAACCTGCTCTTCCGCATGATCGAAGATGAGTTGCTCCCGTTGTGCCGCTCGCAGGGGCTGGGCATGCTGGCCTACAATCCGCTGGCGGGCGGCATGCTCACCGGGCGCTATCGCAAGGGGCAGGCGGCGGAGCTGGGTACACGCTTCGGGTTGCCGCACAACGGGCCGTTCTACCAGCGGCGCTACTGGACCGACCCAATCTTCGACGTGGTAGCGCAGCTGGATGAGGCGTTCAGCGTGCGGGGCAAGGCGCTCAATCATGTGGCGCTGGCGTGGACGCTGGCGCAGCCAGGAATCAGCGCCGCCATCATCGGCGCCAGCCGCCCCGAGCAGCTCCGCGACACGTTGGCGGGCGCGGACATGACGCTCGACGCCGAGGAGCTCGCCCTCTGCGACCAGGCGTGGTACGACCTGCCACGCCCGCGCGACCCGGAGATCGCCCGGCGATAGAACGCAGGTTGGACGGCGCGGCAATGGCTGCGCGTTCGCCACGCGCATCCACCCATGAGAGGATCCATCTTCCATGCTCGCTGAACGGCGCTTCGATAGTGGAGAGGTCGAGCTCAACTACGCGGAGGGGCCGGACGCCGGGCCGCCGCTGGTGATGGTCCACGGCGGCGCGTCACACTGGCAGGGCTTTGAGCCGATCATCCCGGCGCTCGCCGAGCGCTGGCATGTCTACGCGCTCGATCTGCGCGGCCATGGACGCTCCGGCTGGACGCCCAATCGCTACACCCTCGACGATTACACCGCCGATCTGCTGGCGTTTCTTGAGCGTCAGGTCGCGCAGCCAGCGGGGGTGTTCGGCCATTCGCTCGGCGGCAGGATCGCGCTGCTTGCCGCCGCTCGCGCGCCGCAGGCGGTTCGCGCGGTGATGCTGGGTGACACCCCGCTCTCTATGGCTGGTATGCGCGAGCGCATCGTCGCCACCGCCAGCGAGGCCGATGAGCATAACGCGCGCTCACGTCACCCGCACGACCCGACCGCCGCCGGGACCGCCATGGCCCGCGACTTCGATGCGATCTTCGCCGCCTGGCGGCCTGAAACTGTTCTCCCGGCGGTCGCCTGTCCGGTCTTATTCCTGCAGGCCGATCCTGAGAGCGGCGGCGCGGTCACCGATGACGACCTCGCCGGGACGCTGCAACTCCTGCCCGACGTGCGGCATGCGCGCTTCGCTGGGGTCAGTCACGCCCTCTGGGGTGAGCGGCCAGGCGAAGTCCTGGCCACGATTGAGCCGTTCCTCGCCGGTATGCGCGGCTAAAAGAGCCCAGATGCCGCGCCACGTGGATGGTGCGGCATCTGTGTCGGCCCATCTCCTATCAGTTGGGGCGGAGCCATCTCGTGCGCCTTGGGGCGGACTCACTGCGGAGTCGGACGCATATCGCTCATGCTGTCGAAGAAGAGGCGCTTGAGCAGGGATCGCCTGCCGCGCACGCCCACCTTGTCGAAGATATGGGAGAGGTGCTCTTGCACCGTATATTCGGTGACGAAGAGCGCCGCGGCGATATCCCGGGTCGCCAGGCCATGCGCGACCAGTTCGACTACCTCTTGTTCGCGCGGCGTCAGATTGTACGCGCTTCTGCGCAGCCAGGCGGCTTCGCGCGGCCCCAGCGGCTCGATGAGCACCATGGTCATAGGCGGCGCATCGCCCTGCGCGATCGTGGTATCCGCCACCAGCGAGAGCCAGCGGCCGGAAGGCGTTTGGACGCTGAGCCGTGGGACACGCCGCGTGTCCGTCTCGGTATCGGGCGAGAGCGTCCGCTGGAGAGCGCGCAGGAGCACGCGAACAGGCTGGGGTAGCCGCGTGGCGTCGTCTCGATCCCTGGCCGGCCAGCCCAGCTCACGTAGCCAGCGCTCGGCGGCGTTGGTGCAACCGACGATGCGCTGGCGCTGATCGAGCGTGAGCATGCCTGGTGTATCCTCAGTGGACGAAGCGCCTTCGCTCAGGCCACGCAGCGCCGCCGCTTTCAGTCCGGCGCCCAAATGCGGCGTAATCCGCGCCAGGAGCGCCACCTCGTCGGCGTCAAAATCGCCGCGCTTCCGGTCGCGTGAAAGCTCAATCCCACCCCAGAGCTCTCGCTTGACCATGAAGACACACCGCGCCTGGTGCGCATGGCCGCGCGGCTGCAGGATTTCCCGGTAGCAGAGCGAGCGCTCGAGATGGCCAGCGACGCCTTCGGACAACAGCGCGACTGGACGCCGGGCTCGCGCCATCCAGGTGTATTCGTTGACATCGTCCTCAAAGTAGACATGCTCAATGAAGTGATCAAGATCGCTTTGCGGCGCGCCGTCAAAGATCGTGTGCGTGAAGAACTGGCTCATGGGATCGGTGGTGAAGCAGCAGTACGCGTCGAAGGCAAGCCCCTGTCCAAGTCGCTCGACCGCCGCGCGGCGTAGGGCTTCCGCATCCAGGCCGGCATAGCAGAGACGCTGGATGTCGCGCTCGATACGGGCGAAATCTCTTTGCTGAGCGCCCATCGTGACGTGCCCTTTCCATATCCACAACGGAAGGATGCGTGATCCCCGGTGAAGAACCCCAGGTTTCTGGGGTAGGCGGTCCACACGAACCTGGCTAGAGTCTATTACAGAGCGTGGGGCCGCGCGAGCCAGCTCGATCCACTGAAGCGCCCGATGCGAGAGGAGAAGATATGGTCATTTTGCGGATTCAGCACCGCGTCCCGAATTATGAGGGATGGAAGCGCGCCTTCGACAGTGACCCGGTTGACCGGAAGAGGTCTGGTGTCCGCCGCTACCAGATTCTGCGCGGGGTGGATGATCCCAATGATGTCATGATTGATCTGGAGTTCGACACGAAAAACGAGGCGGCGGCGCTGCTCAATGCGATGCGCCGTGTGTGGGAGCGGGTCGAGGGAACGGTCATGTGGAATCCGCAAGCCTGGATCGTCGAGGTGGCGGAGAGCCACGAGCTCTGAACGAGCGGGCGTCGCCCTCCACCATAGGCGACGCCCGCCCTATCCATGCGGCGCGGATGGCGCCAGGCGCCATCGGGGCATGCTTGTCCCGATGGCGCTCGCCGCGTGGCGATGAGCGCGCATCCGGCGCTCTGTGGCGACATCAGACGCGAGCGTAGAGCTGCTGGAGGATCAGCGGGTCTTTGATCTCGGTGTCGCGGGCGAGCAGCAGCACCTTGGAGACGATCTCCGCCGTCTTGGGGTCGTCGTCGGCGAAAGGCAGAAATACGCGGCCGCGATGCTGGGCGTGGACAGGGATGATGCACAGCGCCCCGCCTGGCAGCCGGTGGACGACGCCGCTGCCCAGATGGATCGAATACTCCCCCAGCGCGCCGGTGATGACGGCGTGTGAGGGCTGGAGGCGCACGTTGGTCAGCCCCAGCGCGGCGCAGACCTCGCGCACCAGGGCGGCGCGCATCTCCACGGTCGAGGCGCTGCCCTCGGGGTCAATCCCGCCGCGATGAGCGACGCTCACCACCAGATCGAGGTCGCGCATCGCTTCACTGAAGAGCGCCGGGGGGATGTCCAGGAGGGGCAGCGGCTTGCCCCAGGCCTCACCGGCTGAATGGAACGTCACGCTCTCGATCGTCAGCCCCTCAACGTCTACGGGCGTGCCGCCCCCGTACAGGAAATCCACCGAGACGGTGACACCCTGGCCGTGGAAGGTGCGCGTCGCGCCGCCATCCTGCGCATTCGTCACCCAGCCACGCCCCGCCAGCAGCGCCATCGCCTGTTGCGGCTGAATCTGGTGGCCGGCGTAGCGCCGCGAGCGCGCGCTATCGCGCCGCTCAGCCTCGGTCAGCGGATAGAGCTCGCGGAAGACCTGCTTGAATGGCTGGATGCGCTCGGCGGCGAAGCATTCATGCTGATAGCGGCTCCACGCGCCCGAGGCGTAGAGATCGTGGGGATGCGCGATGCGCAGCGGCGTCTCCGGGTCGAGAGCCACATCCCCATCGAGCGTGCGCAGCGCAGCGCCCGCGCTGACCAGATAGCCCATGCGCTGCGGGCCGGCGAAGATGAGCTGCTCCAGCATCGGCGCCAGCAGCGGATGGCGCAGCAGCCCGGCCAGCTCGCCAGCGGTAAATGGCTCCGCGCGGCACATCGCCTGCTCCAGGGATGAGCGCATGCGCGCGCTCTGCTGCTCCAGGCGCTGCTTGCGCTCGCGCAGCGCCACGATGTCGGGGTCTTTCTTCAGGCGGGGCGGGATGTCCTTGAGCGGCTTGCCCGCCTTCTCGACGCTCATCTGCGGCTGGCCGAGCGCATCAACCTCCAGCGTGAGCGTGACCACGTCGCGCGTGACGCGCAGGGGGCCGGCGGCGAGATCGGCGACCTCGCGCAGCTCCATCGCCCACTGGAAGCGCAAGGGATCGGCGTACCCCGCCGTGCGCGCCAGGTTCTCCAGCCCGATGCGCGCCGCCTTCTGGTCGCCCTCGCGGCGCTGGGCGCCGAACGCCTGCGCTGTGCGAACGAACTCCTGTAGCGCCTGGTAGCGCGCGAGCGTCGCCTTCTCGCGCGCGGCTGGCGCGTCTGGGAGCGCCAGCAGGCCGAGCGCGCAAGCGGCGTCGCGGTTGCGTTTGGCGGCGATGCGCTCGATGAGTGTGGCGGCGTCTATCCGGCCAAGCAGCGCGCTGGCGAAGAGGCGGGCGCGCGCGTGGCCCGCGCCACCGGAGGCGTACATCGCCGCCTGATAGAGCGTCTCCCAGCGCTCCTCGCCAAGCGCGGCGATCACGCGCCGGAACCAGGCGACATCCACCGCGCCATCGTAGAGATCGGCGCTGGCGAGCGGCGTCCACTCGCTGATCTCGGCCTCCCACTCCTCGCGAATCTCCTTGTCCACCGACCAACTGCGGTCTTTGGTGTGCGCGTGGACCCACCAGACGCCCTGGGCGAAGCCCTCCCAGCCGAGCGCGCGCTCGATGTGGCGGCCCCACTGCGGCGCGTAGACGGCGGCCTCGACGAGCCGTTGCTCGGGGATGCTTGCCGCGCGGGCGAGGTCGCGGAACGTGTCGGGCGTGTCCTCGGGCGCGGGAAAGGTGACGCGCAGCAGGTGGCTGAAGGTATGTGACCTGCCGCGATCGCTGTAGTAGCCGCCACCGCGCGCGAAGCGCTCGCCCTCCAAGGCGCGCAGCGTGGCCAGGAAGATCTCGGCGCCGGTCAGCGAG
>DASTKI010000043.1:0-3315 GCA_035716045.1 Ktedonobacterales bacterium
CCTGCCAGCGGTGCGGCGCTCAGGGGAAGGATGGGCGAGCATATGGGAATCTGGGCATGGCTGATCCTGCTCGCGTTCTCGGCGGCGCTGGCGACGGCGGCGCAATATACACTCTTTCGCCATGGCCGAGGCCCGCAGGACTACGACTGGGTATTCATCGCGGGTGGCGCGCTGATCGGCGGCTTCACCGCCAATGTCTGGTACGGCGCCGCGCTCAATTGGGGCCTCGTGATTGACGGGCTGGCCATCATCCCGGCGCTGATCGGCGCGGTCGCGCTGGCGGCGATCGTCGAAGCGATCTACCGCTTCTTTATCCGCCCCAGACAGCTCCACGCCTGACGCCGCCTAATGCCGGAAGTGGCGCTGGCCGGTGAAGAGCATGGCGATGCCGTATTTGTTGGCCATCTTGATCGAGTCTTCGTCGCGGATGGAGCCGCCGGGCTGGATGATGGCGGTAATTCCGGCCTTGGCGGCGGTTTCCACGCTGTCGTCAAAGGGGAAGTAGGCGTCGGAGGCGAGGACAGAGCCGCGCGCCCGGTCGCCCGCCCGCTCGATGGCGATCTGCACGCTGTAGACGCGGCTCATCTGGCCCGCGCCCGCGCCAACCAGCATCAGGTTCTTCGCCAGCGTGATGGCGTTGGACTTGACGTGGCGCACAGCCTTCCAGGCGAAGAGCAGGTCGGTCACCTCCTCCAGCGTTGGATCGCGCTCGGTGACGACGCGGCGCTCGATGTCCATGTCGCCCACGATGTCGGCGGTCTGGATCAGCAGCCCGCCGCTGATGCGGCGCATGTCCATACGGCCGAAGTCGCCAGCGCTGGCGGCCAGTGTGGCGGGCGCTGGCGGAGCGATGGGCGCGCCGGTCGCCAGCAGGCGGCGGATGTTCTTCCGCTGGGTCAGGATGGCGAGCGCCTCAGGGCTGTAGCCGGGCGCGATGATGCACTCGTAGAACAGGTGTGAGACCTCGCGCGCCGTCTCCTCGTCCACCTCGCGATTGAAGCCGACTATGCCACCGTAGGCCGAGACGGGGTCGCCCGCGTGGGCGCGGGTGTAGCTCTGGACGAGCGTATCGCCGCACGCCAGGCCGCAGGGGTTGGTGTGCTTGATGATGACGGTGGTGGGCGGCGTAAAGCTGGCGGCGGCGGCCAGCGCGGCGTCGAGGTCGAGCAGGTTGTTGTAGCTCAGCTCCTTGCCGTGTAGCAGCCGCGCGCCAGTGACGGTAGACAACGCGGGGCTGGCGCCATTATGCCCGGCGGGCGCCTCCTCGGCATGCTCGTCCAGGCCGGCGGGCGTTCCGGCCCAGCCGTAGAGCGCCGCCGACTGGTGAGGGTTCTCACCGTAGCGCAGCGAGCGCAGGCGGCGCAGGCCGAGCGTCATCTGCTCGGGGAATGGCTCGCCGCCCGCCTGGCGGCGCAGGTAGTCCGCGATGGCGGTGTCATAGAGCGCGGTGGTCTGGAAGGCGATCACCGCCAGGCGGCGGCGCGTCTCCAGGCCGATGGACTTCGTCGCCTCCAGCTCCTCCAGCACATCGCCGTAGTCCTCGGGACGCGAGATGGCGGTGACCGAGGCGAAGTTCTTCGCGGCGGCGCGCAGCAGCGTCACCCCGCCGATATCTATCTTCTCGATGGCGTCCTCCAGCGTGACGCCGGGCTGGGCGATGGTCGCCGTGAAGGGGTAGAGGTTGCAGACCACCAGATCAATCGTCTGGAGGTTGTGGCTCGCCAGCTCCTCCATATGGGCGGCGTCGTCACGTCGCGCCAGGATGCCGGCGTGCACCGCCGGGTGCAGCGTCTTGACGCGCCCGCCGAGAATCTCTGGGAAGCCCGTCAGGTCAGAGATCGAGCGCGCGGACACGCCCGCCGCCTTCAGGACGGTCAGCGTCTTGCCAGTGGAGAATATCTCCACGCCCAGGCGGATCAGCCCGGCGGCGAAATCGGCCACGCCCCGCTTGTCGTCCACGCTGATGATAGCGCGCATACGCTCGCTCCTCTATGATACGGTCGCGGCCATCAAGGCCCGCGCACGGTGAATATGACCATTTATGGTCTGGCGTTCCGCGCCTCGGCGTGTCACGGCCGGGACAGGTCGCGCAGCGCGCGGCCATGAATGGCCGGCGCACGAATGAATGGCCGGCGCACGAATGGATGGCCGGCGCACGAATGGATGGGCTTGAAAGCCCGATTTACAGGCCCGCCATCACCGCCTTGCAGATCGCGCGCAGGGTCGTGAAGACGCCCTCGCCCCTGAGGGCCGACGCCGGGAAGGCTGGGACGCGGCGACGGTTCAGGTAGCGATCGAGCACGGGGACCGGCACGGCGCCCGGCAAGTCGCGCTTGTTCCACTGCATTATGAACGGGAATGAGCCGAGGTCGCGACCCATCCGCCGCATATTCATCTCCAACTCCAGCAGGTTCTGGAAGTTCTCCTCCAGCTTGTCGGGCGACGAGTCAGCGACGAAGACGATGCCATCCACGCCATTGAGCACGGCGACGCGGGTGCGCTCGTAGAGCACCTGGCCCGGCACGGTGTAGAGCGCGAAGCGCACGCGGAAGCCATGGACCTGGCCGAGGTCTATCGGCAGGAAGTCGAAGAAGAGCGTGCGCTCGCTCTCGGTGGCGATGGAGAGCAGATCGCCGCGCGCGGGCTGGGGAGCGCGGGCATGGATGTACTGGAGGTTGGTAGTCTTGCCACAGAAGCCCGTGCCATAATAGACGATCTTGCACTGGATCTCGCGCCGGGCGACGTTGATCAGGGCCATGCGCCGCTCACTCCCACGTTCCTCAGTCGCCTAAAGCCTCAAAACAACATCGCCACAACGGCGGAATCACCCGCCCACGAGCCCACGCCCCGACCCCCTCTCCCCATGGGAGAGGGGGTCGGGGCGTGAGGTCAATCTTTGAAGAGCAGGTCTATGGTGTCCTCGACTTCGCTGCGGAAGCGCACATCCACCACCTGCTGCCGCGCCTGCCCGCCGCCCTGGCGCACGCGCTCCAGCACGCGCTCCAGCTCCTCACAAGCCTTGCGCGCCAGGATCTTCACCAGTCCGACATGCGTCTGCTTCTCGAAGATGACGACCAGCAGCCAGTGGTTGCCAATCAGGCTAGTAAGGATGCTCTCCTGCACGCCTTGCTGGAGGATTGAGCGGAAGTCGTGCTCGCCGAGGATCTCGGCCACCTGGCGCGAGGACGAGAACGCTCCGGCCAGCAGCGCGCCGAGCGCCAAGAGGTCACGCTGGCTGGGCTCACCTTGCGCCGAGATGACCTGGCCGCTCTTGTCGAGCAGGATCGTATGGGTGGCGCCGGTATCGGTGTTCAG
>DASTKI010000044.1:0-36467 GCA_035716045.1 Ktedonobacterales bacterium
CGCACTGACGCGGCCATGAATGGCCGGCGCACGGGGCGAGGGGATAAATCCCCCGGCCTTTCAAGGCCCCGTCCGCCTGCCCCGGCCTTGAAAGGCCGGGAGCGGTACGGACGTGGGCGGATGGTGCGGCCCGTCGCGGCCCGGTGGCGCGCCTTCATTCGCCCGCCGTTTTCCCCGCCTCCGCCGCCTGCGCCCGCTCCACCGCCAGGCGCGCCCGCTCGCGCCGCCGCTCGAACCGCCGCCGCTGCCAGCGCCGCAGGCCGCGCCGCAGCGAAACCGCCGTGACGTAGGGCCAGTAGAGCGCGCTACGCAAGGGCAGGTCCATCGTCGAGATGACGCGCCGCACCGCACCGCCGAAGCCGCGCTTGAACTCGTAGACACCGTATAGCTCCTGCCCCGGCTCCAGGATGTCGGGGATCGTGCGCCAGTCATAGTACCGCGCGCCGCGCGCCTTGAGCCAGCGCATGCACTCCCATTGCAGCAGGTAGTTCGGGCGCAGCTTGCGGTGCGCTGGCTGGCCCGATGAGCCGCTATGCAGGTTCCATGACCACTCGCCCAGGATGGCGACGGTCGCGGCGGCGATGGCCTCGCCTTCGCTCTCGGCGATCAGTAGCGCCATGTGCGCCGTGTTATACTCGCGCGCCGCCTCCTCTGAGTAGTGCGCCAGCATGTCGCGGTAGAGGTCTTTGGGGTAGACGTGGAACTGGTCGCGCTTGCCGGTCTCCGAGAGCAGGCGGTAGAAGGCGTCGAGATCGGCCTCGCCGGCGCCTAGCCGCACCGTGACGCCTTTGCGCGCGCCGGAGCGGATATTCTGGCGCCAGGTGGTCATCATCCCCGCCAGCAGCGCGTCCTCGTCCGGGCTGAGGTCCGTTACCCACGCGCTGCGCAGGTAGATGACGTGATCGGTCTCGCGGAATCCCAGACGATGAAGCGCGCCCGTCCAGGCCGCGTCACCCTCTGGCACGTTCGGCTCGACGCGGATGAAGACGCCGCCGCGCTTGCGCGCCTCGCGCGCCGCCGCGCGGATCAGCAGCGGCAGCGCGGGCGATGCGGGATCATCGCAGACCGGGCCGCGCGGGGCGTAGAAGAACGGCGCGCCCAGCCCACCCGCTATGCTGCGCGTCAGCAACACCGCCGCGACGAGCCGTCCGCCATCATCCACCACGCCGACCCGCAGCGAGCCAGCGCGCGCGCCCTCCTCCGAATGGTCCGCCCACTCCCATGTCTGGCAGAGATGCCCAGTGCGCGCGGTGGCGATGAACGCGTTCCACTGGCGGCGGTCTTCGATTAGCTTGGCTTCCATCGGCGTCCTTTGCGGCGGTCAGCAGGGACATATGCGCGAGCGCGCGGCTATAGCCGGGGCTTAGTATACCAGAGCGCCGCCTTGACGCCGAAACACCTTGGCGCGAAGTCCTATTGCGCCCGCGCATGCAGGATCGCCGCGACCACATCGTACGCCCGCCCCGGCGTCTCACCCTCCGGCATCGCCACCATCCATGCCCATGTGCGCGGCGGCCCTACTATCGTGAACCGCGCGGCCAGGTCGTCTGGCCAGGCGAGCGCGCTGGCGGGCAGTGTCTCCAGCGCCTCGCGGCCCTCGCCCGCATGCGGCCCGGTTTTCGGCGTCAGCAGGTAGCCCATCTTGTCCGTGGTGAGTAGCGCCGCGCCGCCCGGAGCCAATAGCCGCGCGATCAGGCTGAGATGCGCCAGCGCCACCCGCCGCCGGAAGTCGCGCTCGGCGGCTACATAGCGCGGATGCGCGCCGCGCCGATCCGCCAGGTCGGGCGCGTAGGCCAGCAGGATGTCGAGCGCGTCCAGCAGCGGCAGGCTGTAGAGTTGCGTCAGCGTCAGCGAGGAGATAACCAGCCCAAAGCTGTGTGGCTCCAGCCCGGCGATCTCTGGCGGCTCGGGGACCGTCACACGCTCCAGGCAGTCCGCCAGCGCATCGAGGATTGCCATGCCACCCAGCGCCCGCAGGTCGCGCCACGGCTGAATGCCCATCTCCCCGCGCAGCGCCGCGCTGACGCCGCCCGTCAGGTCAGCGGCCAGCAGTCGCACGCGCAGCCGAAGCTTTTGGGGCAGTTCATCCCGCGCGCGGCCCATCCCTGGCGCGTCCAGGTCCACCAGCGTCAGCGGGTCGCAGGCGCGCGCCAGTCGCTCCAACGGCAGCTCCGTGCAGGCTCCCGCGCCGAGGACGACGCTCGCCCCCGGCGCGCCATCCGCGCGCGCCGCCAGCGCATCCACCACCGCCCGCTCGATCTCACGCAGATGCTTCGCGCTATGCCGCTGATACCATGCGCGCCGCGACGCTCCTTGCGTGCGCTGGTTGTCCACGCTCAGCCGCTCGATCCGCATAGGATACGCTTGCCTCTCCGCCAGCGAGCCACCATATCGCAGCGCGCGAAGTGGCGCGCCGCACCGCAGTGTATCACCAGGTGTGAGGATGGCTGGGAACGCCGGTGGTTTTCGTCCCGCACCGAAACCTCGTCTATGCGGCCAGCGGTTGAGCTAAGGTGGCGATTAGGCGTTGAGCGTGGACACGGAGCCATCGTTCTCAATGTGACTTCAGGAAGAGGCAGGCCAATGATAAGGCAGGTGACAAGGTGAGCGCCGCATGAATGGCTCTTGACGCTCCACTGCTGAAGTGTGGCGCGGCGATAAGCCTGCTTGACGCTACGCTTAGAGTGCAATGCTTGGCCGCCGCCACAGACACCAACAGAGCGAGCTGTGTGGTTCATTGTATTGGCTGTACGAGCGGATGGCCTTTACGGAGGTAGTGCGCAGACATGATGACGAATGTGAGTGAGTGATGGACTGGAAAACGTATCAACAGCTCGCGATGCGGACGCGCAGCAATACCAGCGATATGGGCGAACGTGAGCGATTGACCCTTGGCGCACTGGGACTCTCAGGCGAGGCAGGCGAGGTCACTGACCACATCAAGAAGATCGCCTTTCAGGGTCATGACATTGACCGAGAGGCGCTCGGCAAAGAGATAGGCGACGTGATGTGGTACGTCGCCTATCTCCTGGATACGCTGGACATGGCCATGGATGACGTGCTGGCTGCGAATATCAGCAAGCTGCAGGCGCGCTATCCAGAGGGCTTTAGCGAAGCGCGGAGCCGCAATCGAAGCGATACAGGCGAGTGAGCGGCGTCCGACTGAAGAGCGCGGCGATGATCAACTTCCAGACGCATTGCAGACGCGCTTCGCGCAGGTTCCCCCTCCATCCCAAAGGGGTCCAGTGTTGAAGTCACCCGCCCATGCCCTTGCGCAGGGTGGCGACGAATTCCTCGTTGTTCTCGGTGCGGGCCATCATCTGGATCAGGCGGTCGGTCGTCTCGATGCTCTCGTTGCTATCCAGCGAGGCGAACATACGCCGCACCACCAGCACTGACGCCAGCGCGTGCGGGTCGAGCAGCAACTCCTCGCGCCGCGTGCTGGAGCGCGTGATGTCAATCGCGGGGAAGATGCGCCGCTCGGAGAGCTTACGATCGAGCGTGATCTCCATGTTGCCGGTGCCCTTGAACTCCTCGTAGATCACCTCGTCCATGCGGCTGTTCGTATCTATCAGCACCGTCGCGATGATCGTCAGCGAGCCGCCCTCCTCCAGATTGCGCGCCGCGCCGATGAAGCGCTTGGGCGGGTTGACCGCCGCCGGGTCCAATCCGCCAGAGAGCGTGCGACCGCTGGGTGAGATGGCCAGGTTGTAGGCGCGCGTCAGGCGGGTGATGCTGTCGAGCAGCAGCACGACATCCTTGCCCGCCTCCACCAGCCGCTTGGCGCGCTCGAGCGCCAGCTCAGCCACATGGGTGTGCGCGTCGGCGGGCTCATCGAAGGTCGAGCTGAAGATCTCGGCGGGCACGCCGCGCCGCATCTCCGTCACCTCTTCGGGTCGCTCGCCGATCAGCGCCATCATCAGGTGCGCGTCGGGATACTTCTGTGCGACCGAGTTGGCGATGCTCTTGAGCATCAGCGTCTTGCCGGCCTTCGGTGGGGCGACGATCAGGCCGCGCTGGCCGCGTCCAATTGGCGCGATCAGGTTGACCAGCCGCCCGATGATATTCTTGCTGTCGGTCTCCAGGTCGAACATGCGGTCGGGAAAGATCGGCGTCAGGCTATCGAAGTTCGGGCGCCGCTTGGCGGCTTCGGGGTCCATGCCGTTCACGGCGTCTACCCGCAGCAGGCCGTAGAAGCGCTCATTCTCCTTCGGGGGGCGCGCCTGCCCGGACACCATATCGCCGGTGCGCAGGCCGAAGCGGCGGATCTGGGTCGCCGAGACATAGACGTCCATGAGACTGGGCCGCCCGCCCTTGCGGCGTAGATATCCCAGCCCCTCAGCGGTCACTTCCAGCACGCCCGCGGCGAACGCCGGGCCTTGCCGGTCGGCGGCGGCCTGCAAGAGCTGAAAGATCAGGTCTTCCTTCGAGAGCGCGCTATAGCCCGACATGTCCCAATCGCGGGCAATGTCGCGTAATTCGTGTGGGGTTTTGGTCTCAAGCTCAGTAATGTTCATGTTCATATGATCACAGTGGTAGCTGCGGTGAACAGCACGGTCACCTGTCGGAGCGCGCGTCGCGCCGGAGCGGCGCGCCCGAAAAGCGCCTGGCGCCGTATCTCCTTTCGCTGTGCGTAGTGGAATGGGATTGGAACATAGGTCGCGCCACCATCAATGGAGAAGTCGCGCTTGACGCCGCATCGGTGGATGCCCTGGAACCTGCGCCAGTATCTCGCTGGCGGGCGGGGGAGTGTCGCGTCAGGCGAGAGGCGCGCCTGTGGTGAGGTGGAATGTGTAGCGGAGTAGTGATGGTCGGAGACTTGAGGGGCGCGACGCGCGCCACAGGCCGACCCCGCATCTATTCAAGTATCCCACGGCCCGCTGGCACTGTCAAGCCTACACGCACGCCTTCAGGGCGTCGCCCAAGCATAGCGCATGCGGGCGCGCGCTTCCCGCGATCCAGCGACGCTGGCGCCGCCGTGGCGGGTTCCAACAGGCGCCTTGGGCGTTCAGCCACGGCTAGGCGCTAGAGGTCGCTCGTGTTAGCGGGTCGCGGCCCAGCAGGCGTCGAGGCATGCGCGCCCTCGCTGGGCTCTTCGTCAGCCGTCGGCGTCCGCGCGCCGCCGGATGGCGCGTCTGCGGCCGGTCTTGAGGATGGCGGCGCCTCTGACGTTGGCGAGGCAAGCGAAGCTGTCTGGCCACTGGAAGAGCCGAATCCGATTCCGGCCCTCTGCCCCTCGTCAGGCTCCATGCCGCTGGCGGCGGCCCAGACGCTCGCCTGCCAGAGCGGCGCCGTGTCGGCAGGCCTGCGCCCGGTCGGTGGGGCGGTCTGCCCCTTGTCGGCAGGCTCCAACCGTGGCACGGGCATGCGGAAGGAGCTGTTGTTGGGATTGTCCGCGCCGACTGGCGGCGTCGTGCGGTACGACGCCCGCGTGGAGCGCCCAGTCTCGGCCCCGCCGAGCGTGCGTATCGCCACGGCGTGCGTCACTTCGCTGATCAGCCTCTCGATGTCCGGGCGAGCGGCGACGTTAGGGTCGGGCAGGCGGTCCCAGATGCGTAGCGCGTCCTCGTACTCGCCCGCACGATAGCAGTAATAACCCAGCAGCGAGCGCGCGTCGAAGACGCTGAGCCGCTGCCAGAGCAGCAGCGGCTCCGTTGGTGGCTGGAGCGCCGCGCCGGTGATCGCGACGGTATCAATCCGCCGATAGAGCGGCAGGCCAAACAGGCGGAACGGCGCGCCATGGCAGAGGGTCAGCCGCCGGGGCGCGTCGATGTTCGCGGGGTCTGGCCGCTCCAGACCAATGAAGAAGCTCTTCGTCCATGGGCCCGCCTGCCAGATGGCGATCAGCAGCGCCAGCCCCGCCAGACGCGCCAGATAGCGCTCCCAGGTGAACGGGCCGACCGCGCTAGCGATGCCCAGAATGCCCAACCCAGCGCCCAGCAGCCACGCGCCATAGACCAGGCGGCGGCGGTCCACGTTGAGCAGGTCGTAGTGATGGTGCATCGGCGTCGCCAGGAAAGGCAGCGGCAGCTCGGTATGCGGGAAGCCCTTGCTGGCTCCAAAGCGCTCGACGAAGAGGAAGCGGCGATAGAACCTAACCAGGATGCGCGCCGAGATGAGCGCCGAGAGACCCTCCAGCACGAACGCGCCGCCGATGATCAGCAGCAGCAACTCCTGCCGCGCGACGACGGCGATCAGCGCCAGCAGCCCGCCCAGCGCCAGCGAGCCGGTGTCACCCATGATAACCTTCGCCAGCCGCTTACCCTTGGGGTTCGCGCCCCCCTTCCAGGGCGAGGGCCAGTTGAAGGGCAGATAGCCCGCGGTCGCGCCAGCCAGCGCCAGCGCGCAGGCGATCAGCGGCCAGCGGACCTCCCCACCCTCATCAATCAAGATGACCGCGTACGCCAGCGCCGCGCTGAACAGCAGGCCGCCGGCCAGCCCGTCCATGCCGTCCGCGAAATCCACGGCCAGCGCGGTCACACTGGCGATGAGGATCGTCATCCCCAGGAAGAAGAAGACCCACGCGAACTTCTGATGCGTCAGCAGCGAGCCGATGATCGGCGCCTGATTGTACGGCGGATAGGCCAGGCGGGCGGTGATGCCCTTGTCGGTAATGAGTCGGTTGAGCAGCACAGCGGCGATCGCGGAGACCAGCACCACCCCGACCGCCTTGGCGCCTTCGGAGATGCCCACGCCGCGGTAGACCTTGCGGACGTCGTCGCTGAAGCCGACCGCCCCGTAGCCCACCGTCGCCAGCATCAGAATCTCGATCAGCGTCCACTGGCTTCCGGTGAAGTTGAGAAAATAGCCCGTCGCGAGGCATCCGGCCAGAAGCGCGAGGATCATCGCCACGCCGCCAATCAAGGGCAGCTCACTGGAGCGGGCGCGCACGACGCGCGGGCGCTTGCCGCGCGTCTGGATCTCGACATGGTGCGAGCCACTGCCCGCCGACTGGTCGGGCTTGAAGTCGCCCGGCTTGCGCTCGCCGCTACGAAACCAGGAGAAGGCACGAAGCATGATGAGCGAGGCGATAGCGCTGACGACCGCCGCGACGGCGAACGCGCTGAGCAACATGACGGCCATGGACTTTCCCCGCTCTCTAGATGCTATGTAGGCGCCGCGCGCTCCCCATCTGCGCCTGCGCATATAACCTGGATATCATCTCTGTACAACGCCACCCTGATTTATGAGGTAACGACTGCTAGGACGCGCCTCTGTGCGCGCTGGTTCCCCAGCCTGGCGCGCCTCTGGCTCCTTCTCAGACGCCTCCCGCCTCCTCCTCCGCGCCGCCATGCCCCAGCGCGCGCAACTCCTCACGCGCCACGCGGCGGTCATCCCACGGCAGCTTGGCTTCGCCGATGATAATGCTTTGCTCATGCCCTTTGCCTGCCAGCAGCACCGTGTCGCCCGCCTGTGCCATCGCAAACGCGGCGCCGATGCCTTCGCGCCGACCTACCACACAGCGATATATCTCGCCCTCGCGCGCGCCTGCCGCCTCCGCGCCCGCCGCGATCTCACGCAGGATGCTCATCGCGTCCTCCGTGCGCGGATCTTCGTCGGTGATGACGGCGAAGTCAGCCAGCCGCGCGGCGACCGCCCCCATCGCGGGCCGCTTTACTCGGTCGCGGTCGCCCGCTGAGCCGAAGACGGCGATCAGCCGCCCGGTGGTCAGCGGGCGCAACACATTGAGCACTTTCTCCAGGCTGTCCGCCGTATGCGCGTAGTCCACCACGACGGTGAACGGCTGGCCCATCTCGATGCGCTCCATCCGCCCTGGCACGCCAGGAAACGACGCCAGCGCCGCCGCCATCCGCTCCGGCGCGACGCCGAAGAGGTAGCCCGTCGCGATGGCGGCCAGGCAGTTCGAGACGTTATAGGCGGCGACCAGCGGCGTCTCGACCGTGAATCGCGCCCCGTCAGGCAGCCGCACAGCGAAGCGCGAGCCGTCCGCGCGCAGCTCGACCCGCTCCGCGCGCACATCCGCCCCTTCGCTCAATCCATAGCTCACCACGGGCGCGCGACAGAAGTCGCGCAGGTATGCGCAGGAGCTATCATCCAGGTTCAGCACGCATGCCTTTGGGATGCGCGGGATACCGGGAAGTCCGGGCTTCACGGCGTCGGGATTGATCGCCTCGCAGAGCATCGCCTTGGCGCGCCAGTAGGCCTCTTTCGTGCCGTGCAGCTCCAAATGTTCCGACGTGATGTTGGTGATGACGGCGACGTCATAGGCCACCGCCCAGACGCGGTGCAGCGCCAGCCCGCTGGAGGTCGTCTCCAGCACGGCGCATTGCGTCCCCACCTCCGCCATGCGCGCCAGCAGCGCCTGCACTTCCGGCGCTTCGAGCGTCGTGAAGCGCGAGTTGTTCTGGGAGCGCTCGCCCGCGATCTTGAAGTCCACCGTGCTCATCAGCCCCGTGCGGAGATCTCCGGCTTCGAGCACCGCATTGATCAGGTTGGTAACGGTCGTCTTGCCGTCCGTCCCCGTGACCCCAACCACCGCCATGCGCTCCGAGGGCCGCCCCGCGAAGGCCGCCGCCAGCGTCGCCAACTCCCGCCTGGAGTCCGCTACGCGCGCATAGACGCGGTCGGGCGGGAAGTCCGTGGGCGCGGCGTCGCTTCCCACAATCAGCAGCGCCCCAGCCCGCAGCGCGTCGCCGATATAGGCGTGGCCGTCGCGCCACTTGCCACGAATGGCGACGAAGCACGCCCCCGGCTGGGCCTCGGCGGAGTTGTAGGTGATGGCGGTGATCTCGCCGCTCGCCGCGCCGGTCACGTCAGGTGAGGGCAGGACGGCGAGCGCCTCGGATATATTCATGCTCGCGTCCCCCGCGTCAGATCCTCCACGCCCCCTCTATCCGGCAGGATGAACTCGCCCCTTGCGACGACCACCGCCGCGCCCGCGACCCGCACGCTGGTTACAGCGCCCCCGTCGAACTGGAACTCGACAGCGATTTCGCTGTACCGTCCCATCTCGACACCCTGCACAACCGTCGCCCCACCACGCCCATTCGTTCCCAGAGCCAGTGCGCCATGCCGCGCCAGATACACGCCCATCGGCCCAGCGGCGGCCCCTGTCGCGGCGTCCTCCACGATGCCCATACCCGGCGCGAACATCCGCGCATAGACCGGCGCCGAGCCATCCCGTATTTCTGGCGCGACGAACAGGTAGACGCCCGTATGCGGATCCTCGCCCGGCAACGCCGCGTGTAGTCCCGCGCCTGGCGCGGCTTTCCTCAACACCTCGCGGTCACGCAGCGGCACATAGATGAACGGCACGCCCGCCGAGCCGCGCTCGATGGGCAGATCATCCCGCAGCGCGGCCTCATCCAACCCCAGCGCCGCCAGCAGCGCCGCCCGGTCGCCATCCCAGAGTGTGAACGTAGGGGCGGGCTGAGTCATCCAGACGAAGCTCAGCTCGCCATGTGTGAACACCGGCTCGACCGTCAGCGGCCCAACGCCAAGCTCCAGCGTCGTGGGGCCGTTCTCCGCGGTCAGGCGCCCCGCATGGACCAGCGCGACGGTGGTCCCAATGGTCGGATGGCCGGCGAAGGGCAGCTCGCCGCCCGGTGTGAAGATGCGCACCCGGCATAGGGCGCGCGCTGGGTCGCTGGGCGGCAGGACGAAGGTAGACTCGGAGAAGTTCATCTCGCGCGCGATAGACTGCATTTCGCTCTCGAAGAGCGCGTCCGCGTCGAAGAAGACCGCGAGCTGGTTGCCGCCAAACGGCGTCGTGGTGAACACATCGAGCTGAGTATAGGGAATCCGCCGCATCATCAGGAGTCCTCACGAATGGCGTCAGCGCTCGCGCGCGGGGCGGGTGGCGCTCACTCCGCAGCGTACACGATTCGGGCGCGCCCGTCGCGTCTCCTAGGACTTCACGCTGCATGCTCTCAGCTATCGAGCGACCAGAGGGTATCCGCCTGGAGCAGCTGCTTGAGCGCCATAAGCGGCGTCAGCGGGCCAACCCCGCCCGGCGTCGGGCTGATCGCCCCCGCCACCCTCGCTACCTCCGCGAACGCCACATCGCCGACGATGCCGCCCTCCGCCGTCACGTTGATGCCCACATCCACCACCGTCACCCCCGGGCGGACCATATCCGCCGTGAGCAGGTTGGCCTTGCCCACAGCGACTATCACGATGTCGCTCTGCCGCGTCCACTGGCTGACGGCGCGCGTGTGAATATGACAGACCGTCACGGTAGCGTCGCGACCAAGCAGCATGAACGCAAGTGGCTTGCCAACTGTGTTGCTGGCCCCGACGATGGTGACGCGCTGGCCCGCGAGGGGAATCTCATAGCGGTCGAGCAGCTCAACCACGGCGGCGCAGGTGGCCGGTACGAAGCTGGGATAGCGCAGGAACAGGTTGCCCGCGCTGCGCAGGCTGATGCCATCAACGTCCTTGCGCGGGCTCATGACCTCTGCCACCACGCGCGCGCTCAGATGCGGCGGCAGCGGCGCCTGCGCCAGGATGCCCTGCACACGGTCGTCGGCGTTGAGCGCCTTCAGTCCCGCGCGCAGCCCGTCATCGTCTATGTCATCCGGCAGCGCCACCAACTCGCCCCGCACGCCAATGCGCTCAGCCTCGCGCAGGAGCTGGCGCACGTAGACATCCGACGCGGGTTGCGCGCCGACCGTCACTACCGCCAGCCCGGCGGGCCTGCCATGGCGCGCTTCATACGCCACCGCCATCGCCCGCAGCTCCTCGCGCACTGTCTCCGCGATCGCCCGCCCGCTGAGCAGCTTTGCCGTCATGAGAGCGCCTCCACACCCATGCGGCGCAGCGTCGTGGCGAACGCCCGATCGCGCTGGGCTTGCGCCTCCGCCAGCAGCGCCCGGACCTCCGCGCGCGCGCCGTCCGCCAGCGCGGCGTCACGCAGCAGCGTGGCGTTGGCGAGCACATTCAGCGCCGCCGCGCGCGCCGCCGCCTCACCAAGCAGCGCCGCACAGCCCGCGTCGCTAATGACCGTGCCATTCCCGATGGCCGCGATCTCCGCCGCCAGCCCCACCGTCGCGCATGCCGCGCGGACCGCGCGCAGCGGTGGCTGCATCGCGGATGCCAGCGCCGCCTGAATGGCCTCCTCACGTGCGGCGCGCTCCTCATCGCTCGCGCGTGGCAGGCGGTAGGCGGCGGAGACGTCCTGGTAGGCGCGGGCATCGTCCTCCGCCAGCGCCAGCAGCGTCGCGCGCGCTCCCTCCGCCTGGCTCAGGATCGCCGTGGCCCGCTCCTCGACATCACGATATTTCTCGCGTCCCACCGTGAAGCGCGCCACCATCTCGGCCAGCGCCGCCGCCAGCGCCCCAGCCAGCGCGCTCGCCGCGCCGCCGCCAGGCGCGGGCGCGCTGGAGCCGAGCGCCTCCACGAACGCCGCGATGCTCTGGTCGCTGGCCATGCGCTCCATCCCTCCACGAGCCGGTCACATCTCGCTCCAGGCGCGAATCACCTGAGCGCCCCGCGTTATCGTACCACGCGCGGCGCCCGCCGCTGGCGGCCATGCGGCGCTGGGCGGTATGCTGGCTCTATGTCCAAAACAGGGATAGGCGCATAGCCGAGACGAAAGCGGGCGTTGCCATGCGGAGCGAGGCGGCCAGCGGCGGACGGCCAGCGGACATGGCCCCCGAAGCCCTCGTGGAGTGGGTCTACGAGCGGCTGGTGGAGGCATATGGCGTCCCACCGTGGGAGCCAGATGGCGACGCGCTCGGCGGCCTGGTCGCCACCATCCTCTCGCAGCACACCTCAGACGTGAACTCCGACCGCGCCTACGCCAGCCTGCGCCAGCGCTTCCCGACCTGGGAGGCCGTGCGCGACGCCCCCGAAGAGGCGGTGGCTGACGCCATCCGCTCGGGCGGCCTGGCGCAAGTCAAAGCGCGCAGCATCCAGCGGACGCTGCGCGCGCTCACCGAGCGCGACCCCGATGTCCCGTTCGCCCTGCGCTGGCTGGACACGGAAGATATCGAGCGGGCGCGAGCGCAGCTAACCGCGCTGCCGGGCGTGGGCATGAAGACCGCCTCCTGCGTGCTGCTCTTCTCGCTGGGCCGTCCCGCATTCCCGGTGGATACCCACGTCTGGCGCGTCACCCGGCGACTTGGGCTGATCGGCCCCACCATCAGCGCCGACGCCGCGCACCTCGCCTTGGAGCGCCTGATCCCGCCGGACTGGCGCCATACCATGCACATCAACCTGATTCGCCATGGACGGCGAATCTGCCACGCGCAGCGGCCCGAATGCGAGCGCTGCCCACTGCACGCTCGCTGCGCCTACTATTGGGCGACGCGCGGCGCCGAAGGCGAATAACCTGGCATGGCGCGTGGGTTACAGATCGGCGCCCGGCGCGTCTCATCTCACATAGGCGTCCTCAGCGAAGAGGATCAAGGCAAGGATGGCGTACGCGGTCGCCTGGAGCGGCGCCGCGTGGGCAAGGTTCATCGCTATGGCCATACAGCAGCATCCCTTCACATCAGGCTCACATTGGCGCGCTCCCGCGCCCTGGCGCCAGGCGGTGAGCATTTGGGTGGCGCGCCTGCGCGAACGCAGGCGCGCGATCGCGTCCGTCGCGCTCGAGGTATTCACGCTGGGTGGCGTGTTCGTCGCTCCGCTGGGCGCGCTCGCCGCGCTGGTGGCGCTGTTCGCGCAGGCAGGCGACGGCGTGCGCCCACTGGCGGCGCCGCTGATCGTCGGGGCCGCGATCTGGTTGGCGCTGGCTGTCCTCTGCGCCCACGCCCACCACACCACCGTCCCACCTGGCGGCCAGGACGCAGACGACGCCGCACGCACGTAGGTCCCGCTGGCGGCGCCGCCTTCCTACGCGACACAATACAGGTGTCGGCGCGCGCAACCTGGCGCGCGACGCGGGAGGGACAGCATGGCGCAGCGCACAAGCTCCGACGGTGAGCCGCTCGATGGGTTAGATGACCTGGACGAGCGGGAGCCACGACCCGGGGACTACTACGCGATTCTCGGCGTGCGCGCGTCCGCCAGCCTGCCTGAGCTCAAGCGCGCATATCACCGCGAGGCGAAACGCTGGCACCCCGACCGCTACGTGGCCGCCGATTCCGCACTCTACGCCCGCGCGGGCCGCCGCATGCGCCAGTTGACGGAGGCTTATCACGTCCTGAGCGACCCCGAGAACCGCGCGGCGTATGACACCAGCCTGCGCGGCGACGGCGCTGCGCCCACCGGGCCGGGAGGCGTCTCCTCCTCAATTGTCGGCGGCTATACGAGCGGCGTCGCGCGCGATTGGGGCAAGGGCGAGCACGCCACGCGCAACCCCAATGGCGCGGGGCAGTTCTTCGCCGCGCTGGCGGTCGTCGTCGGGCTGGCGCTGGTGGCCGGCCTCGTCGGCGGCGGCTCGACCGGCGACACGGGAACCATGGTGTTCCTGTTCACGCTGGTCATCATCCTGGCGGTCGCCGCCGTGCTGTTCATGGCGGATTCCCCGGCCTCGCGCTGGGCCACGCGGGTGATGGAGGGTGAGCCAGAGGGCTTCTCCCCCAGGCCGTCACGCCAGCGCGCAGAGACGCCGCCGAACTTCAGCTTCACCACCCCACCTCCTGATCCAGAGGATGACGAAGCGCGCTTCAAGCGCCTCGTCAGGGAGGCGCTAGGCGCCGTTCCGGACGAGTTCGCGCCCTACATGGGTAATATCGCCGTAGAGGTTGAGCAGGAGCCAAGCGAGGAGACGCTGCGTCAGTCGGGCGTGCCGGAGGGCTACACCCTGCTCGGTCTCTACCGCGGCGTCCCGCTGCGCAAGCGCGGCATGGCGGAGATGGGTCCCGACATCATCACCATCTTCCGCGGCCCCATCGAGCGCTATTGCGGCGGCGACCCTGACCGTATCCGCGCGCAAGTCCGCGCGACCACCCTTCACGAGCTCGCCCACCACTTCGGCATTGATCATGAGGAGATGCCCGAGTGGGTCAAGTGACGCTGCGCTCGCCCGCATCGCCCGCATCGCCCGCATCGCCCGCATCGCCCTCGCCAGCCCCTACTCCAGCGCCGCGACCGGTCTTCACCCGGCGGCGGAGGGGTCGCTCGGCGTGCGGGAGCGACTGACCCCAGAGCGAGACGAGCCGCGCGACGACGATCACCAGATAGATCTGGCCAGAGATCGCCTCCAGCATCGCCATCGTCTGTCCCAGATTGCCTTCCGGTACGAGGTTGCCATAGCCCACTGTCGTCAGCGTCGTATAGCTGAAGAACAGGTAGGCGTTGAATGGCGCGCCTGGCTGTCCTTCAAAGAATGGCGCGCCACTCAGATAGCTGATCGCCGAGTAGATGAACGCGAACGAGAACCCGATCAGCAGGTAGACACAGATCGCTCCAAGCACTGTCTCCGTGGTCACCGCGCGATGCGCGCTGATACGCCGCAAGATGACAAATGGCGTGATGATGAGCAACAGCCCGCCCGCGATGGTGGCCCAATCGCCAAGAGCATTAGGGCCAGGAATCAACGCGCTAGCGATCGCGGCGAATGCGCTCGCCAGCAGGTAGAAGGTCGCCAGAAGCTGCCAGAGGCGCCTCGCCTGAGACGTGCGCAGCGTGAAGAGCAGCGTGGCGCTGAGCAACACATCAACGGCCACCCGGCCCCAGAGGGCGCTGAGGAGCATGGAGACAGCGATGTAGTCCACGATGATGAGCAGCAAGACCAGCCCATACGAATCTGTGTGGCGCGTGATTAGCCCAACGGCCCGCTTGGTCGCAGAGGGCCCAGCGCCTGGTTGTTGTGTCGCCATCCTCCCATCCCCTCGCGCCAGCCCCGTATCCTGCGCTGTATCCAGTGGGGCCGGCGCCGTCGCGTTTGTGACGCTTTTGACGCTTTTGACACTTGCTGTGTTCGTTATTCGATCGTGCTGAGACCGCCTCACCCTTCGCGCTTAGCCTATCCTCACACTACTTCACGCCTTCTCTCGGCAACTCGGGCGCCATCGCAGCCGTCGCGTCACAGGCGCTGTGAGGTCCGCGGATAGTAAGACGAGAATGTGTCCTCACATCATCGCGCTGTGACCGCTCGGTGATGCGAGCGCCGCATGATGGGTTCGGCGTTATGGCTGCCCACGCTTATCGGCAAGGCTCTGCGACAGGGCGCGCCCTTTATGAGGTACCATCCATGTCCGCTCCATCAATTCCATCACCATCAGCGCCGCTCACGCTGCGAGATCCAGGGAACCAAATTGGCCGCGCGCCTGTCATGCTCGCCAGCGACCTGGATGACGCCCTCCACGCGACGCTCTACGACCTGCTGATAGATGAGGGCTATCGCGTGTGTGCCCCGCGCGATCCTGCTGGGGGCCTTGCGCTGCTGCGGGCGGGCGATAGCGGCGCCGTCGTCATTGTGCCGCTGCCACCTGCCAGCCTCATCAGTCAGCATAGCTGGCTCGCTGCCCTGGCCGCCGCGCAATCCAACGAGCCGCTCATCGAGCAGCGGCTGCGCAGCCGCTGCGCCCTGATTGGCCTGGCGTTCGGCCCAGCCGCCGATGAGAACGCCTTCGCGTCGGTCCCGCCACTCTGGGACGCCCTCATGACCCGCTGGCGCGCCACCCTGTCCGCCCCTTTCGACCTTGAGTCGCTCATCAGCGCCCTCACCGCGGCCTCTCAGCGGCTCCAGAGCGCCGCCTGATCCCTGCCCGCCCCATTCCGGCCATAACGTCTCCCCACGCGCCCCGATGGGCTAACATGATGATGGGCCGCGAGATATGATGTGGAGACGTCTTCGCGCGCAAGCGCCCCGCCGCGCTGTCTCATCCGTGCTCAAATGTCGGGCTATGAATGGGTCGAATGGCGTGCGTCCGGAAGAGGCTTGCCCATGCCTACCTACCTCGAACGCTATCTGGATGGCCAGCGTGAGGCGGTCTGGGCCGAGCTCATGGCGCTCGGCCCCGCGTTTCGCGAGCAACCGCTCTTCCCAGACGCCCAGGCCGTCGCGCGCGAGACGATGACCCGCGCTCGCGCCAACGTCGAGACACTGGTCCAGCGGCTCACCGCGCTCGGCTACCACTTCATCAGCGACGCGCTCGGCAAAGCGCCCGCGCCATATGCCCCGCCGGATGCGACCGCGCTCGACGAGATGCGCGAGATCGAACTCCAGTACGGCGCGCTCCCGCTCTCCATCACAACGTGGTACGAGCTTGTTGGCGCGGTTGATTTCACCGGCTCCTACCCGCGTCTCAGCGCCTATGATGAGCTCGATCCATCCAACATCGTCATGTCGCTCCAGGGCCAGTTGATGCGCGTTAGCCTCCATCCGGAGTTCCGTATCCTTGGCCCCGCGCCCGATTCGGGCGCAAACCCGGACGGTAGCCTCGTCTCCGACCCGCTGGTGGTCTGGCCGTGCATAGATGCGCTGGTAGATGAGAGCGATGACGGGCGCTACAGCCTCGGCTTCGCGCCCGACGCCCTGCACAAGGCAAATACCAGCGGCGGCGACGGCCCGCACATAGACTTTGGCGATCCAGGCATGGACGCGCCGCTGCGTGGCGACGACTGGGAGGGCGTCCCATTCGTCTCCTACCTGCGCATCGTCTTCGCCTGGGGCGGCTTCCCTGGCCTCCGCGACTCCCCCAACCCACCACATGACCTGCTCGCGTCCCTCACGGAGGGGCTGCTACCGCTCTAGCCGGTCGCATGCCTTCATTGGCGCGCGTCGCCGCTATCCCCGACCAGCGCCATCGCTTCCGGGCGCGCGTCCACAAGCAGCGCGGAAGCCAGCGCGCTCGCGATCAGCCTGGCGTCCGTCACCGTTACACGTGGATGCGTCGGCAGATTGATGAGGCTCCGCGCCGCGGCCTCCGCGTGCGGACACGAGCCAGGCTGGTATTCGCCCGCGTCGAGCGCCACGCTATCTTCGAGCGTGGACCGGAACCACAACCCCGGCAGCGCGTAGCGATTGACAGCCCGCGCGGCCGCCGCGCGATCGGGCGCCCACACAGGATAGCGGACGTAGGCGGGCTGGACGTGCGGCGCGGGGGGCGCCACGGGAACGCCAAGCGCCGCAAGCGTCCGCTCATACGTCTGCGCGATCATGCGCCGGTGGCTGAGGTTTCCATCGAGCGCGCGCAGCTGGCGCAGGCCCAGCGCCGCCTGCGCGTTGCTGAGGCGGCGAAGGTACCCGTCTGGGCGCTCCCCGCGCTCCTCATCGGGCGAGGTCGGCCGGGGGAGCGGCAGGCGGCGACCCATCTGTTCGTAGAGCGCGCGCATCGGACGGTGGAGATATGGGTCCATCAGCACACGGTAGAGCGCGAACTTCAGCACGGCGCGGGCGGCCTGTCGCTGGGCCGGCCAATCGCAGCGCGACTGGAACGCGCGCAAGCGCGCCGCTAGCGCTGGGTCGTCGGTGGTCGCCACGCCGCCAAACGTCGTCGAAATGATCTTGGTCTCCTCGCTGCTGTAGAACGCCGCCCGCCCAAAGCTGCCCACCGGGCGACCTCGGTACGTCGCGCCGAGGGCATGCACGCAGTCCTCCACCAGCGCCAGGCCGTGCCGCTGCGCGAGCGCGAGCGCCGCATCCAGGTCAGCCGGGACGCCAAAGGTATGCTGCACGAGCAGGACGCGGGCGCGTGGGGTGATGAGCCGCTCGGCCTGGGCGAAATCCATGTTGCAGGTCGCTGGATCGCAGTCAACGTAAACGGGCCGCGCGCCCAAATAGCGGATAGCGTTCGCCACGACGATATGCGTCGGCGCTTGCAGCAGCACCTCGTCCCCTGGCCCGACGCCCAGCGCCTGAAGGATGCCATAGAGACCCACTCGCCCGTTGGCGAAGCTGAATGCCCACCGGATGTCGCAGCGCTCAGCGAAAGCGCGCTCGTAGGCGGCGATAGCAGGCCCGCGCACGAGTCGGCGCGGCATGAGGAGCGCGCCGAGCGCCACGAGGCCGTCGCGCCATGTCGTCGTGCCGCCGAGCAGCGCGATGTGCCGCCAGCGCGGGCCCATACGGGTAGGGCCTGGGATAGTCTGAGAGGTATGACTGGTTGATGTCTGGATCATCGGCGCTATGGCTCCCGCGCGCGCCCGCGCGCCTAAAAGTGGCGATGCGCCCAATCACTCAGCGCGACGGTAGCGCTCAGCGGCAGACGCTTCCAGGTGGCGTGCAGCAGGTTTCCGGCCCAGTTCTGCGACTCCATGATGCCAATCTCGACTTCATTCGGGGCTGGATAGTAGTAGCGGTACAGCCAGTGCGGGGTCGCGCCCCACTTGCTCTTGAAATCGGCGAGGCTGGAGTGGTCGCTGGTGACTTCTCCCAGATCGTAATACTGATAGCCCGCCGCGCAGGCCTCGTGAATCGCCTTCCACTGCAAGGCGTCATTGGGACGGAAGCCAAGGTATTCCCTGCGCCGGCCATTGAAGGTGTAGAACACCGTCTTGCCGTACATCAGGAAAAGCGAGCCTGCCAGCAGCGTGACGCCGCTCGCCGTATAGCGCTCCGCCAGGAGCAGGCGTAGCATGCCATGCGGCCGCAGCCCACGCCAGACCTGCTCGAAGAAGTGGTAGGGACGTGGTGGCACGAAATACCAGCGCATCGTCTCCAGATACACGGCGTACCACCTGCGCAGGTCAGCCTCCGATTCCGCCTCGCGCGCCACGACGCCGAGCCGCGCGGCCTTCTTGATCGCCCAGCGCAGCCGCGCCTGATTGCGTCCGCTGCCGAAGCGTAGCTGGTCAGGTCGCTCGGGGAGATCAACCTGATACGACTGCCGCCAGCGCGCCGCGACGACATCCTCCACCAGACCGCTGAGCGTATCCGAGGCGAGCTTGAACTGGAGTTGCGCGCCCGGAACGGCGCGCACACGCTCGACCGCCGCGCCCAGCAGCGCCCGCGCCGTCTCGCGATCCCTGGTGAGCGGCCCCGCGAGCGGCGTCCGCGGCAGCGACGAGAAACGATGTCCCGTCACCACGCCATGCAGCGCGAAGAGTGGCAAGACGCCGCGCAACTGGCCGTCCCCATCTTCGCAGGCGAGATGGACTGGCTGATAGTCAAACGCCTCCTCCAGCGCGCGCAGCCAGGTGGGATGATGAAATACGAGCGCGTCTGGATGCGTGGAGACGAACCGCTCCCAGCGCTGATCGGCGAGCGGATCAATGGAGATGATGCGTGAGGAGGTATGGGCGGTCGAAGCGGCGGGCATGTGCGCGGCCTTTCTGCTCAAGATGCGTCCTGGGCCCGAATGATGGCGTCGCGCCGGGCTCTCGCGATGATGGGGGCGTATCGCAGGCGCCGGCTCAGAGGTGTTCCAGCGCGCGGTGAGATGGTCTGGTGGGGCGCGCCCGCGGCGGCGCGCCGCCGCGCCGCCCTGCTCCAGCCTCGGATGCGGGCGGCGCCGGAGCGCCCGTTGCCATCATACCTGGGGAATCGCCGCCCACCGGACACGAGTGGGTCACAGTTCGGCGACAGCGCCGCCTGACTGTGACACCTTCGCGACATCGAGGGCTTGGCGCATGGGTGTATGGCGCGCCTGTAGGCGCCAGAAGGGGGCTGGCGTCATACCAAATCCGGCTCGCTGGCTGCCGACGTGCGCGGCCCCTCTCCTGAGAGGAGCGCGCCAGCTTGCCTAGCGCCCCTCTCAGGAGAGGAGAGGGGCTAAGGGGTGAGGTCCGCGCCGGTGGCTAGTTCCCGGAGTAGCGGAGGATGAGATCGAGCAGCTCGTTCAGGTCAAAGGGCTTGGCGATGTAGCCGTCTACGGCGACCTCGGCGGCCTGCCGCTCCGAATCGTGCGCCGCGGTCATGGCGATGATTGGAGCGCGCGCTCCCCCCTGACTCTCTTGACTTCTGTAGGCCTCAGCGAAGGCCCACCCGTCCATCACTGGCATTTTCATGTCGAGAAGGATCAACCGGGGGGAGGCGCTCCGCGCGAGCTCCAGGGCATCTCTGCCGTTGCGCGCGACAACGACGGGATATCCCTCGTCGGAGAGGGCCAGTTCCATGGAGCTCAGAATCGCCTCATCGTCATCCACGATGAGGATTGGTCGCAGCGCCGTAGCGTTCACGCGCTCACCTCCACGTACTACACGCTTGGAATAGGAGCCAGCACGCTCGCCTTCACTGGCAGGTCCACGATGAAGCGCGTACCGCCATCGGACGGAAACTCCACCGCGATCTTACCACTATGCGACTCGACAATCTGCTGGCTGATATAGAGACCCAGGCCGAGGCCCGACCTATGTTCTTCGCTGTGCGCCCGATAGAATCGCTCGAAAATGTCCGCCCGTTTCTCCTTGGGGATCCCGATCCCGCGGTCCCGCACGGCCAGACGGATGCGATTGGCGCCGTCCAAGCGCGCCTCGATATCTATCTGCCCGCCCTGCGGGCTGTATTTGATGGCGTTATCGAGCAGGTTGCTCATCACCTGCTCGATGCCGATGGGATCTACATCGGCGACAACGCCGGGCGCCGCGGCCAAGACGAAGGTATGCTGCGTCGCGCGCGCGCGCGACGCAGCCACCAGCTTCTCCGCCAGAGTCGCCAGATCGGTCGCCGCTCGTTCCGTCCGCGGAGCGCCCCGATCCAGCCGAGAAACGTCGAGCAGCTGCTCGACGAGCCGCGCGAGCCGCTCCGACTGCTGGTCAATGACGCTCAGCCGCTCACTGAGCCACGCGGAGCCATCCGCCTGACCCTTCCGCAGCCTGCGAATGATGAGCTGGGCGGTGGCCCGCAGCCCCGTCACTGGCGTCTTGAGCTCGTGGGCTGCCACAGACAGGAACTCATCGCGCGCCCGCGCCGCGGCCTCCGCCGCCAGGCGCGCGTCGCGTTCACGCCGCATCGAGACCTCCAGGGCAGCGGTTCGCTCCTCCACACGCCGCTCCAGCTCGCGATTGAGCGCTTCCAACTGGCGCGTCTTACGGAACAGGTCGGCGAACGCGCTTACCTTGGCGCGCAAAATCTCCGGAATCACCGGCACCGGCAGATAGTCAACCGCCCCGACTTCATAGCCCTTGAGCCGGTCGAGGTCCGTCAGGTGGACGGCGGAGACGAAGATGATGGCCGTCTTCTGAAACCGTGGGTGTTGCCGGATCATCGCCGCCAGCTCGAATCCATCCATCTCCGGCATGCTCACATCCACCAGGACGATGGCGATCTCGTCCTGGAGCAGGCGCCTCAGCGCCTGCCGCGCCGAGGTGGCCTTGATAAGGTTGACGTCCAGATCGGCCAGGATGGTCTCATAGATGAGCAGCTTGGCCGGCTGATCGTCTACCATCAGGATGTTGACCTGGTCACTCGCGCTCATAACGTCTCCGGGTCTATCGTTGGGGCGGGCCCCGCAGGCTACCGATTACCGATGCAGCCACATGCGCAGCGCCGACAGCAACTGCTCGGTGTTGACCGGTTTGGCCAGGTAGTCGGACGCGCCCGCCTCCAGGCACTTCTTGCGGTCGCCTTTCATCGCCTTCGCTGTCAAGGCGATGATTGGCAGCCGCCGGAACGAGGAGTTTCGCCGGATCACCCGCATGGTCTCATAGCCGTCCATCTCGGGCATCATGATATCCATCAGCACGATCTCCACGTCGGGCGTTGATTCGAGCGTCGCGATCGCCTCCCGGCCCGCGCTGGCGGTCAATACCTGCATGCCGCGGCGCTCCAGCACACTGCTCAGCGCGAAGATGTTGCGCACATCGTCGTCAACCACCAGCGCCTTCTTGCCCGCCAGGTCGTCGTCAGAATTATGCAACCGCTCGAGCATGCGCTGCTTCTCCGGCGGCAGGGCCGAGACCACACGGTGCAGGAACAGCGCTGTCTCATCCAGGAGTCGCTCTGGCGACTCGACACCCTTGACCACCACGCTGCGCGCCAGCGCGCGTAGCCGCGCATCCTCCTCAGGTGTGAGGCGCTTGCCGGTGAAGACCACCACCGGCACATCCCGCAGCGCCTCGTCGTCGCGGATGCGCTCTAAGACCTCGAACCCCGACATATCGGGCAGGCGCAGGTCGAGCACGACGCAGTCGAACGCCTGCGCGCGCAGGGCGTCGAGGGCGGCCCCACCCGCACCGACCGTGACGATCTCGACATCGTCGTAGCCCAGCAGTTCCGTGATGCTCAATCGCTCGGCGGCGCTATCTTCAACCACCAGCAGCCGCCTGGTAGTCGCGGCGGCGTACTCTTTGATACGGTCCAGAGCGGCCCCCAGGCTCTCGGCTGTCGCGGGCTTGGTCATGAAGGCGAACGCCCCACCAGCCAGACCGTGGCGTCGGTCGTCATCCAGCGTCACGATCTGGACCGGGATGTGCCGTGTGGTCGGATCGTGCTTGAGCTGGCTAAGCACCGCCCACCCCAGCATGTCGGGCAGGAATACGTCCAAAGACACGGCGATAGGGTGGTGCTTGCGAGCGAGCGCAAGGGCCTCCAGGCCGCGCGTCGCGGCGATCACTTTGAGCTCTCTCGTCCGCGCGAGATCAACCAGGATGCGGGCGAAGTAGGGGTCGTCCTCCACCACGAGCAAGGTCGCGTCTCCTGGCTGCACGGTATCGCGGTCGTCCGGGATCGGGATAGGCTCCGATGGGCGATCCGCCAGCCTGACCGGCAGGTACGCGCCAGATTGCCATGCGGGTGTTTGGGCCGGGCTATTGGCCTCGGCCTCGACCATTCCCTCCACCGTCTCGCCAGCGACGGGCGCGCCGAGGTAGGTCTGCGGCAGGTAGAGCGTGAACGTGCTGCCCATGCCGGGCGCGCTGCGCAGCCGGATTTCGCCGCCGAGCAGATTGGCCAGCCCGCGGCTGATGGCCAGTCCCAGGCCGGTGCCGCCGAACCTGCGGCTGGTGCTGGCGTCGGCCTGCTGGAAGGCCTCGAAGATGATCTTCTGCTTTTCCGCCGGGATGCCGATGCCGGTATCGGAGACCTCGAAGGTCACCACGCTGTCCGCCGCGCCGAGCGTGGGATGGTCGGGACTCCAGCCTGCGCGCGCCGCGGAGACGCTCAAGCGAACGCTGCCCTGCTCGGTGAACTTAAAGGCGTTGGAGAGCAGGTTCTTGAGCACCTGCTGCAGGCGCTTGGAGTCGGTGACCATGGTACGCCCGAGGTGGGGATCCAACCACACCTCGAAGGAGAGCTTGCGGTTCTCGGCCTCGTGGCGGAATGGACGCGCGACCATGTCGAGCACGTTGGCGATCGGAATCTCCTCGGCCTCCACCGAGACTGTGCCCGATTCGATCTTCGAGACATCGAGGATGTCGCTGATCAGGTACAGCAGGTCGGTCCCAGCCCCGTGGATCGTCCGGGCGAACTCGACCTGCCTCGGTGTAAGATTGCCCTCGGGGTTCTCGCCGAGCTGCTGCCCGAGCGTGAGGATGCTGTTCAGAGGCGTGCGCAGCTCGTGCGACATATTGGCCAGGAACTCGGACTTGTACTTCGAGGTCACCGCCAGCTCGGCGGCCTTCTCCTCCAGCGCCCGGCGCGCCTGCTCGATCTCCTGGTTCTTGCGCTCCACCTCAACGTTGCGCTCGGCGAGCTGCTGCGCCTTCTGCGCCAGTTGCTCGTTCGTCTGCTGCAACTCCGCCTGCTGCGCCTGGAGCTCGGCGGCCAGCTGCTGGGACTGCTGGAGCAGCGCCTCCGTCTGCATCGTGGCCTCGATGCTGTTGAGCACGATGCCGATGCTGGCGGTCAACTGCTCCAGAAAGGCGAGATGCGAGGTAGTGAACGCGCTCAGCGAGGCTAGCTCGATCACCGCCTTGACCTGATCCTCGAAGAGCACGGGCAGCGCCACTACGCTGCGCGGCGCGGCTTGGATCAGGCCCGACCGGATCGCGACGGCGCCCGGCGGGAGATCGGCTATCACCATGTTGCGCTTCTCGAGGGCGCATTGGCCCAGCATGCCATCGCCGAGCCGCACATGCTGGGGCGGTCCATCCGCGCCGCCATCGGCGAAGGACGACAGCAACCTCAGCCGCTTGCTCGTCTCGCCATCGCCCGCTTCCATCTGATAGATCACGCCTTGCTGCGCGTTCACCAGCGCGGTCAGCTCCGAGAGCAGGAGCCGGCCCACAGTGGAGAGATCGCGCTGGCCCTGAAGCATGCTGGTGAAGCGGGCGAGGTTCGTCTTGAGCCAGTCCTGCTCCATGTTGCGGTCGGTCGTGAGCCGCAGGTTGTTGATCATGGTGTTGATGTTGTCTTTGAGCTCCGCGACCTCGCCGCGAGCCTCGACCTGGATGGAGCGGGTCAGATCGTCCTGGGTGACGGCGGTGACTACCTCGGCGATAGCGCGCACCTGGGTGGTCAGGTTGGCGGCCAGCAGGTTCACGTTGCCGGTCAGGTCCTTCCACGTGCCGGCCACGCCCGGCACGACCGCCTGCCCGCCCAGCTTGCCCTCAACGCCCACCTCATGCGCGACGCGGGTCACCTCGGAGGCGAAGGCGTTGAGCTGGTCCACCATCGTGTTGATGGTCTCTTTGAGCTCGAGAATCTCGCCGCTGACGTTGACGGTGATCTTGCGCGAGAGGTCGCCGCGCGCCACCGCGGTGGTCACCTCGGCGATGTTGCGCACCTGGGCGGTCAGGTTGCCCGCCATGGCGTTCACGCTGTCGGTCAGGTCTTTCCACGTCCCAGCGACCCCCGGCGCCTGCGCCTGGCCGCCGAGCTTGCCCTCGGCGCCGACTTCGCGCGCCACGCGGGTCACCTCGGAGGCGAACGAGCGCAATTGCTCGACCATCGTGTTCAAGGTCTCTTTGAGCTCCAGAATCTCGCCGCGCACGTCCACGGTGATCTTGCGCGAGAGATCGCCGTTGGCGATGGCGGTCGCCACCTCGGCGATGTTGCGCACCTGCGCGGTCAGGTTGCCCGCCATGAAATTGACGCTGTCGGTCAGGTCTTTCCACGTCCCAGCGACCCCTGGGACCACAGCCTGCCCGCCCAATTTTCCTTCCGTGCCGACCTCGCGCGCCACGCGGGTCACCTCGGAGGCGAACGAGCGCAGCTGATCGACCATCGTGTTGATCGCGTCCTTGAGCAGCAGGATCTCGCCGCGCACGTCCACCGTGATCTTGCGCGAGAGGTCGCCGTTGGCCACGGCGATCGTCACCTCGGCGATGTTGCGCACCTGCTCTGTGAGGTTATTGGCCATCGAGTTGACGTTGTCGGTGAGGTCCTTCCAGACGCCGCTGACCTCCGGCGCATGCGCCTGCCCGCCCAGCTTGCCCTCGGCGCCAACCTCGCGCGCCACGCGGGTGACCTCGGAGGCGAACACGCCAAGCTGCTGGATCATGGTATTGACGATCATAGCCGAGCGCAGGAACTCGCCCTCCAGCGGCCGTCCATCCACATCGAGGCGCACGGTCCGGCGCAGGTCCCCTTGCGCGACCGCGGCGATCGCGCGCGTCATCTCGGCGGTCGGTTGCAGCAGGTCGTCCACCAGCGTGTTGACCGAGGCTTCCGTCTCGCCCCACGCCCCTTTAGACTGAGCGAACCGGGCGCGCTCGCGCGTCCTACCTTCCTTGCCTACGGCATGACCGACCCGCTGGAGCTCCTGGGCCATCTGCTGATTGGCGGCGACGATGTCGTTAAAGGCGTCGGCGATCTTGCCTTCCAGGCCCGTCCAGTCGCTGGGGAGCCGCACAGAGAAGTCGCCGTCGCGCATCGCCTGCAAGCCGCGGAGCAGCGCGCGGATATCCAGCTGCGGCTCGCCGCCGTACCCGTTATCGAAGCCTCCCGCCACAGCATGCGCGGCCCCGCTGATCTGCGCGGCGGCGGCGCGTGCGCTTCTCTTCGCGCTCGTGGTCATACGTCTGCTCCTGCGCGATGGCGATCTCGGCGCCTGGACGTCGCGTCATCAAGTATACGGCCTCTATGCGGGAATGATGCAAACTGTGAACAGGCATCGCGCCGGCCGCCATCACACATCGAGCCAGCGTCCCTGCCCGAGAAGGCGCCGGCCCTCCCCGCGCCGGCACGCGCTCGCGCCGCAACCAGCGGGCCGTCGTGCGCGCCGCCCCCTCCAGAATGGTTGAGATAACGGCGGGCGCCCCGAGATGGTCGAGATGCGCGGGGCCGTGAAACGCGGCAGGCCCGGTGGAACGAGCGGAACCTTAGCGACTCCCTGCCTGGCCCGCGCCTCTTAAGGATGCGAGCCATTCGAGCGGCGCCCCCTCGTCATGCTCTCTCCGCCATGCGTCTTGATATTATGTAGACATTTTGCCGCCGCGCGCGGCTACGATAGGACTGTTGGGGTAGCTAGCTCGCTTTCGGTCCGCCACCGCTGGACGCGGCGTGCCCGAAAGCCATATGCATTATGGATGAGGTGTATCCGCCTCGCGTCACACGACAACGCGGCTATCGAACCCATGGTGGGCGATAGATCCGCGATTTCAGAAGGGGCCCATGCATGGCGTCTGAATTTGAGCCGCGCAACCCAGAGTTCGAGGCGCTCGTGCGTGACAGCTTCGCCAAGCAGCAAGTGATGGCGCTGATTGGGGCCGAGATGACCACCGTCGAGCCAGGAGCGGTTGAGATCACGCTGCCCACCCGCGATGACCTGACCCAGCAACATGGCTTCGTCCATGCGGGCATCGTCACGACGATTGTAGATAGCGCCTGTGGATACGCCGCGCTGACGCTAGCGCCCGCCAGCTCTGATGTCCTTACCATCGAATACAAGGTCAACTTCATGGAGCCAGCCAGCGGTGAGCGGCTCATCGCGCGGGGGCGCGTTTTGCGGGCGGGGCGCACAATCACCGTATGCGCCGGTGACGTGAGCGCGGTTCGCGACGGACGCGAGCAGCCGGTAGCGACCATGCTCGCGACGATGCGCATCATGCCTGGGAGGCCTGACTGAGCGTCGGCGCCCGGATGCGATCGTGGGGTGAGAAAAGGACAGGCGCGCAGGGCTGGTAGGAGAGGATAGAGCATGGCGAGCATGCGAGCGATCATTGTAGACCCGGAAGCGCCGGGCCGGTTGGCGATTCGCGAAGTGGAGGCGCCGCAACCGGCGCCACCCGAGGCGCTCGTGCGCGTCGCGGCGATCTCGCTCAATCGCGGCGAAGTGCGCGGCGCGCAACATTCCACCGCTGGCTCGCGCATCGGCTGGGACTTCGCCGGGACCGTCGAGCGCGCGGCGGCGGACGGGTCGGGCCCCAACGTGGGCGCGCGGGTCGTCGGGACATTGCCGGCGGGAGCGTGGGCCGAACTGGCGGCCGCGCCCGCGAGCGCCGTCGCGCCGCTGCCCGACGCCGTAAGCTTCGCGCAGGCTGCCACGCTTCCCATCGCCGGGCTGACCGCTCTCTACGCGCTCGAACAGGGAGGGCCGCTGCTGGGGCGCAACGTCCTGGTGACGGGCGCCTCGGGTGGCGTCGGCGTCTTCGCATGCCAGCTGGCGCGCCGGGGCGGCGCGCGCGTCGTCGGCGTCGCGCGGACAACGGCCCATATGGACGCCGCGCGCGAAGCGGGCGCGCATGAGGTCGTCGCCGGTGAGAACTGTCTTCCCGCCGAGCCGTTTGGCCCGTACAACACGATTCTGGAATCGGTTGGCGGCGACTCACTCGCCACCGCGCTGCCGCTCCTGGCGCCCGACGGTGTCTGCGTGCTCTTCGGCCGCTCCGGGTCGGGCGAGGCGACGATCAACGCGGCCCAATTCTTCCTCAACGGCGGCTCGACGCTCTATGGCTTCATCATCTTTCACGAGTTGAAGCGCCGTCTGGCCTCCGAGGGCCTATCCCGCCTGGCGCGTCTGGTCGCCGAGGGCGAGCTGCGGCCGCGTATCGAGGTGGAAGCGCCCTGGACCGAGATCGCCAGCGTCGCGCAAGCCCTGCTCGACCGGCGCTTCTCCGGCAAGGCCGTGCTCCATCTCGATAGGGCGTGAGAGCGCGTTCCTCTCTCCCTTCGCGCAGAAGAGAGAGCCAGCCTTCCCTGGCTGGCTCTCCCCTTGTTAGCGCTGGTTAGCGTCGCCGTGCGTCAGGCGTTAATGCGCATACCCATGGGTCGCCCGGTACGCGCCCTCTTCCCTGAATTGCATCACCACCGCGACGCCGATCGCCAGAACGGCGATAATCACGGCAGCCACCACAAAGAACGTCACGACGCCCGTGGACAACGCGAAGGCAGTGGCGAGCGACCATCCGAACGCGACGTCCAGATACATCATGAATTCGCTCACCGCGGCCAGCCCAAAGCCCAGGCCATACAACGTAGCGATGGTAGTTGCGTCGCGCTCCTCCTCACGCCGCGCCAGGGTCGCATAGACCGCGAACACGGCGATGGCGGCGAAACCGACAGCGAACACCAGCGGCCACCAATACGACACCGGCGCGGGCAACCAATAGCTCAACATGGCGCTACCTCCCTTCCCGCGCAGCGCGGGGAACATGTGGAGGACCCTTGAGTGGGTGTCCTACTCCCCGCGCTTCATACTGTAAGAAAGGCGAATCACAGCGAGCGCAAGAATTGGGCGCCTGATTTCACATATGTCTCACGCCGCCCGCGCGGCCAGCATTGTTGAGACATCGCACAGCCTAGCTGACGCTATCCAGCGGCGCCGCCAACTCCTCAGCGCGGTTTGGCAATGTACGAGGTGACATAGTTCGTTAGCTTGCCATGCATGACGACGAACAATACGAGCACCCTCTCTGGCCCACAGACTTCGTCCACCCGCGACCGTAACCACTCCCCGAGCGTATGAGTGGGAGCGGGCTAGGCGGTTTTGTGGTATACTGCATGAGCCGCTATGCGCGGCGCTTCCCTTGGGGATGTCGGGTTTCGACAGGCGGGGGAAGGGGACGTTTGCAGGTCGAGGCGCCAGACGCACCCTCGTAAAAACTGGCAAAAAAGAATAGCTGCCGAGGAAACTCCAGCTCTCGCTCTCGCGGCCTAACTAACCGTCGAAGCGCATCCGTCTGACCTCAGCCTGATGGGTCAGGGAGCGGGTGTCACCAAGTCGGGCTGGGTAGCGCGGACCACCCGCTAGTCGCTACCGAGAGCCAGCGGGCATGCGCTGATGAACCCTGTCGGCTGGGGCCATCCGCGCGTGATCAAACAACCGACTAAACCTGTAGCATATCGTCTCAGTCACACGTTTGGACGGGGAGTTCGACTCTCCCCCATCTCCACCGCGCCCAGGCCACGCTTGATGTGGCCTGGGCGTCGCCTTTTGTCGCGCTATTCCTCACCGGCGGCCCCATTGATACCCCGGCCTGACTCACGTCGCCTTGGCTATCGTCATCCGCGCCTCTCAAGTAAGCTAGCGGTAAGACGCCATGGCGAGCGCGCCTGCGCGCCGCGCATGGCGCGGCCTATGACTGGCGCCGGTATGCGCTGACGAGCTGGGCCTGATCGAGCACATGCGCTCGCATCGCCTGGAGCGCCTGCTGCCGGGTAGCGCCCGCTGGCGCCCGCAGCGGCGCGTCGAGGGCGTAGAGGGTGAAGCGGTAGCGATGGGTCTCGCCCCGCGGCGGGCAGGGAGCGCCATAGCCGGAGCGGCCGAAGTCGTTGCGCCCCTGGACCGCGCCGTTGTCGAGCTGCGGCGCTTGCGAGATGTTCTCGTCCAGGTGATCAACGTCGCCAGGTATGTTGAAGAGCACCCAGTGGGTGAAGGTCCCGCTGGGTGCGTCGGGATCATCCACGATCAGGGCAAATGTCGCGGCGTTGGCTGGCGCCCCGCTCCACGCCAGCGGCGGGGAGATATGCGCGCCATCGCAACTGAAACGCCGGGGTAGCTCCTCGTTCGCGCGGATCGCGCTGCTCGTAAGCTCGAATGGCATGATGCTCTCCCTTCAATCCGCTCTACGCCATGTCCGCATTGACGCACGGACGACCTGCCGCGCTATCGCAGCACATTCCGCGCCTGATACAGCGGAGAAGCGCCACGGCGCGTTATCGCCTACACTCCCGCGCCTGGTAGCAGGGCATGGAAAGCGAGCTGCGATTCGCCCGAATGAGCCAGCGGGACGCATTGATTTGTCAGGAGGAACCTGCTACACTCAGACTACCGCGTCCTCCCTCAGTCTGTATTGTGGTCTCCGGTTTGGGTCCCTGCGATTACTCGATAAGAGTTCGCGATCAGCGCATAGGATGAAGTGCTGGGCTGTAGCGCGCTCGCGTAGTGCGTTTCCATGCTAAGCCAGGGAACCGTCGCTCATGCCAGCTCCGCTGGTGGGCATCATCGCCAATCCGGCCTCCGGGCGTGACATACGCCGCCTTGCCGCCCATGGCGCCGTCGTCTTCGACAACAACGAAAAGGCGGCCATCGTGCGGCGCATGCTGTTCGGTCTGGAAGCGGCCGGCGTCACCGAGGTGTTGTACATGCCGGAGCGCGACTTCGGCATCGTGCCGCGCGCCCTCGATGGACAGGATCTCCAGCTCGCTGTGTCCCCGCTGGAGATGCCTGTGTTAGGCGTGAGCGCCGATTCCACCCACGCTGCGTCTCTGCTCGCCGAGCGTGGCGCTGGGTGCATCCTCACGCTGGGCGGCGACGGTACCAACCGCGCCGTGGCGAAAGGCTGCGGCGCGGCGCCACTCATCCCGATCTCCACGGGAACCAACAACGTCTTTCCAACCTTCCTTGAAGGAACGATCGCCGGGCTGGCGGCGGGTTTCGTGGCGAAGTTCGGCGCCAGCGAACAGACCGTGCGGCGCGCGCCGCGGCTGGAGGTGCGCGTATCGGATGGCCCGGTGGAGAGCGCGCTCGTAGACGTGGCCATCTCATCGCTGCCGTTCGTGGGCGCGCGTGCGCTATGGGATCTCTCGGTCGTGCGCGAGGTCGTGCTGGCGCGGGTCGCTCCGGCGGCGATTGGCCTCTCCGCGCTGGGCGGCGCGCTGTTGGACGGCGCGGCGGGAGAGGTGAATGAAGCCACCGGCATGCACATCACGCTGGGACCGGGCGGCAGGCAGGCGCTCGCGGCGCTCGCGCCAGGGCTCGTGCAGTGGGTTGAGGTGACGGCGTACCGCCGCCTCGAGCCCGGAGCGGCGGTGTCGTTTCAGCCGGGAGCCGGGACGGTGGCCCTGGACGGCGAGCGTGAGATCGAGCTCGCGGCGGACTCGCGTGTGGAGGTGCGGTTAGGCCTTGACGGACCGTTTGTCGTAGACGTGCCCGCGACGCTCGCGGCGGCCGCTCGCGCTGGCCACCTCCAGCGGACGGTCGCGGACGACGTGGCCGCGGGGTAGCGGCCGGAGTAGCGAGGGGATAGAGCGATGGCCTCGAAAGCCACAAAACAAGCTGCTGCCACCAGCGCGCAGGCGCTGGACAAGGCGCGCCTGCTCCACATGTACGAGCAGATGACCACAATTCGCCAGTTCGAGGAGCGCGCCAGTAAGGAGTTCGCCTCCGGCAAGGTGCCGGGGTTCGTGCACCTGTACGCTGGCGAGGAGGCGGTAGCGGTGGGTGTCTGCGCGCACCTGACCGACGACGACTACATCACCAGCCATCACCGTGGCCACGGCCACTGCATCGCCAAGGGCGTGGAGGTTGACTCCATGGTGGCTGAGCTGCTGGGACGCGAGACGGGGGCCTGCCGTGGCAAGGGCGGGTCCATGCATATCGCGGACGTGGACAAGGGCATGCTCGGCGCCAACGGCATCGTTGGCGGCGGGTTCCCGCTGGCCACCGGAGCGGCGTTGACCGCTAAACACAACAAACGGGGCCAGGTAGCGGTGTGCTTCTTTGGCGACGGCGCGGCGAACCAGGGCACATTCCACGAGAGTCTCAACCTCGCGGGCATCTGGAAGCTGCCGGTGGTCTTCGTCGCGGAGAATAACGGTTACGCCGAGTCCACGCCGGTGACGTATCACATGAGCTGCCGCGACATCGCGGACCGCGCCGCGGGCTATAACATGCCCGGGGTGACCGTGGACGGGCTCGACGTCTTCGCGGTCTACGAGGCCGCGGGCGAAGCGATCGCGCGGGCGCGACGCGGCGAGGGTCCGAGCCTGGTCGAGTGTAAGACCTATCGCTATTACGGGCACTTCGAGGGAGATCCGCTGACGTACCGCACGAAGCAGGAGGTGGACTCGTTCCGCGCCCGCGATCCGATCCAGAAGCTGCGCCAGTCCATGCTGGCGCGCGGCATGGCGACGGCGGAGGAGCTGGGCACGATTGACCGCAACGTGGCTGACCGCATTGACGATGCGTGGCGGCTGGCGCAGGAGGCTCCATTGCCGGCGCCGGAGGAAACACTGACGGACGTCTACGTGAGCTACCGCTAGGGCGCGAGGGCGCGTACTGAGAGGAGCTGTACCCTATGGCAGTTGCGATTCGCCAGCTCACCTATGCGCAGGCGATCAACGAGGCGCTCCGGGAGGAGATGCGCCGCGATCCACGGGTCATCCTCATGGGTGAGGACGTGGCGGGTGGCGCGGGCAAAGAGCATCCTGAGGCTGAAGACTCCTGGGGCGGCGTGCTCGGCGTCACCAAGGGGCTGGTCAAGGAGTTCGGGCGCGAGCGGGTGTTGGATACCCCGATCACCGAGGCTGGCTTCATCGGCGCGGCGGTGGGCGCGGCGGCGACTGGGCTGCGGCCAGTCGCGGAGCTGATGTTCGTTGATTTCTTCGGCGTCTGCTGGGACATGATCTTCGACCAGGGCGCCAAGCTGCGCTACATGTTCGGCGGCAAGGCGCGCTGCCCGATGGTCATTCGCACCATGATTGGCGCGGGCATGGGCGCCGCTGGCCAGCACTCCGGGTGCCACTATTCGGTGTTCACGCACATGCCAGGCATCAAGACCGTCGTGCCGTCCACCCCGGCGGACGCCAAGGGGCTGCTCTCGGCGGCGATCCGCGACGACGATCTCGTGGTGGTCTTCGAGAACAAGATGCTCTACTCCATGACTGGCGAGGTTCCGGAAGGTGAATACGTCATCCCGCTGGGCCAGGCCGACGTGAAACGCGAAGGCGCGGACGTGACGATCGTCGCGATCTCGCGCATGGTCCATCAGGCGCTGGCGGCGGCCGAGGCGCTCGAACAGCAGGGCATCTCGGCGGAGGTGATTGATCCGCGCACGCTCTCGCCGCTGGATGAGGAGACGATTCTCAACTCGGTGGCGAAGACCCACCGGCTCGTGATTGTGGATGAGGACAACCCGCGGTGCAGCGTGGCGACGGACATCGCGGCGCTGGCGGCCGATCGCGCGTTTACTGAGCTGGACGCGCCGATCAAGCTGGTAACGGCCCCGCATACGCCGGTGCCGTTCAGCCCGCCGCTGGAGCAGTTCTACATTCCCAGTCCAGAACGCATCGTCGAGACGATCACGGCGCTCATGGGCTAACGGCGAGGGGCAGGCGCGCCGCACTACGCGCCTGCCCTATTCATTGCCTGTGGCGCCTGGTCTCGCGCGAGACCCGCGCTAGAGAGGAGCGGTGGCATGGCCACGATCGTTGGGATGCCCAAGTGGGGATTGGCGATGAAGGCCGGCCGCGTCGTCCACTGGCTGAAGCGGCCAGGCGAGACGGTGCGGCAGGGTGAGCCGCTGGTGGAGATCGAGAGCGAAAAGGCGACCAATGACGTGGAGGCGCCAGCGAGCGGTGTGGTGCGCTGGCTCGGTGTCGAGGAAGATGACATGGCCCCGGTAGGAGCGCCCCTGGCGGTGATCGCGCCGCCCGAGGAGCAGCTTTCGGACGAGCAGGTGGCGGCGTTGCTGCGCGCGGATGAGGAGGCCCGGCGTGAGGCGGCGAAACGGTCGCAGCGCCAGCCAGCGGGCGCCAGGGCGGCAGCCACAGGCGCTGGCGCACGTGGCGCAGTCCGGGCGGCTACCGCCGCTGGTGGGCGGGTCAACGCCTCGCCAGCGGCGCGGCGTATCGCGCAAGAGCTGGGCGTTGATCTGGCCACCATCGTGGGGACTGGCCCCGGCGGCATGATCGCGCGCGAAGATGTGCTGGCCGCCGCGGAGGACCAACATGCTCCCTCTGCGGGTGAAGGCGAAGAGCGGACCATCGCAGTGGACGGTGTCGGTATCCACTGCCTGATCGCGGGGCCGGCAGGCGCGCCACCGGTAGTGTTCGTGCATGGGCTGGGCGGCTCGCTCGCGACGTGGTCGTTGAATCTCCCGGCATTCGCGGAGCGCTTTCGCATCTGCGCGCTGGACCTGCCCGGCGCGGGCGCGAGCGATAAGCCCCAGGCGGGCTACGAGGTGGCGAGCCTGGCGGACACGGTAGCGCGCGTGCTAGAGGCGCTGGGACCAGACTGGCTCCCCGCCAATCTGGTCGGCCACTCGCTCGGCGGAGCGGTGGCGCTGGCGCTGGCGGGGCGCTTTCCGGGCCGCGTGCGGCGGCTCGTCCTGGTAGACAGCGCAGGGCTGGGACCGGACATTGACGGCGCCCTCCTGGGCATGATGCGCGAGGAGCCGACACAAGCCGGTGTGCGGGCGGAGTTGAGCAAGTTCTTCGCGCAGCCTGGCTTCGTACAGCAGGCGCTGGTCGAGCAGATGTACGAGCAGCGCACGCAACCCGGCGCCCAAGAGGCGCTCGTGAAGACGATTGATGCGGCGTTCGGCGGCGGGACCCAGCGGATTGACCTGCGTGACACGGTCGCGACCTCGCCCGCCCCTGTGCTCGTCGTCTGGGGCGCGGACGACGCGGTGATCCCGGTATCGCATGCGCAGGCCGCCACGCTGGCGCCACAGGGCCGCGTCGAGGTCTTCGAGGCGTGCGGCCACTGCCCGCACATCGAGCGCGGCGAAGCGTTCAACGCGCTCGCGCTGTCGTTTCTTTCGGCCACATGACACCGGCCAGCGCAGCTTGTGCGCGCTCCCTATCGAAGTGGGAGACGATGCTGACGGTGATAGCGCTTGAAATCAGGGTAGCGAGGCCGAGCGAGACTCGGCGGAACATGGTTCGTCTCTCCCCCATCTCCATCGCGCTCAAGCCTCACAATGTCAGGCTTGAGCGTCTTCATTTCCGCTATTGACGCAAGGATGCTGAAATCAATGGAGATGATTGTAGCGCCCGCGCGACCACCGATGATGACCAGGCCAGGGGAACGATGCTGGCGTCACATGCTCCGGCGAGCACAGTTGGCCAGCCACGGCACGGGATATGCGGACTACGCCAGCAGGAGGCCGGAAGGCGTCCAGAAGAGGCCGAGGGCGCGCAAAGTATGGGATGGCGCGCGCCTCCGGCGCTCATGTGAAACGACGCCGGGGCCAGTCAAGGCCTCGCGCTATCTCCTTGGGCCAAGCATGCCCCAGGGCACAGACAGGAACGATCTCCACATGCCGAACATCATTGACACCCTGGCGACCCAGCGGCAGTTCACCACCTTCAGCGCGGCGCTTCGGCGCACGCCGCTCTACGACGCGCTGCGAGAGGCCGGACCGTTCACGGTCTTCGCGCCCACCGACGACGCGTTCGACAATCAGCCGCAAGGCGTCGTCAATCGGCTGCTTGAGGACCCAGAGAAGTTGACCGCGATCCTGGCCTATCATATCGTGCCCGGGCGCTTCACGTCCGCCGACGCCGCCCGGCTGTCGTCGTCGGTAACGACCCTCGAAGGCAGCGACCTGCGGGTGGCGACCGTGCCGCGGATCACCGTCAATGGCGCCCAGGTCACACAGTCCGACCTGCTGGCCGACAATGGGGTCATCCATGCCATTGATCAGGTGCTGATTCCCCTGGACGACCTCGGGAACGTGCGCGTGGAGTTCACCGAATATACCGACATTATCGTGGTGGCGCCCGAGACGGAGCTGGACGACACGCCAAACGAGGCCGACGAGCCGAAGCGCTGACCGTCCAATCAGTCGTCGTAGGCGTCGCCCAGGGGAACGAAATCGGTCCGGAGCCAGTACGGGTATCCTCCGCCCGCCTCGTAGCAGCGCGTGAGCAGTTCCGTGAGCGAGCGGGCGATGATGGGCGTCTGGCCCGCGAGACCATGGGTCTCGTGGAAGCTATCGTAGCAGCGACCCACGCGCTCGGGGCCACAATCCAGCGTCAGGTAGTCACCGTTGCCGTCATGGGCGATGAGATACCAGGCGTCCGAGCGGTCGCCCACGACTCGCTGACCCACGATAACCGGGTTGGCGCGCGCCACCTCGTTCGGCGGCAGCACGAATATGGGATACTCGCGCTCAGAGAAGAGAGCCACTCCTCCGCGCAGCTGGTAGAAACGGCGAACATCGTCCGGCAGCGCGCTCTCATGATCGAGACGTGGCTCGCCGCCTGGGGGATATACCTGGCATGCGGCGTCGCCCGCTATGGTTGCAAGCAGCTCATCGATCGCCAACCTGGCCCTCCCTTCCCGGCCGCCTCGCGCTCACCGGCGCCGCCCGGCGTTGCCCTCTCACGCTATGGCATGGCCGCCCACCCATCTACGTGTCAGAGGCAAGCGGGTGGTACGATGTCTCGACGGCATCGGCGGCCATAGGCGGTGTCGCTCTGACACGTGCGAAGCGCCGATATCAATACGCGACATGACGCCGTGGCGAGAAGTGGAGAACCATGCCTAGGTATATCGAGGAGTTGCGCGCGTTGGTTGGCCACCGCCCATTGATCCTGCCAGGAACGCACGTCTACATTCTCGACGATTCACATCGGCTGCTCCTCATGCGGCGGACGGATACCGGCGGCTGGGGGCTGCCGGGCG
>DASTKI010000045.1:0-4153 GCA_035716045.1 Ktedonobacterales bacterium
ACCAGCCTGGAGATCGAACCTGACCCGCCGCTGATGGCCAGCTGCGGGCGCTGCGAGATCTGCCTGCACGCCTGCCCAACCCAGGCCTTCGTCGCGCCGTATGTCCTCGACGCCCGCCGCTGCATCTCTTACCTGACGATCGAGCACCGCGGCGCCATCCCGGTTGAGCTGCGCCCGCTGATGGGCGCTCACATCTTCGGCTGCGACATCTGCCAGGAGGTCTGCCCTGTCAATCACATCGCCGAGCGCCGCCTGCGCACGGCGGGGCGTCTGGGTGGGCCAGGCGAGCCGCTGATGTTCCGCCCGCGGGCGGCGGTCGGCTCCAGCCCCGCCCTCATACCGCTACTGAAGCTGGACGAGGAGGGATTCCGCGAGCGCTTCCGCCGCAGCCCGATCAAGCGCGCCAAGCGGCGCGGGCTGCTGCGCAACGTCTGCGTTGCGCTGGGCAACATCGGCGATCCCATCGCCATACCTGCCCTCATCGAAGCGCTTGGCGACGCTGAGCCGCTGGTGCGCGGGCACGCCGCCTGGGCGCTAGGCCGCCTGAACGCGCAGAGCGCCCGTTTGGCGCTCGAATCCCTTGCTGCTGAAGACCTCGAGCCCTCCGTTCAGGCTGAAGCGCGCTACGCCCTCTCGCTGCTGGGCTAACTAGCGTGGCGCTTCGAGCGCTGTGCAGGGCATTATCTACTTCTGGACGGTAAGCCAGCAGAAGTAGCGCGGCGCTTTGACGTTGAGCGCATCGAAGGGCAGCTCAGGGCGGCGGGTTGTCTCGAGGTGGTGTATCGCGGCGGCGCCATAGAAGCGGCGCGCGACAGCCAGCGCGTCCTCCAGGCTCGGAAACGTGATCCTGAGATGACCGGGAAGCGTCGTGTATTGAAAGCCATGCCGCACGAACCAGGCGGGGTCTTCAGGCCATATGATGAGGATGCGGCCGCCAGGGCGGGTGACACGCATGAACTCATCCAGCCCGCACTCGCCCCCACGCGCTTCCTGCACGCCAAATGCTGAGCAGGACACAACGGCGTCCACGCTATCATCCGGCAGTGGCACGCGGCGGAAGACGCCGCGCAGCGGCTCGACGTTGCGCAGGCCAGCGCAGGCGAGCTTGCCATCCAGGATGTTGAGCAGCGGTAGAGAAGGATCCATCGCGTAGACCTTGCGTGCGCGCCGCGCCAGGGGCAGCGTCACACGCCCCGTGCCCGCCCCCGCATCCAGCACAACCGCGCCGTCCACCCGCGCGAAGTCGAGCGCGCCCAGGTGGATTTGCTCACCCGCGGTGAGCCGCTCATATTCGTCAGGCGTCCTCCAATAGGTCAACTCCCAGAAGAGGCGGTCGAGCAGAGCGCGCCGCGATGAGTCCCGCTCCTCAGCCGTCGCGGTCCATTGGCGGGCATAGCCAAAGGCAGCGCGATCACCTGGCGGCAGCGCACGCTCGATGCGCTCCGCCAGTCTGCCTAGGCTCGCCCGCTCTTGCGGCGCGTTGGTGGCGAAGGCGCACCCCGCCTGCGTGGGAGACTCGGCTCCAGACGCCGTGGAAATGACGTGGCGCAGATGCGTGTCATCGAAGGCGGCGAGGTCATCGAGGCTGAACGCCGCTAGCTCGTTACTCATCTGGGCCGCCTCACTTTCAGTGTGAGGGTCACGCTTCAGGGCATTCTCTATGCCGAGGGATTATATCGGCTAGACGCGGGACATATTAACTGGGCATAGTTGGTCGCGCCGCTGCTAAGCGCCGAGTAGACCGCGTGCGTCCCGCAACCGTTGCAGCCAGCGCGACGCGCCATGCGCCGGAACTGGGCGCCGCATCGGTAGGAACTCTATGTCCCGCACACATCGCGCCAGCGATGGCGCCTGTTCGGCGGGCTTGCTACAATCTGTCACAAATTGTGGGCGGGCGTTCCCTCGCCTCCAAAGAAGCGGTGAGAGCCTCGATGGACCCCGATACGCTGCTGGCGCCGCTGGTCGGCATCGAGGCCGCATGCGGCGCGCGGGTCGTGTGGCGCTTCCTGCGCGGCATGAACGCCACACGCATCGCCTCCGCTCCCAGCGGCCCGCCGCCAGGAGAGCGCATGGCGGTGGTCCTGCCCACGCTCAACGAGGCGGCGCGGCTCGCGCCGTGCATGGAAGGCCTGCTCGCCCAGGGACCGGAGGTCGCGGAGATCCTGGTCGTGGATGGCGGCTCGAACGATGGTACGCAAGCGTTAGTCGAACGATTCGCCGCGCGCGACGCCCGCGTCCGCCTGCTGGACGCCAGCCCCATCCCGGATGGATGGAACGGCAAGGCGTGGGGGCTGGACTATGGCGCGCGACGGGTGGCGCCTGACTTGCCCTGGATTCTTACCGTGGACGCCGACACGCGGCCCGCGCCCGGCCTGGCGCGCGCGCTCCTGGCCCATGGCATGCGCTCCAGCGAGGCGGCGTTCAGCATCGCCGCGCGTCAGGAGATCCACGGCGCGGGCGAGGCGCTGTTGCATCCGTCGCTGCTCACCACGCTGATCTACCGCTTCGGGCCGCCGGGACGGGTGACGCGGCGCGTCAGCGAGGCGCAGGCCAACGGCCAGTGCTTTCTGTTCCGCCGCGCCCCGCTAGAGGCGGTGGGCGGCTTCGCCGCCGTGCGCGAGTCCATCTGCGAGGATGTCACTATCGCCCGCCTGCTGATCGCCAGCGGCTACGCGGTCGGCTTCTATGAGGCTGGCGATCTGATACGGACGCGCATGTACGAGGGCTGGCGCGAGACCTGGCGCAACTGGACGCGCTCGCTGCCGATGCGCGACCGCTACTTCGGGCTGGCAGGTGTCGCCGGCCTGCTGGAAGTGACGTTCGCTCAGGCGCTGGCGCCGTGGACGCTGGTGGCGCTGTTGGCGCTGTTGGCGCTCCGGCGCCCGCTCGGCCCGCTGCGCCTGGCGCTGCTGGCGGCGACGGGCGCGCTCACCGCCTTGCGGCTAGGAACGCTGGTTGGCGCCGCGCGCGCCTATGTCAGCCACCCATGGACCTACTGGTTATCACCATTGTGCGACTTGCCAGTCGCAGTAGGATTATGGCGCAGCGCGATGCGACGCGCGCATGTCTGGCGCGGGCGCGCGCTCACGCGGGGAGGGGGCCGATGAACAGCCTGACGACCCAAGCGACATCCTGGACGGCCCGTGTCATGGCCCTCCCTACCGACCTGAAAGTGGCGGCGGCGCTCTTCGTTGCGCACGTGTTCGCGCTGCTCTTCGCCGTCACTGGCTTGCTGGTCTTCATGCGCAATCCATCGCTGGTCCTTAGCAATCCGCTCATCACCCAAAGCTTCCCCTACGGCGAGCGCTTCGGCGGCATGGTCTATATCCTGCTCGGCGCCGCCACGCTGCTCACCTTCGGCTGGGTTGCGCTCGGACCTCGCAAGACGCTGATCTTCTTCGCCGCCGCCACGCTCCTGCCGCTGAGCGCCGAATTGATCGGCACTAGCACCGGCTGGCCATTCGGCCCCTACGAATACACCGATCTGCTCGGTCCGAAGGTGTTGGGCAAGGTGCCGTTCACCATCCCGCTCTCCTGGTTCTACATGGGCTTCACGTCGTACCTGCTCGCCAGCGTGATCACCAGCCGCCTCGCGAGTCGTGGCCGCGCGTGGTGGACGCTTGCGCTGGGCGCATGGCTGCTGATGGCCTGGGACCTCACCCTCGACCCGGCGATGGTCCGCAACAGCGTCTTTCCCTTCTGGCAGTGGTATACCCACGGCGTCTACTTCGGTATGCCGCTCCAGAACTTCGCGGGCTGGTGGGCCGTCGGCTTCCTCTTCATGGGGATCAGCCGCTTCTTCTGGCGGGAGGACGCGCCAGTCGGGTTGCCGCTGTGGCTGCCTTTCGGCATGTACCTGGCGAACATGGCCTTCGCGATGGCGCTCAGCCTGGGAGCGGGCCTCTGGCAGCCGCTGCTCATCGCGATCGTTCTGGGCATCGCCCCCGCCTCGCTGGCGCTGCGGAGCGCGCGCGGCGGTCGCGGCGGCCCTGATGATCAGTTGGCAAAGGCTCCGGGTGAGCGTATAGCGCCAACCATCTAGCGGCTTACCCGGGGATAGTGGATGATGAAGCCGAGAGATAAGCGCGTGGCTCCACGCTACGCGAGCCCACTGGAGGTGATCGCCTACGCCGCGATCCGGGCCTTCGCGAAC
>DASTKI010000046.1:0-2741 GCA_035716045.1 Ktedonobacterales bacterium
TGCGAGCGGTCGAGAATCTCGTGAAAAGCGGCGCTGGCAGCCTCGGCGGGAATCATGCTCTGGTGCTGCAACAGGCCGCCGGGCCGGTAGCTTTCGCGCCAATCGGGGATGGCGTCCAGCGGGAAGTTCGCGCCGACGTAGCTGCTGAGATGCGAGCCTCGGTGGCGCACGCCCTGGCCGCTCGTCCACTGGCCGCGATTGGAGAGCCAGACCCCCGCTGGACTGGTCAGGGGTCGTGCCAGCCGAGGCAGCCAGCCCTTCGGCAGCCGCGCCATAAGTGGCGTGTGTCGCGTCTGGTAGGCCTCGGTGAGCGTAAGCTCGGGATGTAGGTCTTCGTCGGGGTCGAGGTCGCGCGACATCTTCAGCAGACCGCGGCCTAGCCGCTGGCCGCGCGCGCTGGTATCGATCCACGCCACCAGATCGGTCGCCCAGGTGGTCGCCTCGTCCAGCGCGGCGATGAGTTCATCGAGTGAGTTGTGGACCGAGGTGACCTCCCAGACATTGCCGGAATGCACGCGCCGCGTCTGGAGCGTCAGCGCGGTGAACGCGCCGAGCAGCCCCATGCCGCCAATGGCTGCCTTGAAAAGGTCAGCGTTCTCCGCGCGCGAGCAGGTGAGGGTCTGGCCAGAGGGCAGCAGCAGATCGAACGCCAGCACGCTCTCGCCGAACGCGCCCGCATGCCAGTTGTTCTTGCCGTGGATCTGCATCGCCGCCGCGCCGCCCACCGTGACCGCGCTCGTGCCAGGGACGACGGAGGGCCACCTGCCGTCGGGCAGCGTCCGCCGCCAGATTTGCGCGATGGTCGCGCCCGGCTCGACGGTGATCTGTCCGCTCTCGGCATCCCACGCCAGGATGCGATTGAGCCGCGAGCAGTCCAGCACGAGCGCATTGGCGTTGCGGGCGGCGTCGCCATAGCTGCATCCCGCGCCTCGGAGCGCGACCGTCTGGCCAGCGCGCGCCGCCTCAGCAAAAACATCGGCGATCTCGGCAACCGCCTCGGGTCGCGCGACCTTGCAGCGGGCAGATTGCGCCAGCCCCCAGCCGGTCAGTTCTTCATCCATGACATCGAGCGCAACAGACATGAGTGTAATTCTTTCCTGGGATACAGTAACTGTTCATTTGCCCGACATGTGCCTCAGGCGAGCGCGCCGTGGTCTTCATGCCACGGCTAATCCTGTCATTTCGGTTCCGCTCGACTGGCGATAGCTATGTTACAGGCGCGATTAGCCGCGGCATGAATGCCGCGAAGGTGGCCCCGCCACGCCTCATGCCCACGCCGCATGCGCCAGCCCACTATACCGGCAGGCGGGTCATCACAAAGGCGGGCATCTGGCGGATCGTCCACATGATGGGGCGCCAGTAACCAGGCACGTAGGCGACGGCGCGCCCGCGCTCGGCGGCGGAGACGATGCGGCGCGCGGCCTCGTCGGGCGAGATAGTGGCCCGCTGAGGCAGCTTCAACGCGGCGGTCATCGGCGTGTTGACATAGCCCGGCTTGACCGTCACCACACACACGCCGCTCCCTGTAAGACGATAGCGCAGCGATTCCAGCCAGGTCGTCAGCGCCGCCTTCGACGCCTGATAGGCGCTGTTGCCGCGCCGCCCGCGCTCGCCCGCCACCGACGAGACGCCCACCAGCGTGCCAGATCCCCGCGCCTTGAACAGCTCGGCGGCCAGGCCCAGCCAGCGCATCGCGCCAAGGGTATTCGTTTCGAGCATAGCCCGCTCGTCCTCAAACGGCCAGTCGCCCGTCGCGCTCTCCGGCGGAGGCATGACACCCGCAGTATAGACGACCATCTGGAGGGTCTGCTCTCCCAGATCGGTCACAATCTGGCGCAGCAGAGCGGGCGCGGTGTCATAGTCGCGCACATCGTGGGTATAGGCGCGGGCGCATTCGCGGCCAATCGCGGTGTTGATCTCGCCACGCAGGCTGGCCAGCATATCTTCGCGCCGTGCTACCAGCGCCAGCGTATAGCCTCGTCGCGCCAGCTCACGGGCTACTGCCGCGCCGATACCGCTGGATGCGCCGATCACCAGCGCGCCGCGCCCTGATATGGTAGCTGGCGCCTGCTGTCTCTGCTGCGTGGGAGTTGGCTGCGTCATAGGGTGATTCGTCATTTGATGAGCGTCTGCGCCGCTTGCAGCGCCCAGTCCACCAGCTGCATCGGCACGATGCCCAGCACGAGCGTGAGGACGCCCGCCAGGACGAGGCCGATCCAGGTGACGGGATGCACCAGCGCAGGCTCCGCCGAGAGCACCTTCTGAGCGGTAGCGACACTGGTGGCGGTGGCTGGCTCGGCGAGGGCGACCCCGCCCGCTGAGGCGGTCACGACCGGCTCGCGCGCTGGGGCAGGCTCGTCGGCTCTCACCAGCAGGGGCGCGGTGGCTGGTTCGATGAAGTACATTGCCCAGATGACGCGCAGGTAGTAGTACATGCCAAGCAGGCTGGCCAGCACGCCGATGATCGCCAGCTCGACATGCGCGCCCTGCATCGCCGCGTAGAAAACGTACCACTTGCCGATAAAGCCCGCCGTCGCGGGAATGCCCGCCAGCCCCAGCATGAAGATCGCCATCAGCGCCGCCAGCGCCGGATTGCGGCGACTCAGCCCGGCAAAGTCGTCCAGCGTTGTTCCCTGGCCGTCGCGCCGCTCGATGGCCAGCACCACGCCAAACGCGCCCACATTCATCACGGCATAGGTCGCCAGATAGATGAGCAACGCCTGCAAGGACGCCTGCGTATG
>DASTKI010000047.1:0-30778 GCA_035716045.1 Ktedonobacterales bacterium
CACGCCGCGCAGCAGCCAGCGAGTCACGTCGCGGCTCAGCAGGGGGCCGAGGGGCAGGCGCGTGAGCGCGGTGACGCCACTGAGCGCGCAGATGAAGATGAACTTCTCCCAGATGACGCGGCGGATGTCCGTCTGCGGCTCCGCCACGATCCCGGCTCGTGTGAACACCGGCTCCAGCCGCGTGACCCGCTCGCTGAGGCCGCCTTCGAACTCACCGAAGCGAATGATCGCCGGCTCGCCTCGCCCGATGACCACGCCCGGCGCCTCGAGGATCGCCGATACCTGGGCCACGCCGCCAATGACCGCCACCTGCCCAACCGCCCGCGCGATGCGCTCAGCGCTCTCGACGCCGTTCTGCACCGAGAGCACGACGGTGTTCGGCCCCACAAGCGGGCGTATGCCCTCAGCCGCCGCGTCGGTGTCGTAGGTCTTGACGCAGAAGAGGACCAAATCCACCGGCTCGACCGGCTCCGGCGCGACCGTGGCGTCGAGCGTCTTGATGGGAACCGTGAACGTCCCGAGCCGCGACGATTTGACGGTCAGGCCATGACCCCGCAGCGCCTCCAGCGCGGCGCCGCGCGCCATGATGGCCACGTCTTCGCCAGAGCGCGCGAGGAGGCCGCCGAGATATAGCCCCATCGCGCCTGCCCCCTGCGCCACGATCCGCATCCAGTTGTCCTTTCCGGGCTTTCCGGGCGCGCCCGCCCCAAGATTGACCCGCTCGTTATGCGTGTCGTCGCATCGTGGCGAATGAATAGTCTTGCGCGGCCTAGTCGCCCCAATAGTCTTGCGCGGCCTAGTCGCCCCAGGGTAGGGCGTCGTTGAGCAGGAGGGCGCGCGCCATATCGCCCGCGCGGATGACGCCCTCGCCCTCCGGGGCGATCAGCAGGGCGGTCGCTCCCTGGAGCGACGAGATCAGGTGCGACTCCTGCTCACCCGTGTCGCGCGCCACCAACCGCCCCCCGCGCGAGGCCAGCCGCACGCGCACGAACTGCCGCCGGTCGCCGCGCCGCAGGTCGCTTCCCTCGTAGACCACCTCCACCTCCGGCCGCTCGACACGCGCCGCGCCCAGCATGCGCCGGATAGCGGGCCGCCCGAACAGCTCGAACGTGACAGCGGCGGAGACCGGGTTGCCTGGCAGCCCCAGCAGCGGCGTCCCATCCAGTGCGCCGAACGCCAGCGGCTTCCCTGGCTTGACGCGCACGCGCCAGAACGCCATCGAGCCACGCTCGGTCAGCATGCGCTTCACCAGGTCGTAGTCGCCGACTGAGACGCCGCCTGAGGTGAGCAGCAGGTCGAAGCCGCGCGCCGCGTCCAGCTTCGCGCGCAGGTCGTCCTCCCGGTCGCGCGCGACGCCGAGCGGAACCGGCGTCGCACCCGCCCGCGACACAGCGGCGATCAGGTATGGCGTGTTGCTGTTATAGATCTGGCCGGGACGCAGCGGCTCGCCCACCGGCGTCAGCTCATCACCCGTCGCCAGGATCGCCACGCGCGGCCGCCGCGTCACCCGCGCGGGCGAGACGCCCAGCGACGCCAGCAAGGCGACCTCCGCCGGCCCTAGCTCCGTCCCCGCCCGCGCCAGCAACATCCCCGGCCGCGCGTCGCCGCCCGCCTCACGGATGTTGTTTCCCACCGCGACCGGCGCCGCCAGCGCCACCTCGTCCCCCGCCACGCTGACCAGCTCTTGCTGGATCACCGCGTCGGCGCCCGCGGGAACTGGCGCCCCTGTCAGGATGCGCAGCGTCTCACCCGGCCCCACCTCGCCCGCGAAGACGCTCCCCGCCGGGACTTCGCCCGCCAGCCGCAGCCGGACGGGCGCATCCGGCGCCGCGCCGCGCGTATCAGCCGAGCGCAGGGCGTAGCCATCCATCGCTGAGTTGGCGAAGGGTGGCGATGCCTCGCGGGCGATGGCGTCTTCCGCGAGCACGCGTCCGAGCGCCTCCGCCAGCGGGACCTCCTCCGCGTCAAGCGGTTGGAAGCGCGCCAGCACACGCTCCCGTGCCTCCTCCACGCTGAGCATCTCACTCGCCGGGACCGTCTCCGCCATAGGTCGCTCGCCTCTCCGCTCGCCAGCGGCGCGCCGCTACGCGTGGGCGCCATATCCGCTTCCTATGCAAGAGTATAGCGCCCGCGCACCCATTGGAGCGAAGATGGCAATATGTGCCTGCCAGCGCGGCGCTCAGAGGGCGTCGAGCGCGTTGGCGCAGGTAGAGCAGATGTAGAGCCCGTCCGCGTCATCATTGGCCAGCGCCGCGCACGATCGGCAGCGAGGCGCGCCGCAATTGTCGCAGTAATCGAAAATATCCGCGCTCGTGAAGAGCAGACCGCACTCTCCGCACAGCAGCGTCCGCTCCTCCGGCGGAGCGTCGCTTGGGCGTGGCGTCTCTGATGATGGGCGATCAGAACTACTCGATGCGCTCATACGGCCACCTCCTCAGCAAGCGAACATGCGCGGCGCCATGCGGGCGCCGCCTCACTCCCACCTTCCCGCACGCGCGGCGCCTGAATGGCTCGAAATCGCCGTGGCGCGTGGCGCGCCTCTCCAAAGCGCGGGCAGACCGCCCATGCGCCGCCAGTCAATGGCCATCAACGCTTGCATTCGCGGGCGCCGCCCATTACAATGGTTTGGTGAGCGCCCGCCGCGACCGCGCGCCCAATTGGCGCGTCCAGAAGTGTGTGGAAGCGCCCGCCACAAACCAGCGCAAATAAATCACCGCGAATCACCGCGAAGCGCCCGTCAGAGCCATGAGGCCGCGACCATTCATCCACATCTCTGGGCGCGCCTCTCTGACAAAGCCCGGAAAGGACCAGTGGTCATGCCGTCCACCCGAAGCGCGAAGCCGCTCGTGAGCGCGCTGCTGGCGCTATTCTTTGTCGTCGCCTTCGTCGCCCCCTTCCTCTCAGTCGAGTATCTCGCCGGGCCTACCACGCCTTTCGATATTATCCAGGCTGGCGCGATCCACTGGGGCGTGATCTTCGCCTTGGGCGTAATCTGGCTGGGCGCGCAGCTCTTCTGGAACGCCCCCACCGAAGCCACCAAGCTCGGCATGGCGATCTCGGCCACGATTGTCTGGCTGTCGTTGACGCTCTTCTTCAACTTCCACAATCCCACCTACGGCGGCCCGGTCGCCTTCTTCGCCCTTACTGGCGGCCTCGGCGTCGTCCTGCTCTGGACGCGCTTCCTGGCGGACGAGATCACCTTCTAGCTCGGCTCCATCAGAGCGCCGCATCCGTTCCTCAAATAGCAGCAACAACAACAGCCGCTCGACCAGCGCCGGCGCGTCCGGCCCGGTCGAGCGGTTTTCCGTGCCCATCCTCCTCTGATGGCCCGCGCATAGCGGCGCCTGAGCCACATCCTGGCGCGCCCGCCACAGGCGCCACTCGCCTCAGCCGAGGGATCGGAGCCCCTGCGCAGTAAACTTGACCTCGCGGTGTCATCTGTGCTAAAACTATATATAGGGAAGTAACTTCCTAATCAGAAGCGCATTACATTTCAGGCGCTCACAACTCAGGCACACACGCCCCACGAGGGCGTATTTAGACGCGCGCTGCTCGCTGGGACATGCGAGCGGCGCCACGAAACAGGAGGCACGGTTCTTCATCATGGCGTACACCATTGATTCTAACCACACCCTGATTGAGTTCTCCGTCAAGCACATGATGGTCACGACTGTGAAGGGTCGCTTCAAGAGGTTTGGCGGCGAGGTCCACATAGACGAAGCCCAGCCCGACGCATCCAAGGTAGATGTGACGATCGAGACGGCCAGCATTGATACCGGCGCTGAGCCGCGCGACAACCATCTGCGCGGCGCCGACTTCTTCGACGCCGAGAAATATCCGACCATTACCTTCACCAGCAAGCGCGTTGAGCCTCTGGGCGATGAGCGCTATCGCGTCCTCGGCGACCTCACCATCCATGGCGTCACACGCGAGATTCCGCTCGAGATCACCCGAGAGGGCGTGACCAAGACAATGCAGGGCAAGCAGCTCCAGGCCTTCTCCGCCGCGTTCACGATCAACCGCAAGGATTTCGGGCTGGAGTGGAACGTGGCCCTCGAGAATGGTGGCTGGCTAGTCAGCGACCAGATCAAGATCAGCCTTGAGGTGGAAGTGGTCGAGGCGGCCGCCGTCGCCGCCTGAGGCTTCGCGCTCACCGCCGCTTCCTGGCGCTGAGCGCCAGCGTCCCTGTTCAATCGAAGCGCCCCCTTCGCCATTGGAGCGAGGGGGCGCTTCGCCGCGTCTGTCGCCGCCTGCTGCTGGACGACCGCGCCTGCCAGGGGATACCATCACCAGAAGGGAGCCAGACGCGCCGGTGGCGGTGGCGAGCGGCCAGTGTGACGCGCCATGAACGCGTCGAGAAGGGAGTGCGCCAGTGACATCCGGTGGGTTCGGAGCCACAGAGCGCGGCGGGCAGACGCCCCAGCCAGCCAGCCAGACGGAGGGCGCGGCGAGTGTCGCGCCGCGCTGCATCGCCTGTGTGCAGCCGCGGCGCGGGCATGGCGTCACCGTCGCTACCTATTATCTCGCCCAGGCGCTGGCCGGGCGAGGTCTGCGCGCGCTGGTCATGGATTTGACCGGCAGGCGCGCGCGCCTCCAGTGGCTCGCCGCGCGCGGCCAGACACCGGGGCTCACCATCTGGGCGCCACACATCCCGCAGCCGGAGCGGCTGGGCGACGCGCTGGCCCGCGCCCGCGAGCAGGCCGCCGGCAAGGTAGATGTCATCCTACTCGATATGGACGCCTCATACCTCCAACGCGCGGGAGGCGTTGCGGCGGGCATTGACTACGCGCTGATCTTCATCGAGCACAGCGAGATGGGTATGCGCGAGGCCGACGCTCTGGCTGAGCGGCTCGATGAGAGCCCGCCCCCCTGGGGGGTCGTGGCCGCGGTCTTCACCCGCGTCAACGCCTCCAGCCTCCACGATCTGCCACAGAGCACGCCCGAGCGCGGCCTACCGGTGCTCGGCGAGCTACCTGCCGACTATCTGCTCGCGGCGGGGGACGACTACTCCCTCAAGGGCGAGGAGCCGCGCGCTCCGCATGACACCTATCTCGGCGCCGTCAACCGGCTGGCCCGCTCGCTCGTCCAGATGGCCCAGATCGTCTCCGGCGCCCACGTGGCGAGCCCCCAGCCGTCTCGCACGCCGCCTGATACCTCTGGTCCCTCCAGCCCGTGAGCCAGCTCTTGAGCCGCCAAACCCCGCCTGACACGCTGCTCGATATCTACCTCGCGCTCTCGCATATCACCAGCGTCCCGGCTGGCAGCCCATTGGCCCCGCTACCTGGCGAGGCGCCCGAGGAGACGCCGCGCTACTACGTGGCGCGCGCGGCCTGGGGCGCGTGGCGCGTTCACATCCGGCCGGACACGCCTCCCGCGCTGCGTGAGGGCCTTGCCGCGCTGCCGCCAGAGCGCGCGCTCGATGACCCTGGCGCCATCTTGCCCCTCTTCGCCCGCCACGGCGCCGCCTGCTATAGCGTCTGGCTGGGACGCACCGCCCGCTTCCCCGACGATCTCGACTCCGCGCTGGCTGAGGGTGTCATCGCGCTGCCTGCCGGGCTGGATGTCTATGGTGAGACCGCGCCGCCGCTCGCGCCGCCAGAGCCAGCCGCTCCTAGCGACCCGCCCGCGCCATCCTCCCCATTCACGCCGCGCCAGTTCGCCATCATCGAGAATGGGTTGGCCGTCTCCACCTGCGAATCGTCACGCGAGAGCGGCCTCGCCGCCGAGGCGTGGGTCCGCACGCTGCCCACCTGGCGCGGGCGGGGCTACGCCGCGCGCGTCACCGCCGCCTGGGCGCTCGACGCCAGGCGGCGAGGCAAAGAGCCGTTCTACAGCCATCACCGCGACAACCGGGCCTCAGCCGCTGTCGCCCGCGCCCTGCGCCTGATCCCTTTCCTCGACGACGCCGGATACCTGTGAGCGCTCGCCGCCGGTCGCTAATGCCCGATCAGGCGCAGCGCCTGAGGGATGAGTGGCAACAGGTGCGGCGTGAAGACCAACAGACCGATGACCACCGAGAGCATCGCGTTCAGCAGCACCGCGCCCGCCGCCACGTCCTTAGCAATGCGCGCCAGTGGGTGATACTCGCTGGTCACCAGATCAATGCACGCCTCCGCGACGGTATTGAACATTTCGGCGATGAAGACCAGTGTGATCGCCACGAAGATCATCGCGAACTCGACCGGCGAGATACGCAGCAGCAGCCCCAGAATGATCGCCGCCATGCCAAGGACCATGTGCACGCGGGCATTGCGCTGCGTGCGCACAGCGTGGATGAGCCCGTGCCAGGCGTAGACGAAGCTATTCAGGAACGCGACGATCTCGCCGCGCGAGGTGGGCGGAATCGGCGGCGCGCTCGGCCCGCGCGGGACCTCGGCTGGCCCATGCGTCTTAGCGCCAGAGCGCACAGGCCGGGATGATATGGACATACAAAACGCCTCCGATCGCCTTTCATCCCGCATCGCGCCCGCGGCTCGGTGGATCCATCCACGGGCGGGCGCGCCGGGCAGGCGCTAGCTCACGATGCCGACCCGCGCCAGCACCGCCTCTTGAATCGCCACCATTGCGCGGTAGCCTGCGTCTGTTTGGTCATCATAGCCTATCAAATGCAGCACACCATGAACGAACAGAAAGGCGACCTCATGGGCCGCGCTGTGCCCGGCATGCTCCGCTTGCCGGATCACCGTCTCGCGCGCGATGGCGATATCGCCCAGGTGCAGCGGCCAGCCTTCCTCGCCGCCCGCCTCATCTTCATCTTCATCCTCATCCTCAAGGATGCCGCCGTCTCCATCGCTCTCTTCAGCCTCATCGGCAGCGGTCGCTGCCTCGCGCGACGGCTCGTCGTCCCCCGGCTGCCACAACTGATCGGCGGGCGCATCCACCAATGGCTCATCCAGCAGCGGGAAGGAGAGCACATCCGTCGCCTCGTCTTTGCCGCGGTAGTCGCGGTTTAGCGTGCGAATGTTCTCATCGGTCGTAATGAGGACGCTCGCCTCGACAGAGCGTTCGATGCCCGTCATCTCCAGTGTCTGCTCGAACGCCGTAAAAAGCGTCTCCTCGCTGAGGCCGAAGAGATCATCAGTCAACCCGTCCGGCTCGTAGCTGAAGGTCAGCGCGACCTCCAGCCCGTCATCCCGCTCAGGATCTTCCTCGCCAAACTCGACGCCACCCTGGACATCACGTCCGTCCTCCACCATCGCGTGAACCACTCCTCCCCCGGAGACCCGGCGCGCGGCCGCGCGCCGGGGGGATTGTAAGAACCGCATCAAGGCTATCAAGGCTATCAGTGCGCGCCGAGCGCGCTCGTTTCGTTCTTCACGTCACTTCATCATGCCACAGACATGGCCAGCCATGCGCGGCGAGCCGCGCCAACTCGATCCGCGAGCGTCAGCTACGGCGGCCAGCGCCGCGTGAGGCTGGGCCGTCGTGACCGGAGCGCGGCGCTGGCCGCGTCGGCGCGCGCGGGTTTCGCGGACCGTTGATCCGCCGCGCCCGCGCCAGCTCGCTCTGCGCCTGCCGCTCGCGCTCCAGCGCCAGCCGCCGGGTTGTCCACACGCCCGCGCCGACGAACGCCGCCGCCACCAGCGCCACGATGCCGCCGATCAGCGGCAGCGGCGGCCCAGCCGCGCCAGCCGCGCGCGCCGGGGCGCCCACGGCCGTCACCGACAGCGTCGTCACGGCGCCGACCGTATCCTGCTGGCCGTAGACCGCGACCGTCACCGTGTAGCGCCCCGGCTCGGCGTAGACATGTGAGATGGTGGGCGTGTCGGTGTTCACCATTGGCGACCCATCGCCGAAATCCCACGCCACAGCCACTGGCTCGCCCGTCGGCGGCTGCGTGCCCGAGGCATCGAAGCTGACCGTCGTTCCCACCGGCGCGCTCAGCGGCGAGGCGGTCACCGTCGCCGGCTGGAGCGACTGCACGATCACCACCGGAACCTGGGCGATGGCCCTTGCGCCGCGCGCGTCCGTCACCGTCAGCGTCACCATGCCGTGGCCTTGCTGGTCGAACTCATGCGTCACGCGCGGGCCGGAGCCGACGGTGAAATCGCCGAAGTTCCAGTCGTATTTCAGGCCCGATCCGATCACGGCATGCGAGCCGCCAGCGTCGAAGGTGATCTTGCTGCCCATCGCGATCACCGGCGAGGTCAGCGCCCGCGCGGCGGCCACCGGCCGATTGGCGATGGTCGTCGCTACGACGTGCAAGACGGCGTGATCGAAGGGATCGCCCCAATCGCCCGCCACCGGGTCCTGGATGTAGACCGTCACCGTATACGATCCAGGAGCGCTGTAGGTATGGGCGGATTTATACGCGTAACCAGGCGCGGAGCCGTCGCCGAAGTCCCATTTCCAGTGGACCGTGTTGGGGTCGGGCGCGTTGGCGACCCGGCTCAGGTCATCGTAGAAGGTGACCGCCTGACGTGTCTGAAAGTCGAGCGCGAAGATGCCCAGCGGGACGCCCTGCGTGACCGCCGACTGCTGGTAGGCCAGCGCGGGCGCGTCATTAGCTACCATCGTCGCGCTCGACCCAAGCCCACATGCCCGCAGCGTCGCATACGCGCCCAGCCTGCCTGGCAGGTCCCCGCCCGCCAGCGCCGCCAGCCCAAGCGCCAGCAGTCCGGCCAGCGCCAGCGTTCGCAGCCAGCGCGCCGCCCATCCGACGCACGCCCGCGCGCCCGCCTGATCCGCGTCTCTCATCATCGCCCGCCTCGCGCCTTCTCGCCGCGCCTCGCGCCGCTCTACGTAATTCCACGTATAGCCAGGAAACACCGCTATTCTAACACGAGGCGGCGAGCCTGACGTATCAGACTCGCCGCCGGTGGTACTGTCTGGTTAGTCCGCCTCCTGCGGAGATTTGCACTAGGCGTCTCTTTAGCTGCCCCCAGGCAACGCATGCCCGCTCCAGATCGTGATGAAACCCGAGTCATAGTCCACCAGCGATAAATGCTTGCCATTGGGAGCCCACATCAGAACTGGCGCGATCATCCCTTGAGCCGCATCTCCGTCATTTGCTCGCCTGGCAGTCAAGTGCGCAATGAGCGAACCCGACTGAGTGGAGTAGAGCGTAACGCGCAGCGTCTGACTCTGCGCGGCGAATCCGTCGTCTGGGAGAATCGCCGCTAGCGCTGCGCCATCGGGCCTCCAGGCGACCGGGACTACGCTCCACAGCTTCGCGCCTTCGTAACCCGCCGGAGCCACGATATGCCCACCCGCGTCCGCTGCCACTCGCACGGCTGCGAAAGCAGCGTCGGGCAACGCCAGCGGTGATGAGGCGCACGCCTCCGTCACGCTTGCGCTATGGCACAAAGTAACCTCGGGAGCGCGCTGATGGAGGGCCCGATTGAATGGAAGCAAGGCGCGAAATGGCGCGGCTATCGCCAGATACCTTCCATCTGGACTCCATACCTCAGCGAGCGATTGATATGTCTCCGCTTGTGGCGCCTCGGAGGGTGAATTTGACAAGGGAACAATGTACCCTGGCTGCCAGAATGAGAAGATGTCGCTTGGCGACGAGCTTCTCGGGCTGCCAGCATAGCCAGACGGCGCAGCGCCTTGCACGGGCGCCACTTGGCCATCGGGCTGCCAGCGGTATGCCTGAGCAGGCGCTATATCATGATCATAGGTCTGACTGACCGCTCTGCTCTTGAGATCCCACACGGAAAAGCCCACTGGCGCATCAGGCGAAAACAGGCGCGAAGCGCCAACGATAGTGGCTGGACTACCATCAGTCGTGACAGGGAATAAGCGAAGGACTGGTAGCAATCCGCCGGTGGACGTATCTGGTCGGTATACGAGACACACGACGGATGCCCCATCAGGCGCCCATGCGAGCGTGACGCCAGGGGACGCGGAATCGAGGTCTAGAGCCTGAAACAGGACTTTGCGCCCGCTGGCGTCGAGGATGAGGACGCCATGCGGCGCGGCGTCACATCCGGATTTGTCAGCGTAGGCGACGACAACAGCGAGCATCTCACTGCTGGGTGACCAGGTAGCGTCGGTTGGGCAGACATAGCCCATTGAACTGAGCGAAACCGTGACCACGGATGGAGAGGGGCCTGATGACGCAGCGACCTGTGGATGCGAACGTGTGAACACCGTCGCAGCGCCAATTATGGCGATCGTACAAAGACCAGCAGTGACGAATAGCGCAATCCGGCGATACATCACTCCTGGCTGCATCGAATGCGACGACAGTATGCCATGCGCGGTCACTACGTTAGCAGTTGGATCCTTTGGCTGTGTAGAGATTGCCTCTCTAGCCAAAGCCTCGATAGCCTTTCGGCGCCGGCTACGCTCCACATCGCCAGGAAGCCGGTCATCATCGCGCTCCATCTAGTCCCCCCATGTCCTTCAGTGATCGGCGGCTTGGGAATTACCTGAGGCGACTAGAATCCGCACACCTGTGCCGTGGCGTAGGTCGCGCTGGTATCGGGGAACACATAGTATCCACGCGCTAGCGCGCACGACACATTGCTTTCGCTGGCAGTGACTGAATACACACTGGCGCCGCTACCAGCCGTTAGAGTCGGGCCATAGGTATCATGGAAGTTGCCACTGCCGCTCGGCTCATAGGAAAGATCCGCGCGTACGGTGGCCGACAGCGCTCCGGTGGGTGTAGTGAGTGTCGCCTCTGCGCGGATCTCATTGCAGTAGGAGCCTGTCGCGCTATCAATGAGTTTTTCCAAATACACATCGCCAGCATATGTGGCGACGCCATATTTGTGGCTAACTTGCTTGCTAACTACAACCACCCAGGAAGAGCAGCTGTACGCGTTGGGTGTGCCAGTATGACCGTGTTGCGAACTGGACGCAGCCATTGCGACGGGGCTAAATGGAAGCAGCATAGCTACCAATGCTAATGCAGTGACCAGCCTCCCCCCCGAGGCGAATCATAGTGACGTTTGCCTTGAATGTGGACACGACGTTCTCCTTTGGATGTTCCATACGACTACTGTGAACTTGCCGCATACTTGCGCCGACGCTACCTTGGTCGAGTAATTTTGTACCATGCTAGCTTGCTATTGTCAACATGAGGCTTGGAGGACGCTCGACGTTAATTTGCGAGTGAATGTGGGAGTTTCCGCTGTCGCACACGGCGTTACGCTATCACAGCCAATTCGACGTAATAGCCAGGAAACACCGCTATTCTAACACGAGGCGGCGAGCCTGACGTATCAGACTCGCCGCCGGTGGTACTGTCTGGTTAGTGCGCCGCGAAAAGCTCGCTAGCTCCGCGCGCTCTTCTGCGCGGCCTTGTAGGCTAGCACCATCTTGCGCGCCGCCTCGGTGTCTATCTCGTAGTGCTCGCGCACCGCCGCGATGACCTCGCGCTGCGTCGGCTGCGTCACGCCTTTCGCCCGCAGATCGTCAATGACCACCTTCACCTGCTTGACGACGGGCGGGGTGTTCATCTCGTGCAGCAGCGGGCTGGGCTCAGCCGCGCGACGCACCGCCGGGCGCGGGCCGGTCGTGCCGGTCATGTCGGAATCGCCGGGGAAGAAGGCCGCGATCCCGGCGCCCACCGTTGGGCGCGGGCGAGCCGGCCACGAGGTGTCCACATCCGCGCCTGGCGCGCTGGCGGAGGTCGCGTCGCTCAGGAGCGCGGGCTGGGCGAACGCCGCCGCCGCGACGTCAGGCTCGGCGCGGGGGCCAGCGGCGGGCGCGGCGTGATTGTACATCTCGCGGCCCTCGCCCATGCGCCGGCCGGCGCCTGCGAGGTCGCGGCTGCGATTCGGCGTGAAGAGCGGCGTCGGCTCTGGGCTGGACGGCGTCTCGGCCGGGGCGGCGATCGCCAGCGTCGCGGGCGCCTCGGCGGGCGCGGGCAGCTTGTCGCTCTCGTCCTTACCACCCTTGCGCTGCGCGATGAGGCCCGCCGCCTGCTCGCGCGCGGCGGCCGCTGTCTGCGCCATGCCGCGCAGCTGCGCCTCGCGCACTCGCGCGTTGGTCTCGGCCTTCAGCCGCTTGACCTCCGCCTCCTGCTGCAGGCGCAGTAGGCGCTCGGCGTGCGATTCCTGCATGTGGCGCAGGCTGCGATTCTTCTCGGTCGGCTGGACGATCGCCCAGAACAGGCCCCAGAACGGCGGCGCCACCGCCACCAACACCATCGTCACGTTGACGCCCATAGTCTGGAGCTGCGGCCACAGCGAGTACGCCCACTCATCGGTCCTGAAGGTCGGGAAGGGGGTGCTGCTGCGATACGCCAGGCTGTTCCATGTCGTGATGAACGTCGCGACGACCACGCCCACTGCGCAGAAGAACGCCTGGAACTTGTGGTTCTGGCTCCAGTGCCAGGGCGCCAGCACGGAGAGCAGATAGGCCATCCCAACCACGCCGATCGCGACGAAGCCCCACACCACCGACCAGAACGACTGCGCAATGATATCGCCGCTGGTCGAGCGGATACCGTCTGAGTAGACGTAGTAGTTGAAGATCGCGTCAGGGATGTAGAGCACGATCGGGAACAGGAAATACAGCTTGGTCAGCCATCCCGGCAGCGGCAGAGCTTTGTCTTCTGGCTCCGCCATTGGGGCCGCCACGACCGCGCTACCCGTCACTCCCATGTCGCTTTCGAGCGCGTCCTGAGCCAGATCGCGTCTCGTAGGTGATGCCATGCGCTCCTACCTCCCTGTGGTCCCATGTCATGGCTCCAGCGAAGCCGCCTGGGCCGCGCCGCTCCCTCACAGTGAAGCGTGTCTGCGCGTCCGTGCGTAGCGCGCCCAAAGATCACCAGATCTTCGAGCCCATGCGCTCGCCCGCTAAAGGTGAAGGTAGCTTAATCGCCACACAAGCGCTCTGTAAATAGGACAATTAGCCAGAATCGGTAGCCCTCTTGGGTTTTAATGGCGGCAATTGTCTGCGATTGTCCGTAGTTGTCCGCATCTTTTCCGGGGTTTCGCACGACCACTCACACACGCCAAATGAGCAAGCGAACGGTCACATGTGGACCAGGTGGCATACCAATCAGGCTAGGACGGGTGGGGAGGACCGTCCTAGCCTCCCGTTCACGCCCACAATTACGTTAACTCGGCACATTAACCCAGTCCCGCGCTTGCCCCAGCGGTATGCCCACCATCCACCGGGACCGCCGTGCCAGTCATGAACGCGGCGTCATCGGAGGCCAGGAACGCCGCCACCGCCGCCACATCCTCCGGCGCGCCCACGCGGCCTAGCGGCACCGACTGGCGCAGCCGCTCCATCCCCAGTTCCGGCCCGCCGGGCATGAGCGTGACGAACGCCTGCACCATCGGCGTATCAATCCACACCGGGCAGATCGCGTTGGCGCGGATGTTATAGCGCGCGCCCTCCAGCGCCAGCGTCTTGACCAGCTGGATCACGCCCGCCTTGGCTGGGCCGTATGCGCCAAGGCCCGGCGTGCCCTCCAACCCGGCTACGGAGGCGGTCGCCAGGATAACGCCACCGCTCTCATTCTTGCGCATCGCGCGGAAGGCGTGCTTCGCGCTCAGGAAGACGCCGGTCAGGTTCACCCGCAGCACGCGCTCCCAGTTCTCCAGGTCCAGCAAGGCGATGGGCCCCGGCCAACCGATGCCGGCGTTAGCCATCATGATATCGAGCCTGCCCCAGCGCTTGACCGCCTCCTCCACCGCCGCCGCCACGCCGTCCTCATCGGTCACATCCAGCGCGCGAGCCGCTACCCGCTCGCCCGCGTCCTCTCCAATCTCCGCCGCCAGCCGCGCTGTCTCGCGCGCGCCCGCCTCGTTGATGTCCGCCGCCAGCACGCGCGCGCCCTCGCGGGCGTAGCGCAGCGTGATCGCGCGCCCAAGCCCCGAGCCGCCACCCGTCACGATCGCCACTTTGCCGTCCAGCCGCCCCATAGCGTTCCTCCCGCATGGTGTTACTCCGCTCGCCCGCGGCCGCCGCCATATCTTGAGCGGACGTCGCGGGCCACCGTTAGCCGCCTCCAGTATAGGTGATGCTCGCCGGTCGCGTGTCGCGTATAATAGCGGCGCGCGCATCCAAACAACCGCGTCACAGCCGTGAGGAGGATTGTCCATGCCACGCCACCTGGTCTGCCTGACGTTCGACTTTGACGCGCTCTCGCTCTGGCTCGCGCGGGGCATCACGACGCCAACGCCGATCTCGCAGGGTGAGTTTGGCGTGGTTGGCGCGCAACGTATCCTGGCGCTGCTCGAATCGCATGGCATCCAGTCCACCTGGTTCATTCCCGGCCACACGATCGAGACATACCCCGACATCTGCGCGCGCATCCACGCGGCGGACCATGAGATCGGCCACCACGGCTACGCGCACGAAGCGCCCATACGCCTCACGCGCGAGCAGGAGGAGGCCGTGCTGGTTCGTGGCAATGACGCGATTCGCCGCCTCACCGGCGCGCCAGCGACCGGCTACCGCTCGCCCGCCTGGGACCTCAGCCCGCATTCCGTTGATTTGCTGCTAGCGCACGGCTTCATCTACGACAGCAGCATGATGGCCAACGATTACACGCCGTACCGGGCGCGGCGCGGCGATGTGATCACCCTCGACCAGCCGGCCCAGTTCGGCGCCACGACCAGCCTGATCGAGCTGCCCGTCAGCTGGACGCTCGACGACTTCCCGCACTTCGAATATCTCTGGACGGCGACCCACCTGCAGGAGGGTCTGCGCCGCACGGACGACGTGCTCGCCAACTGGCTCGACGACTTCCGCTACCTCACGCGCACGCTGGAGTGGGGCGTGATCACCTACACCTTCCACCCACAGGTCATCGGGCGCGGCCACCGCATGCTCGTGCTGGAGCGCCTGATCGAGGAGCTCAAGGCGATGGGCGCCACCTTCGCCCGCATGGGCGCCGTCGCGCAGGAATTCGCCCAACGCAACCCGGCTAACTGATGAATATGGACGGTGAACAGGCGTGACCTCACCCCCAACCACCTCTCCCGGTGGGAGAGGGAGATTACGTTCCAGCCTGCTCCGGCTTACCCGCCTCGCGGCTGGCGTTGTATCGTCCGCCTACGTCAGGGCGGGGGCGGGTTGGTGGCGGCGCTCTCTAGCGACCCTCAACGGGGACGCCGGGCTCCTCATTCGCGGCCAGCGTCAATGACGTGCTTGTTCACGGACGTCAGAATCGCCAGGAGCAACGTGCTCGCGGATAGGAACAGGATCGCTGACGTGACGCCGAACCACTCGATCCACAGTCCGGTCAGAGCGAAGCCGAATGGTTGGAAGCCGAAAGCCAGCAGGCGAAAGACGCTATTGACGCGCCCCTGCAGCTCGTCTGGAATCATCGAGATCCGGTAACTGAACTGCACCACGTTGTAGATGGGCCCAGCCATGAAGAGGCACGCGGAGATGACCCCCAGGAACAGTGGATTGGGGGCGACCGCGTAGAGCGGGAACCACAGCGCCTCAAACCAGACGAGAACGATGATGGTCGGACCAAAGCGGAAACGCCTCCGGATCGGCGCGGCCAGCAACGATCCGGCGATCGCGCCGATCCCGCCGATCGTCAAAATCGTCCCATAGAGCAGCGATGAGCCGTGCTGCTGCTTCACCAGGATCAGGAGGACGGGAATCAGGCCAGCGCCGACGAAGTTCCAGCCGCCGGTGAGGAAGGCAAGGTAGCGAATGAGCGGCTGGCCCCAGAGCCAGGAGAGGCCCTCGCGGATTTCCGCCAGCAGCTCGCGCCGCCGACCTTCCTGCCGCTCGTCCTGGAATGGCGCCCGGATAAAGCTCAGCGTGAGGACCGAGGCGGCGTAGGAGATCGCATCGGCCAGGAATGGCGCGAATCGGCCCAGGGCGTAGAGCGCGCCACCGAGCGCTGGGCCTATGAGCACGGTTGTACCGGTCGTCGCCTCGTTCTGCGCTGTGGCCTGCGGAATCTGCTCCTTGCTGACGACATGCGGCAAGGTGGAAACCTCGGCCAGGTTGAAGAAGACGTAGAACGTCCCCTCAAGCAGCGTGTTGGCGCAGATCTGCGCCACCGTCAGGCGCCCCAGCCCCAGAACGACGAGCACGCTCACCAGGTTGAGCGCGCGCCCCACGTCGCAGAAGATCATCACACGCTTGCGATCCCAGCGATCAATCAAGGCGCCCACGATCAGGCTGAGGAAGATGTAGGGCAGTGTGCTCAGACCGCCGACCAGACCGACCAACGCCGCCGAATGCGAGAGGTCCCAGACCAGGAGCGGATACGCGGTCTGGGTGATCGTCGCGCCGAGCGACGAAACCGCCTGACCGCTCCAGAGCAGCATGAAGTCGCGGTTGCGCCAGAGCGTCATGCGACGTACTTTGCCGCCCATCTTATCCGTGATCAACAAAGCCTCAGTTCCAAATCCTGGACACGTAGCATGATTTTAACGTACCTGGCGAGCCGGCCGCGACAGGCCAGACCAAAGTACGATAGCCAGGCAATGCGCGTCGCTGGGGTAGAGCAATGCCCGTCCGGTTATGCGGCGGGCCGCGTGAACACCGGCGATTGGACGCTCGCTCACGGCATATGCTTTCCACATCTGATGCGCTCAAGACACCCTTGGGATAACCAGACCGAAATGGCTATCATCGCCTTAATTGGCGGCGTGGCCCGAACGTATGCTCCTACGGAGGCATGGTTTTCCGACATGGCGCCGCTTGCCGCCGATAGGTGGCCACGATGGCCCACTCTCCGTCTTGCCTGCCTCGCGGCTGGCGTTGTATCGTCTGGATACGTCAGGGCCGGGGCGAGCCGCTGACGGCGCACGGGGCGATGACGCTCTGGCCAGGCGAGGGAGAGAGACGATGGCGCTGGAGCAACTCGATCAGATGGCGCGCCTCGTCGAGCGCAACTGGGTCGCCGCGTGGGCCTCGCTCGCGCAGGCGCGCGCCACCCCGCCGACGCTCGCAGACCACCTCGACAACTGCCTGCGCGTCCACACTCCCGGCGATCCTGAAAGCCTGCTCAACATGGTCATCGGCTACCACAGCGCCACGCCCGTCACGAGGGAGGACATCGAGCGCGTCATCGCGCCCTACCGCCAGTGGCGCCTGCCCTTCCAGTGGTGGCTGACGCGCGGCGCCGAGCCGGAGGGGCTGCGCCAGCGGCTCAGCGAGCTGGGCATGGAGAACTGGGGCGGCGCCACCATGATGCTGTTGCCGCTCGACCGGCTCGACGAGGCCGCCGCCCGCTATCCCGGTCCGCCCGCCAGCGTCACGCTCGACCGCGCCCTCACGCCAGAAGAGGCTGAGGCCGCGCTCTCCATCATCTGCCAGGTCTTCTACATCCCGCGCGAGCCGATGCGCCGCTGGACATCGCTCAATCCCGCCTTCGACCTCTGGATCGCGCGGCTGGGCGCGCGCCCCGTCGCCGCGCTGGCCACCCTGCGCGACGGCGATACCGCAGGCGTCTATCACGTCGCCACCCTCTCTGGCGCGCGCCGCCGTGGCATCGCGGGCAATCTGCTGGTCCTGGCCCTGCGCGACGCGCGCGACAATGGCTGCCGCTGGGCCACGCTTACCGCCACCCCGGAGGCGCGTCCGCTCTATGAGCGGCTTGGCTTCCGCTCCTGTGGCCTGATCGAGCAGTGGATGCCCAGCTTCTGGCTGACGCGACAATTGACCAGCAGGACGGACGATTACGCCTCACGGATCTGGTAAGCAGACAGGACAGGAGTGACTGATGGGCGAGAGCGAGCGGGAAGGCCAGGCGACCCCGGCGGGCGCGAAGAGCAAGCTGCTGACGATGCGCGAGGCCATCGCGCGCTACGCGCCGGATGGGGCGAGCGTCGCCATCGGCTGCGCGCTGGAGCCGCTGATTCCCTTCGCCGCCGCCCACGAGATGATCCGCCAGCGCCGCCGTGACCTGACCCTCATCGGCCCCATCTCCGACATCCTCTTCGACCAAATGATCGGCGCGGGCTGCGTCGCGCGCGTCACCGCCGCCTGGTCGGGCAACGTCAGCGAGGGGCTGGGGCATAACTACCGCCGCGCCGCCGAGCGCGGGCAGCCGCGCCCGATCGAGATCGTAGACCACAGCAACTACAGCATCGCAGTCGCGCTCCAGGCCGCCGCGCTCGGCGTCCCCTACATCCCCATCCGCTCGCTGCTGGGTACCGACATCGCCCGCGACAACCCCGGCATGCGCCCGGCCCCCTCGCCCTACGACGGCTCCCCAACCCTGCTCGTCCAGGCAGTACAGCCTGATGTCGCCATCATCCACGTCCAGCGCGCCGACGCCCTGGGACGCGCGCACGTCTGGGGCGGGCTGGGCATCTGCGAGGAGGCGGCGCTGGCGGCGAAGGGCGTCATCTACATCGCCGAAGAGATCGTGCCCGAGGAGGTCATCCTCAGCGACCCCAACCGCGTGCTGGCCCCTGGCTTCAAGACGCTGGCCGTCGTGCACTCCCCCGGCGGCGCGCACCCCTCGCCCGTCCAGGGCTACTACAACCGCGACCACGCCTTCTTCGCTGAGTACCATAAGCAGTCGCGCACGCCCGAGGGCTTCGCCGCCTGGCTTGATGAATGGGTGATGGGCGTCCCCGACCGCGGCGCCTATCTGGAGAAGCTGAGCGCCGAGCGCTGGCGCGCGCTGGCCCCACGCGAGCGCCGCCTCGCCGCACCGGTGGACTACGGCTACTGACACGCCGCGCGCGTGAGGCGCGATGACCGCGCGGCGTATAATGTGGAGAGTCCAGCGACAGGAGGCGAGGGCGTGACAGAGCGAGCGGAGGTCCCCGATCTGCGCGGGCGCGTGGCCCTGGTGACTGGCGGCGGGCGCGGCCTGGGCGCCGCTGTCGCGCTGGCGCTCGCCGAGGCTGGCGCGGACGTCGCCCTCCTGGGCCGCTCGGAGCCACACCTGGCCACCGTCGCCGGGGCCGTCCGCCAGCGCGGGCGCCACGCCGCCTGGACTGTCGCGGGCGTCTCCAATTGGGAGGCCGTGCGCGACGCCATCGCCGAGATGAGTGAAGCGCTCGGCCCGGTGGACATCCTCGTCAACAACGCCGCCGTCGAGGGCGTCACCTCCCGCCTCGAATCGCTGGACCCCGGCATGTGGGCCGCCGAGCTGGCCATCAACCTCAACGGCCCGTTCTATTGCGCCCGCGCCACCATCAGCGCCATGCGCGAGCGGGGCTGGGGCCGCATCCTCAACGTCACCTCCGGCGCCGCCGTCCGCCCCATCCCCGGCAAGGCCGTGTACAGCGTCTCCAAGGCGGGGCTGGACCACCTCACCCGCGCGCTGGCCGAGGATCTGGCTGGCTCAGGCGTCGCCGCCATCGCCGTCAACCCTGGCATGATGGATACCGAGATGCAGGCCCGCCTGCGCGGCGCGCCCGCGCCCGAGATGGAGATGTTCCGCCAGGCCCACCGCTCCGGCATGCTGCGCCCGCCGGAGGAGGCCGCGGCGCTCATTCGCTGGCTCTGCGGACCTGGTGGCGACGCCTACTCCGGCCAGGTCGTCAGCATCCACGCGCCCGACATCCGCGCTCGCGCCGGGCTGCCCAACATCGCCCGTTAGCGACGCTCCACGACGCGCTGTCAGCCGTGGGTGAGCACGCATTCGCAATTCCAGCCGTCACGCGCGTACAATGCGCGCAAGGATTCATACCGCGTCGCGCGGCTCGCCAGCTGACATCAGGTTCGGGTGAGGCATGCCGATGAGGTCATTTCACTACACGTTCTTTGCCCAGGAGATTGTCTTCGGGCGAGGTTCACTCGGCCAGCTTGGCGACCTGACGAAGCGCTACGGCTGGCGGCGGCTGACGCTCTGCGCGACGGCAGGCGCTCGCGCGCGGGGAATGCTCGCGCCGATCGAGGCGCTGCTGGGCGAGCGGCTGGTGGCGACGTATGAGCGCGTCCAGGGGCACGTCCCCGAAAGTGACGTCACCGCGGCGACCGATATCGCCGCGCAACATGACGCGGACGCGATCATCGCCTTCGGCGGCGGCAGCGCCATTGGCGTGGCGAAGGCCGCCAGTCTCGCCTTGGAAGAGCGGCGCATAGGACGGCCCGCCCGCGCCGCCTACCCCACCGACCAGCCGCTGATTCCTACCATCGCGATCCCCACCACCTACGCCGGTTCGGAGATCACGCCCGTCTACGGCGTCACGCGCGAGGTAGACGGCGTCTCCAACAAGATCACCGTCACCGACCCCAAGATCACGCCCAAGCTCGTCATCTATGACCCGCTGCTGACCCTTGATCTGCCGCCCAGGGCGACGGCGGGAACCGGGATCAACGCCGTCGCGCACTGTATCGAGGCGCTGTATTCCATTACGAGCAACCCGCTCTCCAGCGCCGCCGCTCTGGGTGGGCTGCGCGCCCTGTCGCGCTCGCTGGTCAGCTGCTGCGAGAATGGCTCCGACATCGAGGCGCGCGAGGAGGCGCTCACCGGGGCGTTCCTGGCGGGAACGGCGCTCTCCAATGTCGCGATGGGGCTGCATCACGGAGTCTGCCACGTCATCGGCGGCGCCACCGGCGCCGCGCATGGCGACGCCAACAGCGTCATGCTCTCCCACGTGATGCGCTTCAACCTGGACGCGACGGCGCCGCAACTGGCGCAGGCCGCCGAGGCGATGGGTATTCCGGTCAGCGGACACAGCGCGGAGGAGGCCGCCGCGTCCGCCGCTCAGATGGTCGCTGATTGGGTCGAGCAGATGCGCCTACCCCGGCGCCTGCGTGAGATTGGCGTACAGGAGGAGATGCTGCCGGAACTGGCGCGCATGGCCTTCGCCAGCCGCACCGTTCACAACAACCCCAAGCCGCTCACCGATGTCGCGCAGATCGAGGCGCTGCTGCGAGAGGCGTGGTGATTGGGATGCGAGCGGCGGGCATCGTTGGCTCGCCGCTCAGGCATATGGGAAGGGTCTTCCGCCGAGATGGCCCTGGTCGCGCAACCCGCTTTCGAAATCCAGAGTGAACCGGCTCAACCCCCGACAGTCCCGAAGGAGGGCGCTCGTGGCGATCAATCCGATGGATTACAGCGCGAAGGACCTCGTGCTCGATGTCGTGCGCACGGAGCGCGGCAAGTTCTACGAGATCATTGACGTCCCGCAAAACTGGGAATCACCCACCCGCAGCGGCCACTGGCAGGTGCGCGACCTCGTCGGCCACATGATTGACGTGACCGAGGGCTATCTGACACGCTGGGATATGGCGAGCCGGGGCGATACCTCCGCGACCAGCCTCGGCCTGCTCGTGATGGCGCAAGAGCTCGATCGCGTCGCGCTGACCTTCCGCACACTGCCGCGCGAAGAGGCGATCAGCCGTCTCAAGTCAGCGTCCGACAGGCTGATGGCGATTTTCGACAGCCTCACCGCTGAGCAGTGGGGCGGCTTCAACGTCACCCACGTCTTCATGGGGCCGTTGCCCGCGTTCTTCTATCCCGCCTTCCAGATCATGGACTATGGCGTCCATGGCTGGGACATGCGAGTGGGCCTGGGCGAGACGGACGCCAAGGTGGACGAGCGCGCCGCGGGCGTGCTGGTCCCCTACATGTTCATCTTGATGCAGTCCACGGTTGACCAGGAGTCCGCCAAGGGCGTAGATATCACGTATGGCGTCGTCGTTGACGGCGAGTGGGGCGGCAAGTGGCGCGTGCAGGTCAAAGACGGCCAGTTCACCTACGAGCCGGTCAGCGATGTCTCCAATCTGCCGGCGACATTCCACTTCCGCGACGCCTCAGAGTTCGTACTCACCGCGTTCCAGCGCATCGAGGGCGGCGAAGCGACCGGCGACCCCGACGTCATCGCCAAGGCCCGCCATCTGTTCTTCCGCATCTGACGCCCTGACGCCCTGACGCAGGGCGCCCGCGCGACCTTTCGCGACCTTTCGCGACCTTTCAGGAGGCGTTCCCGTGACCAGACTCCAGGTTCAGGGCGTACACCATCTCACGTTCGTTGGCTCGAATCGCGAGGCGGTCATTGACTTCTATCAGGGGCTGCTCGGCATGCGGCTGGTGCTCGACCAGCCCAATCTCGACGTGCCAGGCGAAGAGCACCTGTACTTCGACGCTGGTGACGGGCGCCTGCTGACCTACTTCGTCCGGCCAACCCGCGTAAACGACCCGACGCCCAATCCACAAGACATCGGCAACCTGCATCACATGGCGCTGACCGTCTCGCATGTGGTGTATACCCAGGTGGTCGAACGGCTCAAGGAGCTAGGCATCGAGAATACCGGCCCAATTGATCGGGGCTTCATGGACTCGATCTACTTCCGCGACCCAAACGGGCAGCTGCTCGAGCTCGCATGCTATAAGTTCGTCGCGCCTGAAGGCTACACGATTGCCGATGTCCTCGCGGCGGCGCATCGCATCCGCGTGGAGGCCGGTGACTACAACGTTCAGGACAAGCACCTGGCCCAGGCCATCGAGGAGTTGAGCCACACCAAACCATCCATCGAGCCCGTCCGCGAGAAAGCCACCGCGAGTTGATGCCCGCGCGCAAGCCTTGCCTACGTCTCCCCCTCTCCCCATGGGAGAGGGGGCCAGCAGGGGGGGTGAGGTCCGCCCAAGGAGGAACGCCGCCATGCTCTCCCAACCGCTGTGGGCCTACGAGCGCGGTGTCCTCTGGGCGATGGACCTCGATGGCGAGCCGCCCGCGGCCGCGCGGCCGCGGGCGCCAGCGATATTCGCTGAGGCGGCGCCGGAGACGTCAGGAGCGCTGGCGACGGCGATGGGGCTCACCGACCCGTCCGAGATCCAGCGGCGCTTCGCGGCGGGCAGCCGCTGCTTTGTGGCGCGGATCGGGGACGCCTTCGCCGCATACGGCTGGGTATCGCAGGGTGAGGAGCGCATCGGCGAGCTGGAGCGCTCGTTGCGCATGCGGCCCGGCGAAGCCTACATCTGGGACTGCGTCACGCTGGAGCCATTCCGCCGCCAGGGAATCTACAGCGCCCTGTTGGTGTATATGGTCGCTACGCTGCGCCGCGAAGGCCTCCACCGGCTGTGGATTGGCGCGTCCCAGCAGAACCGCCCGTCGCTCAAGGGATTCGCCAACGCCGGGTTTCAGCCGGTCGTCACCATCCTCTACGTTCGCCTGCTTGGCCTGAGCTATTCCTGGCTGGTCGGGGTGGCGAACGCGCCGCCCGCGCTCGTCGCGGACGCGCGCCAGGCGCTGGCCAGCGATCGCAGCCCTCATGGCGTAGTCGGCCAGGCGCATACGAGTGGGAGCCTACACGATGGCTGAACAATTTGACCGAGGCGCCACGGCGCATCAGGGCCAACCAACGCTGGCCGCTGGCGAGCCGCTGGACCGCGCGCGAGCGGCGATGCTCATGCTGCACGGGCGCGGCGCCTCAGCGTCGGATATCCTCTCGTTCGCGGGTGAGCTGGCCCAGCCTGGGTTCGCCTTTCTCGCGCCGCAGGCCGCCGGGAACGCCTGGTATCCCACCAGCTTCCTCGCCCCCATCCCCAGCAACGAGCCGTACCTCTCGTCCGCTCTCGCCGTGATAGACGCATTGCTTGACCGCATCGTCGCGGCGGGCGTCCCGCTGGAGCGCGTGATGGTCCTGGGCTTCTCGCAGGGCGCGTGTCTGGGCCTCGAATATGTCGCGCGCCATGCGCGGCGCTATGGCGGCGTGGTCGGGTGGAGCGGCGGGCTCATCGGGCCGGATGGGACCCCGCGCGATTATCCCAGCAGTCTGGGCGGCGCGCCAGTCTTCCTCGGATGCAGCGATGTTGACCCGCATGTGCCCCTGGCACGCGTGGAGCTTACGGCGGAGACGCTACGCCGCCTGGGCGGCGATGTGACGATGCGCATCTATCCAGACATGGGCCACACCGTCAATCAGGATGAAATCGCGTTCGTGCGCGGAATGATGGCCGCGCTCGTCGAGTGACGCGCGAGTGACGCACACGCCAGCGGCGCAAGCGGCGCGCGGATAGGGCGTGAGCGGCGCGCAAAGGATGGAGGCAGCAGACCATGGCGTATCGCAGTGAAGTGGTAGGAAGTCTGCTCAGGCCCGCGTATCTAGTGGAGGCGCGCAACCAGCTCGAAGCGGGCCAGATCACCCCGGCGCGGTTCAAACCGGTCGAAGATCGCGCTGTCCGGGAAGCCATCACGTTGCAGGAGACGGCTGGCATTGATGTCATCACCGATGGCGAGCAGCGGCGCTACGCCTTCTATGGGCATCTGGTGGAGTCGCTGGCGGGCTTCGACAAGTTCGGCGGCTGGGCGATCCCCTTCCGCGACGAGACCGGCGAGCAGCTGACGCTTAAGCGGCCGGTGGTGGTGGAGAAGCTGTCGTGGAAGCGCAGCATGTGCGCCGAAGAGTGGACCTACCTGCGGGCCTGCGCGAGCCACCCCGGCAAGGTGACGATGCTCAGCGCCCAGCAGGCGGCAGCGTACTACGACCCGGAGAAGTCGAAGTCGGCGTACCCGACCCGTGACGCCTACCTGGCCGACATCGTGGATTTCTCGCGGCGCGAGGTCGAGGAGCTGATCCGCCTCGGCTGCGACTACATCCAGATCGACGCCCCGCAGTACGCCGCTCTGCTCGACCCACAGATGCGCGAGGGCTACCGCCAGCGCGGCAGCGACCCCGACGAGGTCATCGCCCGCTGCATCGAGCTGGACAACGCCATCATTGATGGGCATCCCGGCGTCACCTTCGCCATCCACATCTGCCGCGGCAACAACCAGAGCAAGTTCTACGCGAGCGGCGACTACGAGCCGATCTCGCGCATCTTCTCCGAAACCCATTTCCAGCGCTTCCTGCTCGAATACGACGACGAGCGCTCCGGCGGGTTCGAGCCGCTCAAGCATGTGCCGGAAGACCGCACCGTCGTGCTGGGGTTGGTCACCACCAAGAAGCCGCGGATGGAGTCGCCCGACGAGCTGAAGCGCCGCATCGAGGAGGCGTCGCGCCACATCCCGCTGGAGCGGCTGGCGCTCAGCCCGCAGTGCGGCTTCGCCTCGACGATGGAAGGCAACCGCATCACGCCCGAGGACCAGCGCCACAAGCTGGAGCTGGTCGCCAGCGTCGCCCGCGAGGTGTGGGGGTAGCCGCAACGGTTCTCGCCACGCGGGCGCTCATACGTGAAGCGAAAAGGGGCGAGCCGAACTCCTTTCCGGCTCGCCCCTTTCACATTCCGCACAGCGCTAGCTGCGCCCGTACACCTTCCAGTCTTGGCCCTGCGAGTAGAGGATGAATATCTCGAACGGGTTCTCGTTCTGCGCTACAGCCCACGTCCCACCGGCGCCATCCGTCGTCAGCGACAGCACGCCGCCGCTCGTGGCGGGTGGGCTGACGCTCAGCCAGTGGTCGTTCCCATTCAATCCATACACCCACATCCCCGTCGAAATTGTGTATGTGTGGTGATTCACTGTATCCTGCGCCGTGCAAGCGATCCAGACCCCACCAGCGGCCTCATCAAGAATTTGCAGTCCAGGAAACCCGTCCGATGCGAAGCCGGGTATCTTCAGAAATTCCGATTGGCTTGGCGGGCTCACGGGCTCCCAGGTTGCGCCGTTGTAGTGTTCGATCCGTATCGTAGGAGCCTGCTCGCAGTTGGAGCACTGGAAGGCGATCGCCCAGACGTCAGCGGGCGAGGCGGCGCTGAGCTGCGTGATAACCCCAGGGAACGTCAGCGACTTCGTCCAGATGCCGTTCAGGTAATGATAGACCGTAGTTCGGTAGTCCTGGAGTCCGCCCGGCTTTGTCAGATGCTCGACCGTGAGCGCCCAGCCCTCGCTCGCCGACACCATGACCACCTGGCTGGTTGCCGCGAATGGCGTGCGAATCGCTTTCCACGCGCCATTCTGATACACGACAAGCCCCAGATGTTGGGCGGGTACTCCCGCATCAGTTGTGGAAGGACTGTTGACCACGCCAACGATATAGCCAAAATCTGGCGAGAGCATACGGATCTTGCTTGGATGGGTGTTCGCCAGCGCGGGCGCGTCCACGTTCACCCAATGCCCACCCGTATAGTGCAGCAAGACCGCCGCGCCACTCCCAAAGGTCGCAGCATTGTAGGGCAAGAGGCTCCAGCCAACTGCCCAGCCATCATCCGCCGAGATCATCGAGACGCTATTGAGCTGTATGCCTGGAAATCTCTCGCTCGGCGTTGTCCATACGCCGTCGTGGTAGTGAACTAGCACGCCCTGTGCGGCGGAGAAGTCTTGGCTCGGCGGGGCGTGGATGATGCGGTTGCCGCCCACCGCCCAGCCATCACGGGCGGATGAGAACGAGATGTCCCAGAGATAGACGTTTGCAGGAATCGGCAGGTAGGTATCTCTTGGCTGGATGGCCGTGACGCGGGTAAAGCCGCGTGTTGGCGTCGCCTTCGCGCTATGCTGGCCGTTCCCCGTCCCGACGCCCTTCGCGCTCATGAAGGCGAAAACGCTTGCGGCCATCGCCACCAGCAGCACGGTCGCCACCGCCGCCAGCGGCCCGCGCCAGCGCGACGGGGAGCGCCGCTGATCCGGACCGGGAGTCGGCGTATCGTATGTTGGCTCGCGTTCGCTAAGCATGACATCCTCGTTTCGCTGTCCCGCTCCATCCGTCCGGACCAGCGCGCGCAGATGGCGCTCCAGCCGGGCGGTGGAGGGTTCATGCCGCCGCCAGCGCCGGCCCTCGGCCAGCAGCAGCTCATCGAGCTGGGCAAGCTCAGGCGCGAGCGCGGCGTCATCCTGACCGGGCTTGCCGGGGAAATGGTCAGACATCCACGTTTCCTTTCTCACGCGCTGGAGCGGCGAGATCACAGTCGGGTCCATTGAGTCGCTGGCGCAGGAGGGTGAGCGCGCGGCGCAGGCGCGTACGGACGGTCGCGGGCGAAGCGCCGAGCATGGCGCCAATCTCGGCGGAGTCCAGTCCCGCGAAGTAGCGCAGGGCGATGAGCTGTTGATGCTCGGGTTCCAGGCCTGAGATGGCCTGGCGCAGATCGAGCCTGATCGCGTGATCGCTCGCGCCTGGGTCGCTCGGGTACAGTCCCTCTGGTAGCAGCTCCTCCGCGAGCGATAGGGCGTAGCGGCCGGCGGGGTTGTTGCGCGCCCGCCGCCAGTTGTGACAGGAGTTGACGGTGATGCGCAGCAGCCACGTGCGCACGACGTTGGAATCGCGCAAGTCCGCGCGGCGCCGCCAGGCGCTCGTCACCGCCTCCTGCGCCACGTCTTCGGCGGCGTCCGCGCCTACCATGACCCGCGCCACGCGCAGCATAGCGGTGAGGTGCGGCGTGACCAGCGACGCGAAGTCGTCATCCCGCATGCCCAGATGCTCTCCCTCTGTCGTATTCATCGCCGCGCGGCGCTCCGTCCATCGCTCGCGGAGGCAGGACAGCATACTAGACACGCGCCGTGGCCCAAGTGTTTGCGCTCGTGACGCGAGCGGCGCCAAACTGGCGATGCGCGCCGTAGTCGCAGTGGTCGCAGTAGTGGAGAGCGCCCGCCATGTGACACTATCCGTAAGGAGAACAACAAGCCAGCCGGAGCGCGCGGCGTCGAGAAGCAGTCGAGAGAAGTGGTAGAGAGAAAGGGTTGTGCGATGTCAGGGAATGCGCCCGGCGCGGGCGGCTACACCCCGCAAGAGCTGATGGTCGTCTGCGCGGCGCGCGCCATTCGTGATGGCGAGGTCGTCTTCGTCGGTATGCGCCTGCCGCTGATCGCCTTCGCCCTAGCCAAGCGCACCCACGCCCCCAACGCCATCGGCCTTTTCGAGAACGGCCTCGTGCGCGACACGCCTGCCAGTGAATTGCTGCTGACGATGGGCGACGCGCCCAACATCCTTGGCGCGGAGTGGGCCACCCGCACGGGAGCGCTGATGGGCCTGCTGGCGCAGGGCTGGGCCAACCTGGGCTTCGTCGGCGCGGCCGAGGTGGACCGCTACGGCAACCTCAACACCTCGTACATCGGCGACCGCCATCACCCGCAGACCAAGCTCCCCGGCAGCGGCGGCGCGGCCGACATCGCCTCGCTCTCCCAGCGGCTGGCGATCATCATGTCACACGAGCGCAAGCGCTTCCCCGAGCGCGTCAGCTACATCACCAGCCCCGGCTACGGCGAGGGCGGCGACTGGCGGCGCGAGGTCGGCCTGCCGCGCGGTGGGCCGCATGTGGTCATCACCACGCTGGCCGTCCTCGGCTTCACCAGCGACACGCACGAGATGGAGCTTCAGTCGTGGCGACCCGGCTCCAGCGCCGCAGAGGTCCGCGCGCAGACTGGCTGGGACCTGCGCGTCGCCCCCGACGCCCACGAGACCGTCCCGCCCACCGCCGACGAGCTGCGCATCATCCGCGAGATAGACCCCGACGGCTTCTGGACCCGCTGACCCTTCTCCCCTTCGACCGCGCACCCAAGGGAGGCCGCATCCTTGCGCCTCCCTCTGCCTCCCCGCCCATTCGTCCTCCCCTCTCCTTCCGGGAGAGGGGGCAGGGGGTGAGGTCCGCCTACGCCGCCACGCGTGTCCACGCGCCCGCGTCATACATGATCAGCGCGGGAACGCTATTGTAGCTCGTGGTGTCGGTGAGCGGGTCTACGCCGCTCAGGTCAACGCCGAGCGCGAAACCCTGCGTTGGCGCGTAGAACGAGGCGCTCTTGAGATAGGCGACATTCCGCACGGGGAGCTCCTGCGCCTGGCAGCCCTTCGCCGAACACATCATGATCGCCGGCCGCAGTGTCCCATTGCTCGTCATCGAGCCCAGCGCCAGGACGCTTCCATCGGGACGAGCGCTACTCGCGACCCAAAACAACCAGTTAGGAGCCAGATCGCTCAGACCGCTGATGGGAATGCGCGTCCAGCGCGCGCCATCATAATGCGTGACGTAGGGCTTGTCGCCGGCCCTGATAAGGCCGTACGGCGTGAATGCCCAGACATCGCCAGGCAAGACTGCGCGAATAGGGATGGGCTCGTGTGTATAACTGGCGAAGAGTGGCGAGTCCCATACCTGCCAGTGACCGGCGGTATAGCGCGCGATGACGTTGAGGTTCGTATTAGGTTTTGGCCAGCCAGAGACCCAGAGATCGTCGGGGGCGGAGGGGTATATACCGCTGATGCTCCCAGACTGGACCTCGGCTGGCGGCGCGACCGGCGTCCAGACGCTGCCTTGATAATGATAGAGCAGGGTGGTCCGCGACTCGCTTCCGTAATATAGCAGCAACCATCCGTCGTCTTTGCCCACCATGCGTAGCACGCCACCCTGGAAGTCATGCCGGTCGTTGACCCGCACGCGCTGCCACGCGCCGTTGGTGTAGTGCAGCAGCAGCGACTGATCTGGGACCCAGCCCGCTCCCCCCGCGGAGGACGCCGGTACGAACCTCGTCGTCAGGCCGAACGCCCAGCCATCGCTCGCTGATGTCATGGCGACGTTGAGCAGCTCCGCCGATGGGATGCTCTTGCCGGCCTCCGCCCAGGCGCAATGCTGGTAGCGCATCATCAGCGTCCGCGGCTGCGTCCCTGGCGCGCTCGAATCGCGGATATTCCCAACCGCCCAGCCGTCCACGCCTGACACCATCGAGATGTCGCTCAACCCGGCGTGCGCGGGGAAGCGCGCCGTGACCTTGCCGGGCGCGCACGCCGGACCACTCGCCGTCGCGGTTGAGCTCACCAGCGCCGTCGAGGTAGCGGTCGCGGTCGCGGAGCCGCCCAGGCGGGCCCGTAGGGCAAAGACGCCGAACAGTGTCGCGCTCAAAGCGATTAGCAGCGCCGCCGCCACTACCGCCATGAGCGGCTGGCGCGCCGCCAGCCCTGCGCTCCTGCGCGGCGACATGCTAGGCGCGGACGCGATAGGAGTGGTCTCATCATCCATCAAGAAACGCTCTCTCAATCCTGGCTCGCTGGCCCGGCTATGCGCCGCGATCCGCGACTGGACGCCGCGCCAGGTCACATCCTCGCCATCCTCGTGCGCCGCCACAGGCTCCGGGACCATCTCACCCATCTCACCCGCCGCGCCCATCTCACTGAGCGCGGAGCCGACCGCGCGCCATAGCGCCACTTCGCGGTGGCACGCGGCGCAGCCCGCCAGATGCTCCTCGACCTCCGCCCGCTCGCGCGGCGGCAGCGTTCCTGCCGCATACCAGGGCAGCCGTTCGCGGCAGCGGGCGCACGCATACGGTGATGTCATGAACGCGCCTCCTTCGCGGGCGCCCCACGCAGGGCGAGCAGCAGCGCGCGGCGGGCATAGCTGATGCGGCTCTTGATTGTCCCGACCGGCGCCTCCAGAATCCGCGCGACCTCATCGGGTGAGAAGCCGAACACGAACACCAGCTCCAATACCTCGCGATGCTTATCCGAGAGCCGCCGCAGCGCGTCGGCCAGCGCCAGGCGGTCTATCACCTCGTCCTCGCATGAGGCGCCGAGCCAGTCCGCCTGCCCCTCCTCGCCTTCCTCCGGCTCCAGCGGCGTCAGCGCCGCGTGGCGGCGCCCATTGTGGCGGGCGCGCAACCCCAGGTAGCGGGCGATCTGGAACAGCCATGTGGCCACTTTCGCCTCGCCGCGATAGCGCGCCGCCCCACGCCAAACCGCCACGAACACATCCTGGACCGCCTCCTCGACGGCGCGCGCGTCGCCATCGAGCTGACGCCAGAGATAGCGGCGCAAGGGCGCACGGTAGCGGCGGGTCAGCTCGCATAGCGCGTCATCGTCGCCCGCGGCCACCAGCGCCACAAGCGCCGTATCATCCATCGCCATTCGCCCTCGCGCCCTATGCGCCCCCGGCGGCGCCCGCCGGGCGCCAACACCCAGCTACACGGTAGGTGGCGCCACTGGCGCTCAGAGTTCAAAACGCATGGATGGGGCATGCACCCGCGTCTCCGGCCGGCGGCGGGCGGCGCGGGAGACATCCGGCTCACTCACCTCCGGCGATACCGTTGGCTGCGGATGCTGGCAAAACGCGCCAACTGGAGTAATATGGCAG
>DASTKI010000048.1:0-17257 GCA_035716045.1 Ktedonobacterales bacterium
GGATCAACACGCAGCCACGACGGGACGCCCTTCTGCGCTAGCAGCAGCGTCCGCGCCTTGAAATACTCCGTCTCCCGGCTCTGGGGGCGCACGGTGATCTCATCGCCCGCCTTGACGAAGGCTGACGGAATGTCGAGCCGCCGCCCATTGAGGCGGAAGTGGCCGTGATTGACCAGTTGGCGAGCCTGCGCACGCGAGTCGGCGAAGCCAAAGCGGTAGACGATGTTGTCCATCCGCATCTCGAGCAGCTGGATCAGGTTGTCGCTGGTCTTGCCGGGACGGCGGGCGGCCTCGTCGAAGTGGCGCTTGAACTGGCGCTCAAGGATGCCATAGGTCTTGCGGACCTTCTGCTTCTCACGCAGCTGGGTCGCATAACCGGAGGCTTTGCGGCCACGGGCGGAGCCGTGCTGTCCGGGCTTGGAAGGCCGGCGCTCGAGTGTGCACTTGGTGACGCACTTTTCGCCCTTGAGATAGAGCTTTTCGCCCTCCCGCCGGCAGATGCGGCAGACTGGGCCTGTATAGCGAGCCATGTGTTGGCTTCGTCCTCCTGATGATGGTCTTCTTCAATCTACTGCGCGTATGCGCAGCCGCGACGCGCGAGCCGCGCCACGGCGCGACCAACGTCGCGCGCCTATCTCCGTCCACTAGAGCATTCCAGCCGCAGAATGATCCAGCCAGAGATTGACGCGCTCGCCGGTCGCCGCGGAAACGCCGCTGGACGGATGGCGTTCGCCGCTCGCGCGATGCTCGCCGGTGGGGCGCGAGTGAAGAGCCGCGGGCCGCGCCCCCGAACGAGCCGGAAGGCGGGCGTCCGCGCCCAGGGCCGCGCGCGTCGCGCATCCTGCGAAGAGATGCGCGCTGAGCCCCGCGCCGCCTAGGACGGAAGGCGACGCCTCACTGTCTCGCGCCAGGGCGAACACAGTGCGCTGACGGGAACCGGGAACCGTACGAAACCGTGCGAAACGGAAACCGAGCGATTAGGGAATGGGTCAGCGAATCGAATCGCGTATATTCGGTTGTGTATGCGGTTGAAACATTCACGCCGGACGCTGGCTGTCCAGTGTCCTCCAGTGTCCTACGGAACTCTGATGGACTAGACGCGGCGGCGCTTGGGTGGGCGGCAGCCGTTGTGCGGGATCGGGGTGACGTCGGTGATCGAGACCACCTGGAGTCCCGCGGCGGAGAGGGCGCGAATGGCGGCCTCACGGCCCGCGCCTGGCCCGCGCACGTAGACCTCGATCTGCTTGACGCCATGCTCCATAGCCTTGCGCGCAGCGCCGTCAGCCGTCACCTGGGCGGCGTAGGGCGTGCTCTTGCGCGAGCCCTTGAAGTTGGAGGCGCCTGCGCTGCTCCAGGCGACGACGTTGCCGTTCGGGTCGGTGATAGTCACCATCGTATTGTTGAACGTCGCGCGGATGTGCGCTTGCGCCCGCGGCACCGACTTCTTTTCACGCCGGCGCTGACGTCCCACTGGCCGCTTCGGGGCCTTCTCAGCCATGCTGTCTGTATCCTCTCCTGCGCGTCGCGAGATCCACTGGCTCGTCCGCGCCACACCAGGCGACGCGCGAGCCGGCAGCCGCTGTAGCGGCTGCTCCTGCTACTTCTTGGTCGCCTTCTTCTTGCCAGCCACCGTCTTGCGGACGCCGCGACGGGTGCGCGCGTTGGTGCGCGTGCGCTGGCCATGTACGGGCAGATTGCGGCGGTGCCGCATGCCACGGTAGCAGCCGATCTCGATCAGCCGCTTGATGTTCATGTCCACTTCGCGGCGGAGGTCGCCCTCCGTCTTGACGTTGCGGTCAATGAACTCGCGCAGGCGGGCGACCTCATCTTCGGTCAGGTCCTTCACCCGTGTGTCAGGGCTGACGCGCGTGGCGGTCAGCACCCGCTTGCTGATGGTAGAGCCGATGCCGAAGATGTAGGTCAACGCGACCTCGACGCGCTTTTCGCGGGGGATATCTACCCCGGCGATTCTGGCCATGCGCCAGATCCTCCTCGCTGTGTCGTTTCAGACGTTCCGGACGGTTCTTGAATGGTTCCAGTGATGGTTCCAGGCCATGCCGCTCGCCTGGACTTGGCATGGCTCGACGCTTGCTCGCGATCATCGCTGGCCGCGCGGCGGGTCGGTCAGGAGTTGCGAATGGGACGCGCTGTTGCGACTGGCGCGCTCCCTCGCGGAAACTCGCTACCGGACGGGCTACGCGGGCGGGCGCGCACGGGCCGGTGTCAGCCGGACCTCACAGACGCGCCAACGCGCACGTGAGCCGCTCCACTCCTCTGGTGGCCCTGGCCGCGCGGTTCGCGGCGGGCTCGCGGAGAAGGGCGCGGCTATACGCGCGCTCAACGATCTATCAGGGGCTAGCCCTGACGCTGCTTGTGCTTGGGTTCTTTCTTGCAGATGACCATCACCACGCCGTGGCGGCGGATCACCTTGCAACTGTCGCAGCGCGGCTTTACCGACGCTCGCACTTTCACGTTGACTGTCTCCTCACCGATTAAGGATGGGACGGCATGCGCGGTGGCGCGTTTCGCCATCGGGCTATCGCCGCGCCGCCGTCGTACGGCGCCGGATCGCGTTGGACGCGGATGATGCGCGCTTGCCGTCTCACTGCTGAATACAGCGAGCGAGAGGTAGACGCGGCCACGCCGCCACGACTATCAGATGGCCCCGGAGAGCGAACGACAGCATCGCACATGTCGCGACGGGCGCTGAGTCCGCGCGACCACACGCCAGTGATCGCGCCAGGCCCTAGGTTCGATTGCGCCAGGTGATGCGCCCCTGGCTCAAGTCGTAGGGCGAGAGCTCGAGACGGACGCGATCCCCAGGCACGATGCGAACGAAGTTGAGCTTGACCTTGCCGGAAAGATACGCCAGCACGACACGGTCGCCACCATCCAGCGCGACGCGGAACTTCGCATCGGGCAGGGCCTCGATCACGGTACCTTCAACTTCGATTGCGTCTCGCTTGGGCATAGGATCCTTTCTCGGCGCCGAGAGATCGCTCAGGCCGCGCGATAAGCGCCACCCCGCCTGAGCAGGCGCAGCCAACTTGGGAGTATAGCATGTTAAGACCCAGATCGCAAGCGTCTTAACCTATGTACTTCCGTGCTCGTCGAACGGTCTCCGCGCCCGCCGAACATATGGCCTATACTTCATAGTGCGAATCGCTTGGAGATAGAAGGGCATAGGGAGGGAATCGCATGGAGCCGATATTCTTCGCGTCAGGCGCTGAAGTCCGGGGATGGCTGGAAGCGCACGGCGGCGCGGCAGGTGAAGTCCTGATTGGTTTCTACAAGAAGGGCGCGGCCCAGCGAGGCGTGACCTATCAGCAGGCGCTGGATGAGGCGCTGTGTTTTGGTTGGATTGATGGTGTCCGCAAGGGCTTGGACGCCGAACGCTACTCTATCCGCTTCACACCGCGCAAGAAGGGCAGCGTCTGGAGCGCGGTGAACATGGCGCGGGTGGAGGAATTGCGTGTGCTTGGGCGCATGCGGCCAGCGGGGCTGGCGGCATTCGAGGGGCGAGACCCGCGCAAGGAGACGCAGTATTCCTATGAGGCGGCGCACCGTAATTTGCCGGACGAGTACGTCGCGCGCTTTCAGGAGCATGCTGGGGCCTGGGCGTACTTTCAGGCGCAGCCGCCCTCGTATCGCCGCGTCGCGAGCTGGTGGGTGATCAGCGCGAAGCGCGAGGAGACACGCGCACGGCGTCTGGCAAAGTTGATTCAGGTCTCCAGTGACAGCCAGCGATTGCCTGAGGCGACACTGCCGCGTAGACGTGAGAACGGGCTGGAAGCCCACGGCGGCGCGCTATAGCGAGCCAGGGACGGTTCCACAGGTGATACACTGGCTCCGCGCGGCGGACTCTGGAGCGTCCTGCCGCATATGCTGAGTGTGCGCGGGAGCGACGTGAGATGAGCGAGCGTGTGGATCGGCCTGTGACGACCTTCTCGATTGTCGGGCGCGACGCGGAGACGGGTGATCTGGGTATCGCGGTGCAGTCGAAGTTTCTGGCGGTAGGAGCGGTCGTGCCGTGGGCGCGGGCGGGAGTTGGCGCGGTGGCGACGCAGTCATGGGCCAACACGAGCTACGGCCCGCGCGGGCTGGAGGCGATGGCGGCGGGGCGCTCCGCCCAACAGGCGCTGGACGCGTTGGTGGCCAGCGACGACCGGCCAGAGCAGCGTCAGGCAGGCGTCGTAGACGCGCGCGGCGGCTCAGCGACGTTTACTGGGCCGAACTGCTTCCCATGGGCGGGCGGCATCGCAGGGCCGAATTTCGCGGCGCAGGGCAACATCCTGGTGAGCGAGGCGACGGTGGTGGCGCTGGCGGAGACGTTCCAGACGGCGACGGGGCCGCTGTGGCGGCGGCTGCTGGCGGCGCTGGCGGCGGGCCAGGCGGCGGGCGGCGACAGCCGGGGAAAGCAGTCGGCGGCGCTGCTAGTCGTGCGCGAGGCAGGCGGCTACGGCGGCTTCAATGACCGCTTCATTGATCTGCGCGTGGACGATCATCCCGAACCGATCGAGGAGCTGGCGCGGCTGATGGACATCCATGAACTGCTGTTCTTCAAGCCCGCGCCAGAGGACATGCAGCCGCTCGATGCGGCGCTGACCACCGAATTGCAGTCGCTGCTGACCCGCAGCGGAGACTACGCCGGGCCGGTGAGCGGGACATACGATGAGGCGACGTTCCGCGCGCTGGAGCGCTATGGCGGGCGGGAGAACCTGGAAGAGCGGCTGGCGCACGACGCCACCGAGGCGTGGATTGACCGTAAGGTGATCGAATATCTGCGCGAGCATATCAAGCATATCAAGTGAGCGAGGGGCGCCGGGCGGGTCGACCCGCGGCTAAGGGCCTTCAGCCGCGAAGCCAGCCTTCGCTGGCTGGGATGCGGAAAGGCGGACAGGGTGAGCGAGCGTGACGCGGCGGCGGGGGAGAGCGCGTCCAACAATGATCCGCGCGCTGCGGACGCGGGCGAGGCGGAACCGCTGGGCGCAGGCGAGCCGCTGCGGTTCCGCGTCGTCAGTCGCGACGCGCGGACACGGGCGCGGGCCGGGCTGCTGCTGACGCCGCATGGGCTCGTGCGGACGCCGGTCTTCATGCCGGTAGGGACGCATGCGACAGTGAAGGCGGTCGGGCCGGATGATCTGGAGGCCATCGGCGCGAGCATCGTGCTCTCGAACACGTACCATCTGCTGCTGCGTCCGGGGCCAGAGGTGGTGGCGCGGTTTGGTGGGCTGCATGGGTTCATGCGCTGGCCGGGGCCGATCCTGACCGATAGCGGCGGCTTCCAGGTATTCAGCCTGGGCAAGCTGCGCGAGGTCACGGACGCCAAGGTGACGTTCCGCTCGCACCTGGATGGCGCGGAGGTGGTGATGACGCCTGAGAGCGTGATGCATACTGAGGCGCTGCTCGGCGCGGACATCATCCTGCCGCTGGACGAGTGCCCGCCGTATCCCTGTACGCCAGAGGTGGCGCGGGCGGCGACGGAGCGCACGCATCGCTGGGCCGAGCGGGCGCTAGTGGCGCGCGAGCGTCCGGGCGATCAGGCGCTCTTTGGCATCCCGCAAGGCTCGATGGACGCGGCTCTGCGGGCGGAGAGCGCGCGGTTCATCGGCTCGCTGCCGTTCGATGGCTTCAGCATCGGGGGCCTCTCAGTGGGTGAGCCGAAGCCGCTGATGTGGGAGATGCTGGAGGCGACGGTTCCCGAGCTGCCGGATGGGAAGCCGCGCCACCTGCTTGGCGTCGGCTCGCCCGATGACCTGCTGGAGGGCATCGAGCGTGGCGTGGACATGTTCGATTGCGTGCTGCCGACGCGCACGGCGCGCACGGGCGGGCTATATACGGCGAGCGGGCGGCTGAATATCCGCTCGGCGCGCTTTCGTGAGGAGCGGGGGCCGGTGGATCCGACGTGCGACTGCTACACCTGCCGGACGTTCAGTGCGGGCTATCTGCATCACCTGATTCGCGCGGAGGATGATGAGAGCCGGGGCGAGCTGCTCTACTACCGGTTGGCGACCATCCACAATCTTCGCTTCCTGATCCGGCTGGTGGAGGGCGCGCGTGAGGCGATCATCGCCGGGACATTCCCCGAGTACAAGGCGGCATTCCTGGCGGGCTTCACCCCACCTGATCGCACCGTGGCGGAGGAACAGAAGCGGCGGCGCGAGGCGCGACCGCACCCCCTGCCCCCTCTCCCACGAGGAGAGGGGAGGTAGTTCGGCGCTGCGGGCTACGAATTGGCTTCGAGGACCTGGCGGAGGAAGGAGCGGGTGCGGTCTTCCTTGGGGTTGGTGAAGATGTCCGCGGGCTTGCCCTCCTCGACGATCACACCCAGGTCCATGAAGACCACACGGTCGGCGACATCGCGGGCGAAGCCCATCTCGTGCGTGACGACGAGCATCGTCATGCCCTCTTCGGCCAGCTGGCGCATGACCTTGAGCACCTCGCCGACCAACTCCGGGTCGAGCGCGGAGGTGGCTTCGTCGAAGAGCATCAGCTTGGGGTCCATGGCCAGGGCGCGCGCGATGGCGACGCGCTGCTGCTGGCCGCCAGACAGCCGGGCGGGATAGGCGTCCGCCTTCTCAGCAAGGCCGACCTTGGCGAGCAGCTCGCGGGCGCGGGCCTCGGCCTGCTCGCGTGGAACGCCCTTCACCTGCATAGGCGCTTCGATGACGTTCTCCAGCGCGGTCATGTGGGGGAAGAGGTTGAAGCGTTGAAAGACCATGCCAATCTCAGAGCGCATGCGGGCGATGTTGCGCTCGCTGTCTTCCAGAAGTCGGCCATCGGGCTGCTCGCGGTAGCCCATCAATTCGCCTTCGATGTAGATGCGCCCGCTGTTGATCTTCTCCAGATGGTTGATGCAGCGCAAGAACGTCGTCTTGCCGGAGCCGCTTGGCCCGATGACGCAGACGACCTCGCCCGGACGGACCTGCATGGTGACACCGCGCAGGACCTCGTTGCTATGGAAGCGCTTGTGAATGTCCTGGGCGTCCACCATCGGCAGTGTCGAATCGCGCATCATGTCCTCCTGTATGCCGGCGATAGGCCGCCTAGCGAATACCGCCACTGGGTGATCCCAGGCCTGTTCTCGGAAGCATGCCGCTGATACCCGTGAGCCGCTTCCACAAGGATGGCTGAGTCACCGGCTCGCGTGTGGACTGGCTGAACCGGCGCTCCAACCACGACTGGATGAAGCCCCAAATGGTCGTCAGTAGGAGATACCAAATCGAGGCGACCACCAGCAACTCCAGGGTGCGGAATCCGAACCGCCCAATGGCCTCGGCAGCCCCAAGCAGATCATAGAGCGAGATAACGGAGACCAGTGACGTTGTCTTGAGCATGTTATTGAACTCGTTGCCGAGCGGCGGGATGATGACGCGCATCGCCTGAGGCAGCACAACCCGCCGCATGCCGAGCCAGTAGGTCATGCCGAGCGATTTGGCGGCCTCCATCTGGCCGAGATCGATCGAATCAATGCCGGCGCGCACGATCTCCGCCATATAGGCGCCCTCGTTGAGTGAGAGCGCAATGAGCGCGGCGACAATCGAGTCCATGAATATGCCGTAGAAGCCGATTGGGGTGAAAGGATCTATGGCGCGCAGCGGGTTCGCGAGATTGAAGTAGGGTAACGCAGTGTAGAGAAAGAGGATCTGTACGAGGAGCGGCGTGCCGCGGAAGAGCCAGATGTAGGCCTCCGCGATCCAGGCCACCGGGCGGAAGCGCGAGCGACGCATGAAGTAGAGAATCAGACCAATGATAACACCCGCGAATTGTGAGATGACCGATAGAAATACGGTAATGACAACGCCCTTGAGGATGAGCGAAGCAAATATGTTCGCGGGGATGGCATGGAAGTCGAATGTGCTCAGAAAGTGTCTAAGTGAGTCCACTGCCGTCAACTCCCTCACGCCGCGCGCCAACCACGCCGCCGCGCGCATCTCGCAGCCTCAGCGGCCGGACGCCGCAGCGACTATTCCGAACGCGCGGTCCGGCGATATATATCGCCGGACCGCGCGCTGGCCGGGGCCTCTGGCCGGGGGCTGGCGAGGATTCGCCCTGGCGCCGCCCTCGGCTGGAGTGTATCACGCGAGCGCCTAGCTCAGTGGCGGATACGCGCCGTCGAGCTGGCCCCAATGGCTGAGGATGTTCTTGTAGGTGCCATCAGCGCGGATCGCGGCCAGAGCGGCTGTCACCGCGTCCTCGAAGGGCTTGTTGTCCTTGCGGACGACGATACCCTCAGGCGAGGGCGGCACCGTCACAGGGCCGACGGTCAGCTTGCCATTGCTCTGCTCGGCATAGAATCCGGTGACCGGGGAATCCTGATAGCTGGCCTGCGCGCTGCCGTTGACGACCTGCTGGACGACCACAGTCTGGTCGGCGTAATGCAGGATCTTGATGGCATTGCTCTTGCAGACCGCGGCCTGGCCAGAGGTGCCGTCCCCGGTTCCGTTGGCGTCCTGCAATTCCCCAATCTCAACCGTGCCATCCTGCGCGGCGATGGTCTTGCCGCACATGCTGGTGAAGTCGCTGGTCAAGCCGGCGTTGCTGCCCGCTGGGATCAGGAGCGACTCGCCCGCGGTGAAGTAGGGAATCATGTCCACCTTCTGCTGGCGGGTATCGTTGATGGTGAACGAGGAGATGGACATGTCATAGCGCTGCGTGCCGAGCGCTGGACCGGAGACGTCACTAATTATGGTGGTGAAGTCGGCCTTCTGGATCACTGCGGTGAGGCACATCTGCTTCGCCAGCGCCTTGGCGATGTCAATGTCATAGCCGATGTACGTACCGGGGTTGGCGGGGTCTTCGTACTCGGCGGGGGCATATGTGGTGTCACTGGCGATGGTGAGCTTGCCGGGGCTGACAAGATGCCAGCTCGCCTGCGTCTCAGCGGAGGGACAGTTGGCTCCGGTTGTGTTGCCACCACCGCCGGTGGTGGTGGTCGTGCCGCAGCCGGCGAGCGCCAGCAAGGCGACGGTGGAGGCCAAGGCGAGGCCGATGCCGCCGCGCCAGGCGCGCCGGGCGAGGGTTGTGAGGCTGGGAGACTGACGCGAGTCCATGGTACCCCCTCATGTGTCGATGCGGTCTCAGATACATTGCGATGGAAGCGCCCCGGCCCCCAGGCCGCGGCGTCACGCGCTCGCGCGCGCGAGCGCGTACGGAGGCGATTTAGAGCGGCGTCCAGCCCGGAGGACGCAGCGAGTCCCCGCCGCCGAACGCGCAGAGCGGTGTATCTACATTACGTCACACAAGGGGCTAATTCTCACAGGGCGCAAGCGAAATTCGGCAATGAGCCGGTGAGCGCTCCGGACGCGCGGGACGTGAAACGCGCGTGAGGCCAGCGCTCCGAGTGGAGCGTGATGGCCTCAGGTGGATATGGTTGTGCCTGGCGCCGCGCCTAGACGGCGTGGAAGGTGGCCTCGACCTTGCCGAAGCGCAGCTCGTCGCCTTCTTTGATGGGAGTAGGCGTCTTGGCGGCCAGCTTCTGGCGGTTGACGTAGGTCGAGTTGGTGCTGTTCAGGTCTTCCACGAGATACTGGCTGCCCTGGACGTAGATCTTGGCGTGCATGCGCGAGACGCCGTAATCTTCGCCGTTGTGCGGGGTCAGGTCAATATCGGGATAGATGTTACTGACGGGGTCCTCACGCCCGATGAGGAACTCGGTCTTGCCCTCCAGTGAGAACTCGGCGCCATCCTCTTTGATGATCAGGCGCGGGACGCCAGGCGCGCCCGCCGGGGCCTCAGACGTGGTTGGGGCTATATAATCCGGGACGGGCGGGGCTCCCGCGCCGGCCGCGGGCGCGGCGGCTGGCAGCGCCTCGCCGCACTGGTCGCAATAGAGCGAGCCGTCGGGGTTCTCGTGTCCCTGAGAGCATGTTACAGACATTATCATCGCTCCTCATCTCAAGCGCCGCGGGCGCTTCGCCATCACCTCTTGAGAGCGCTACTGGGCCGCGCCGCCAGCATATCACAACCCGCGCCTCCGCTCACACGCCGCTCGCCCGCGGCGGGGCTAGAACTGCTGGGTGCTCAGCTTGCGCGTCTTCGAGGAAATCGTCTTGGCCTGTTCCGGCGAGATGCTCCCGCCCGCCTGAAGCTGCTCCAGCAGGCGCTGCGTCTCGGGGTCGAGCACCTTGGTGACGCTCGGGCTGAGCCTGATCGTGACCTTGCCGCTGCTCTTGTATTCGTCGAGCACTTTGGTGACGAGGCGGTGTGCGTTCGCCTTCTCGGCGTAGTTCATCACCAGCGCGTTGGCCTCGTTGGTAGGAACCGGCGTGTTCGTGAACTCGACGGTCGCGTCGGCGCGGGTGGTCTGGCGGCTGCCATCGGGCAGCTCATACGAGAGCTCGGCCTGCGCGATACGGAACACCCCAGCGGGCTTGCTCTCGACCGAAATCTCGACGAGCACGCCCTGAGGTGTGTCGCGCTCCAGATCGCCCAGCGATATGGTGAAGGCGTGCTCGCTCATCACGCTGGAGTCCAGGGCGGCGATCAGCGGCAGCACGCGAACGGCGCGCTTGGGCGCGACTCCGGCGGGCAGGCGCACGGTGAGCTGGGCGCCGCGCACGGCCACCGCCTCGGCGCTCTGAAGCTGCTGCTGGAAGATGCCTAGCGCGTTCTCAGGACGCTGGATGAATTCGGCGGGCATGCCGCTGCTGCGCTGGCCGATGTTGTCCAGCAGGTCTTCTTCCCAGTCGGCGCCGATGCCCAATGGGTAGATTCCTATGCCCGAGGCGCCCGCGTCGTCGGCGATGCGGCGGCAGCGGTCGGCGTCGCCGTAGGTCGCGCCGTCGGTGAGCAGGATCATGCGGTTGACCATCTGCGGCGAGGCATGCTTGCGCAACTCGGTCATTCCCACGTTCATGCCCAGTGACATCGAAGTGCCGCCACCATCGCGAATGCCATCCACAGCGGCCTTGAGCAGCTCCTTGTCGCGCAGGGGCTGGGCGGGCGCCACGACACGCACGTTGTCATCGAAGATGACAATCGAGACGATGTCCGTGGGCGCCATGTGGTCCAACACCAGCTTCACAGCATCCTTGACACCCTTCAGCTTGGGGCCGCGCATCGAGCCGGAGTGGTCGAGCACGAGCGCGAGGTTGAGCGGCATCCGCTGAGCGACCTGGGCGCCGGCGGCGGCCGCGGCGACGCGCGCCTCGATCAGCGCGTATGCGAGCTGGCTGCCACCCGTGATCTGTACCCGCGGACGGCCTACCTGGCACGTCAATGTCACTTCACCCGCCATATTGCCTGTTCGCTCCTTTCGCCGCCATGTCGCGCGCCCCGCGCGGTCTCGCGGGATCTGGCTCAATCGCGCATCCATGGCAGTGTACGCTGACAGCGCGCGGAAGTTGCGCGCAGGCCGGCGCGGGCAGGCTCAGGCGTCGGCGCGCAGCACGATGGCGGTGATGTTGTCTTCACCGCCGTTGGCGTTGGCCGAAGCGACCAGCGCCTCGCAGGCCGCGCGGATGTCGGGCGCTCCCCGCAAGATGCGCTCCATTTCAGGGTCGCGGGTCATCTCCCACTGGCCGTCTGAGCACAGCAACAGACACATGCCGGGCGTGAGCTTTTGGGTAAAGATATCCACGTCTACAGTGGCGTCGCCGCCCAGGCTGCGGAAGATGCGATTGCGCTGGATATGGGTATAGCGCTCCTCTGGCGTGATCATGCCGCTGACGATCAGTTGCTCGACGAGCGAGTGATCGCTGGTGACGCGCCGCAGACCATTGCCATCGAGCACGTAGCCGCGACTGTCACCAATGTTCGCGATCCAGGCCTGGTCGCCGACGACCACAGCGGCCACAAGTGTCGAGCCCATATCAGCCGCGCCCTGCACATTGGCCTCGTAGACGGCGGTATTGGCGGCGGCGACGGCGTCACGCAGCGCGGCCTCTACAGCTTCCTCTGGCGGCAGGGAGCCGCCCATGGGGGCGACGAATGGCTTGATGAGCTCCGACGTGAGGCGCTCGATGAAGATGCGCGACGCCAGGCGGCTGGCCTCCTGGCCGCTGGCGTGGCCACCCAGGCCATCCGCCACGATGGCGAGCGCCAGTGGCCATTGGCGGGAGTCATGGGCGAGGTTGACGACCAGGGTCGCGAAGCTGTCCTCGTTAATATCGCCCGCGCGCGTCACGCCGACGTGCGTCGCCGCCGCGACGCTCATGTGAACGCCGAAGGGGAAGAGCGGCGTCTCCGGCTCGATGATCGTCACCTGATAGCTGCGGTCTTGCTGGGTGAAGATGTCCATATGGCTGGCGCTGGCGGAGGCGCCAGCCTCCGCCGCGCCGCGCCGCTCGGTCATCAGGAATTCGTGACCCAGCATGTCAGCGCCGCAGGCTGGGCAGAAGCGCTCAGAGGCGGTGGCGGAGCCATGCTCGGCGTTGCAGGACCAACAGCGCGCGTAGCCCATGAGATCCACGACGCGATACGTGTTGCGCGCGCTGGGAATGTCGGGCTGCGCTTCGACGATGGCGACGATCTGGAAGCGGTCAATGAGGGTGACGCCAACCGGCAGAGGCCATGGCATGACACTGCGCAGCGCGCCCGGCGCGAAGGTGTAGCCACCGGGCGTGGCGCCGAACATAGGGGAAGGCAGCTCGGTGAACGGGCTCGGGGCCACAGGCGTCTCTTCCGTGGGGATATCGCTCAGGTCCGCGCGGGCGTTCGGGCGCAAGCCGAAGGGCTCACCGGCGTTTGGCAAGGTCGTCTCGCGTGGCAGCGGGCGCGAGATCGGCGCGGCGACGCCATAGCCTGGATCGCCGGGGCGGCGGAGGGGACGCGAAGGCCGGAGCGCGGCGCCAGCGCGCTCCTCCGTCCGTGGAGAAAGCTGGCGGGTGGCGGCGCCTTTCGTCTGACTGGCAGTGATTCGCGCTCCGCAACGATTGCAGTACCGGGCGGATTCTCTCAACTGGGCGCCACACTGGCTACAAAGCATTTGGCTCTCCTCGACACGTAGCACATCCCACACCACCACAACTCCACCACATGGCCCAGCGAACACGGGATACGACCTGACGACGCCTGGCACAGCGTATCACAGCTTCAGGCTTGCCCTCACACGATAGCCCATTAGAGCGCCCGGAGGAGCCGCTGGGCTTCGGCGTCTCCTGGGTTGATCGCAAGCGCCTGGCGCAGCGCCTCGCGCGCCTGCTGGCGTCGGCCCGTCGCATGGTAAGCCATGCCCAACGCCAGCAGGAGATCGGCGCCGTCGGCGCCTAGGCGGCGCGCGTGTTCCAGTTCTTTGATGGCTTCGGGAAGCGCGCGGCGCGCCAGCAGCGCGCGCCCCAGCTCGCTATGCGCCTCAGCGTAGGAGTTATCAGACGCGATGGCCTGGCGCAGCGGCGTCAGCGCCTCATCAGGCGCGCCGCGCATAATGGCGAGGCGGCCCAGTGCGGTCAGGACGCGCGGCGATCCAGGCTCCAGCGTGAGCGCGTCGCGCAGATCGCCCTCCGCCTGTGCGAGATGTCCCAGCGCCATGTTCACGACTCCAAGCTGGTAGCTGATCTCGGCATCGTTTGGGGTGCTCTGGCGCGCTCGCGACAGCGCCACCTGGGCTTCGGTCAAGCGCCCGGCGGCTCGCCATGCCGCCGCCGCGCCTAGCAGTGTGGCTGGCTCAGGGCGGATCTGCGCGGCGCGTTCCCAGGCCCCAGCGGCCTCTAGTGGCCGGCCCACGTGGTCGTAGGCGCGCGCCAGGGTCACGAGCAGGTCCGTAGTGGTGTGACCTCGCTCCAGCGCCTGGCGTCCCTGGACGATGGTCTGCTGATAGCGCCCTTGGGCGAAGGCGTCGGTGGCGCGGCGCGCATGCGTGGCGCCATCGCTGGCGACCACATGCGCGGGCGAGACGGGCTGGCGCGCGCGCGCCGGGGTCGCGGGCTTCGCGCCCGGCGCTACGGTGACGCCGGGAATCAACGGCGCGCCATCGCGGGCGCAGAACCGGGCGGTTGGGCGGTTGGCATGGCCACAGCGCGGGCAGACGCGCGGGGCGGGCGTCGGAGTGACCGGAGCGCGGGCGGGCTTTGGGGCCACGCGAGGAACAACGTGGGTCGCGGGCGTGCGGGCTGGCGCCGCGGGAGTGGGCAGGGCGGCCAGGGCCGCCTCCACCTCGGCGCGCATCGCGGCGGCGGTCTGGAAGCGCACCGAGGGACTCAGACTCATAGCGCGCGCGACCAGCGTTTCCGTCCGCGGAGTGAGCGCGGGGTTGAGGCGGATGAGCGACCCGGGCAGCGGCGCCTCGAACGGCTGCGGCTCGCGCCCGGTGAGCGCGTGGTACATGGTGGCGCCAAGGCTGTAGATGTCGGAGCGCGCATCGGTCTGCCCATGGCCGTGGTGCTCAGGCGAGGCGTAGGCCAGCGTGCCAAGGTTCTCGGTATTGGAGGCCTGGCCTGGCTTGTAGGTACGGGCGATACCGAAATCTATCACGCGGGCGGAGCCGTCGGCGGTCAGGATGATGTTGCCGGGCTTGAGGTCGCGCACGATGATCGGTGGCGTGCGGTGATGGAGGGCGTCGAGCGTCTGCAAGACGGCGCTCATCCAGCGCAGTGTGTCACGCTCTGGCAGCGGGCCTTTTGCGGCCTCGATGCGGGCCTCTAGCGTGTCGCCGGGGATGTACTCCATCACGAGGTAGCGGTTGGGGCCGATGGTGAAGTCGTCATGCCAGGCGGGAATGCGGGCGGCGCCGACATGGCCGGACAGCCGGCGCATAAGGGCGATCTCGCGATCGAAGTGGGCGCGCGCCCACTGGCGCTCATCTTCGGGTAGCGAGGCGTCGTCGAGCACCTCCTTGAGCGCCCAGCGCCCGCCGTCGCGCAGGTCCTCAACGAGGTAGACGCCGCCCATACCGCCTTCGCCCAGCGGGCGGATCAAACGGTAACGACTCGCAAGGGTGACACCCGTGGCAAGGGTCATGAGGTGGCGCTCCTACGCCTCCACATAGCGCACGAGGACGGCGGTGATGTTGTCCTCGCCGCCATTCTCGTTGGCGGTGGAGATGAGGCGCTCGCAGGCCTGCTCGACATCCTCGGCTTCAGAGATGATGCTGAGGAGCTGCGGGTCGTGAACCATCTCCCACAGGCCATCGCAACAGAGCAGCAGGGCGTCGCCTGGCTGGAGGCGCTCGATGAAGATGTCCACATCCACATCGGCGTGACCGGCGCCGAGCGAGCGGTAGATGAGGTTGCGACTGGGGTGGTCATAGACCTCATCGGGGGTAATTTGCTCCATCTCGACGAGGCGCTCAACCAGTGAGTGGTCGCGGGTGACGCGCTCGATCGCGCCGTCGCGGATGAGATAGGTGCGGCTGTCGCCGACATTGGCGATGAAGGCCTGGCCTTCGACGACGAGCGCCGCGGTGACGGTGGCGCCAAGCCCGCGCGCCTCGCGATGGGAGTCACCGTAGTCCACGATGGTGGTATTGGCGAGCTTGATGGCGTCGTTGAGCTTGCCTGCGTAGTGCTCTAGCGCGACGGTCTCGAAGAGTTGCCGCGTCTCGGCGGGGTCACGGCCTTCGCTCGCTACCTCCTCGCCCGCGGCTTCCTCGCTCGCGGTGGTGTCGGTCGCCGTCTCGGCGCCTGCCTCGATCGTTGCGGCGCTGACGCGCCCGTCGTCCTTCTTGCCGCTCTTGGCGCGCTTGCGCCCACGTCCCTTGCTGAGCTTGACCGTGGGGGGCGGTGTGTTGGGATCGAGAAGTGAAGCGAGCTCGCTACTGATGGTCTCGACGGCGATCTTGCTGGCGATCTCGCCAGCGTGGTACCCACCCATGCCGTCGGAGACGATGAAGATGCCGCTGGACGCGGATGCGTCCATGACCTTCGCGTGGTATGCGTCTTCGTTCTGCTCGCGCTGAAGACCAACATCGGTCTTCCCGGCTGCCAACAGGCGCAGCGGCATGCGGGACCCTACCTCTCCTGCCTGAATACCAGGTTGTTGACACCGACGCCGCGCGCTCTATCGTGATGGCGACGAAACCGCATGTTTCGGAAGACCGTGGCGCGCCAGAGCGCTGCGAAACTATATCACGCGCTTCCTGCGCGCGCAAAGCGGCGGGCGGCCCTATCCAACGTCGTTCACCCATTCTCGCACAATACTACGCCATGGCGCGAGCGCAAGTTGGGGACGCTTTCCAACTCCACATCAGTGATGTCAGAGGGCGCAAGCGATGGAGAACAAACAAACAGGGGGCAGGCGGCCTGATGTGGCGCCTTCCCCCTGCGATGTGTGGACGCGACGCTCGCGTGTCAGGCGGTCGCGGCGGCGGGCTTCGCGACGGTGGACTCCAGCGGACGGATCGTCACGCGCTTCTTGGTGCGGCTGTCCCACTCGAATTTGACCGTGCCATCCACCTTCGCGAAGAGCGTGTAATCGCGGCCGACGCCAACATTGAGGCCGGGATTGAACTGCGTGCCACGCTGGCGGACGATGATCGTTCCGGCGCGCACGAGCTGGCCGTCATAGCGTTTGACGCCGAGCATCTTGGGCTTGCTGTCGCGTCCGTTACGCGAGCTGCCAACGCCCTTTTTATGAGCCATAGTGGTGTTCGCCTTCTCCTCAGGCGCGCCTGGCGGCGCTCATCAATCAACGCGCGTGCGCGCATCAGTACGTCTCGTGTTGACAGACGAGGCGCGCGATGGGCGCGGTCACAGGCGCGCTACTTATCGCCGTCGCTCTCGCCAGTCTCTTCGTCCTCGACATCCACGACGTCCACGTCGTCGGGAGTGACGCCAAGCTCGGAGGCGATTGGGCCCACCAGCGCCTCGAAGGCCGCCAGCAGCTTGCGCTCGTAGCGGTTGACGGCGCGCTCGGCCTGCCGCTCATAGCGATGGCGCTCATCGTCGGGAACGACACTCTCACCGTTGGCCTGGATATCGGTAACGGTCAGGTAGGTGTAGTCCTGGCGGTGGCCGGTGGTGCGGCGGTAGCGCTTCTTGGACTTGTACTTGAAGACGATGACTTTCTTGCCGCGCCCCTCGCCAACGACGGTGGCGACAACCGCGCCGCCGGGCACGACAGGCTGGCCTACGAGTGTCTTGTCATCCGACGAGACCATCAGCACGCGCTCGAGCGTGATCTTGGCCCCCGGCTCGGATGGCAGCAACTCTACCTCGACGGTCTGGCCGGGGCTGACACGATACTGTTTGCCCCCCGTCTCGATCACTGCGTACATGATGCGATATGTCTCCTGCGAGCATGCGCCGCTCGCTCGCCGCCAGCGCCGGGCGCCACATGACAATCGTAGGTGGCGCGGCGGTGGAACGCGATGAGGTAGCTG
>DASTKI010000049.1:0-20151 GCA_035716045.1 Ktedonobacterales bacterium
GGACGATGGGGCATGAATGCCCAGGGACGCGGCGCGCGGGTGAGGAGCGGATTGCGGCGGTTGATGTGGGATGGATGCGACGAAAGAGTCGCTGAGAGTTATAGAAGAGAACAGATGATTACGGGGAAGGTCCTCAAGGCCAGGGGATGGCCGGAGGGCAAGGTGATTGGGCTGGCGAAGGTCGCCGCCGAGGCGCTGGAGCGCGACGGGCTGGCCCAGGAGGAGATACTGGTGCGGCTCGACGCCGTGTTGGCGCATCCCGGCGACCATCTGGCCGACACGCGCTATGCGGCCCTGGCTCGCGAGGTGATCCGCCGAAGGACGCCGGAGCCAGAGCATGTCGCGCCGCGCGCGGAGCCGGCGGCGTACGCCGTCTGGGGCGCGGATGGCATAGACGCGGCGGCGGTCAGCCAGATGGAGCAGGCGCTGCGGTTGCCCGTAGCGGTGGCTGGCGCGCTGATGCCCGACGCGCACGTCGGCTACGGCCTGCCGATTGGCGGTGTGCTGGCGGCGCATGAGGCGGTCATCCCGTATGCGGTGGGCGTGGATATCGCCTGCCGGATGCGGCTGTCCGTCTATCCAGTGTCGCCGCACCTCTTGGGGCAGCGGCGCAACGATTTCAAGCGCTCGCTCATCGAGCGGACGCGCTTCGGCCAGCGCGAGGGATGGGAGCGGCATGACCTGCCGGAGCATCCCGTGCTGGACGATCCGGCGTGGGAGGCGACGCGGCTGCTCAAGTCGCTCAAGGTCAAGGCGCGCCAGCAGTTGGGGACCTCTGGCAGCGGCAACCACTTCGTCGAGTGGGGCGTCTTCTGGCTCTACGCCGATGACGCCGAGCTGGGGCTGAAGGCGGGCGAGTACCTGGCGCTGCTCTCGCATAGCGGCTCGCGCGGCGTGGGCTTCAAGATCGCCAACACGTATTCGGAGCTGGCGGCGCGCGAGCGGGCGGGACTGGATGAGTCGCTGCGGCGGCTGGCCTGGCTGTCGCTGGGCAGCGAGGCGGGCCAGGAGTACTGGCTCTCCATGGAGCTGGCCGGACGCTTCGCCTCGGCCAACCACCAGGTGATCCACAAGCGCGTCTCGGCGGCGGTGGGCCTGCGCGAGGCGGCGGTAGTCGAAAACCACCACAACTATGCCTGGCGCGAGCGGTTGGCGGATGGGACGGAGGTGATCACGCACCGCAAAGGCGCGACACCGGCTGGCGCGGGCATCCTGGGGGTCATTCCCGGCTCGATGGGCGACGCGGGCTATGTCGTGCGCGGACGCGGGCTGGCGGAGAGCCTGAGCTCGGCGGCCCACGGCGCCGGGCGGCGCATGAGCCGCCGCGCGGCGCTCAACGGCATCGCCAAGGCCGACCGCGACGCCTACCTGCGCGAGCGCGGCGTGACGCTGCTGGGCGGCGGGATGGACGAGGCGCCCCAGGCGTACAAGGACATCCAGTCGGTCATCGCGGCGCAGGATGATCTGGTCGAGGTCATCGGCGCATTCACGCCGCGTGTCGTGCGCATGGCCGATGAGCCGGGCGACTACTAGCGAGCGCATCGACTTCCGCATCCCCCTCTCCCATGTGGCGAGGGGGATGCATTGCTGTGGAGCGTAGCTGGCGCTATGCGACGGCCAGGCCCGCCGCTTGTGGTCCGGACTCGGGTCGCATCACGATGCGGGCGTAGAGCAGCGCCACCAGCATGATGACCGCCGGCGCCACGATGCTGATGATGTACTGCGTTGGAGGGATACCGGGTGTGATCGCTTCCACGCTGGTCGGGTTGGGGAAGATGGATCCTATCCACGGGTTGTCCATGAAGTAGGCGTCCGTCATTCCATTGGACATCCTGAGCTGGACTTCAGGGCTCACCGAGAGCAGCGCCAGCGCGGTGAGCGCGATCCAGCCGGCCAGCCATCCCCAGCGGCCCGTCTGGGCGGCATGCGCCAGCGCGGCGCTGGCAATGGCGACTGGCGGCGCGGCCAGCGCGATCCAGACCTCGGGCAGCATGATCTGTAGCGCCATGGCCTTGATCACGAGAGTGGGAGAGTCAGAACCATGCGCGAACTGCCAGTACAGGATTCCCGCGGTCGAGAGGTAGCCGAGCGCGCTCACGACACGATCCCGACAATCGCCCACACGCTCAGCGCGCGCCGCTCGCCCTGATCCGCCTCAGCTGTGGCGCGCCCCGCCGCAGTTCGGGGTGAGGCGAGGGAATAGACCAGCGCGGCGATCGGGATGGCCAGGAACGCCACAACCCATCCCGCCTGGGTGACGAATGGCGGCATCCCAACAGAGACGCCCAGGCAGTCGCCGCTGGAAGGGCAGGGCGAGGCGAACAGCAGAATCTTGACGCTAGCGCTCAGCGGAAGGATCCAGGCGGCGAAGGGCGCGATAACGAGCAGCGCGATGAAGAGCGCCAGCCAGCCGCGGCGGCGCGCGCGCGCCGCATCGCTGGCGGCCAGGACACCCAGCGGGATGACCGCCAAGACCCACAACTGGAACCCCAGTACTACCCCCAGCGTCCAATCAACCCAGCCGTGCTCGCGAAAGAAACTCGCGGGGTGTGTCCACAATCCGATGACGAGCGCGCCCATCACTACCAGCGCCACGATTGCGTACACGCGGATCGCCTGTCGCATGTGTTCCGCTTCCTCCTTTGTCGGGCGCGCCCGAGTCCGTATGGGTTCCAAGCGTGCGCCCTCATCCTGACGAGACTTACGCCGCTTTTTCTGCGCCCGGTTGCGCGCAAGGTTGCGAACAGGCAAAGAGAAGCCGGCTGGCTACCTGGACTCTGGTAGCCAGCCGGCTTCTCGAAGGCGCGCCGCGCGCTGTGATATACCGCGACATATCCCTAGCTGAAGGCGCTCTGCGTATCCGAGGCTGACGTTGACAGTCCCTATGCGATAACAGCCGCCGTAACAGAGTAGATGGAGGGGAGGTAGTCGGCGATCAGCGACCAAGACTCGCCGCCGTTGGCGCTAGCGAAGAGTTGGCCCGTGTTCGTGCCAACGTAGACGCCGCACGGGTCGCTGCTATCGGTGCAGAGCCCATGGCGCAGCACGCCCAGCCGCACACCGGACCCCACCGGCAGGCCCTCCGTCAGGGTCTCCCAGCTCTCGCCGCCATCTCGCGTGCGATACACGCGGAAGCCCTCGCCAACGTTGGCGCGGTTCTGGCCCTCCTCGACGACCGTGAACACGGTGTCGGGGTGGTTTGGGTCCAGCGCCATCGGGAAGCCGAACTCCGAGGGCAGGCTGCCCTGGATGTCGCGCCACTCATCGCCCGCGTTGTCGCTGCGGTAGACGCCGCAGTGGTTCTGCTGATAGAGCGTCTCCGGCTGGTCGGGCCGCTGGACGAGACGGTGGACGCACTGGCCGAACTCCGGATACATGTCGGGCAGGTACCCGGCGCGGGTCCCTTTGTTGGCGAAGCGCCAGCTCTGACCGCCATCGTCGGTCCGCAGGACGCCCGCCGCCGAGATCGCCACCCACATGCGCTCCGGTCGTGAGCGGTCCACGACAATCGAGTGCAGGCACAGCCCGCCCGCCCCGGGGTTCCAGTCGTTGCGCGTAGGATGCGAGGCCAGGCCTTCGTTCAACCGCCAGGTGGCGCCGCCATCCTCGCTCACCCACAGGTTGGCCGGGTCAACGCCAACGTAGACGGTCTCGGGCTGGTCGGGCCGCCCCGGCTCGATGATCCAGATGTTCTTGAGCGCCATACCGCTCTCCTCCGAGAAGGCGATGCCGCGCTCTGGCTCGGTCCATGTTTGGCCCAGGTCGTCGCTGTAGCGCAGGAACGAGCCGAAGAAATCGCCGTTGTCGGCGGCGAAGAGCCGGCGCCCGCCTCGCTGGTCGAGCACGGCGTTATAGACGCGGCCGTTCTCCAGCGCGGTTGGCGTCACCGTCCAATTCTTGCGGTCGGGCGAGGTGACCAGGAACAGGCCGCGCTTCGTCCCGACCGACAGCGCGACCGACCCCGACGGCAGCTCGAGCGGATACGACATGGTGTGTTGCCTCCTCTGTGCCTGAAGCGGTGAGGGCGGACAAGCGCCCCCCTGTCCCCTCTCCATCGGGAGAAGGGAGGACGTATGGCGCGGGCAGGCGTGTGACGCGTGGTAGCCGTCAGTGATGGGGGCGTGTCTCGCGTCAGCCGCCCGCGATGGAGGGGAAGATCATCAGCGCGGCCCCAGCGGGGACGATGGTGGCCAGTCCGTCGAGATTGCGGATGTTGACTCCGTCGAGGAAGATGTTGACGAAGGAGCGCAGCTCGCCGGTCTCGTCACAGAGATGGAAGCGCAGGCCAGGGGCGCTCGCATCCAGCGCCGCGATCACCTCGCGAATCGTGCCAGCAGGCGTGGCGATGACGCGCTGCCCGCCCGCCTGCTCGTAGAGCTGGGATGGGAGCCTGACCATGACCGATAGTCCAGCCGATTGTACAGCCATAGACCTTTCCTCCTCCCGTCCGATTCTTCACATAGGGCGCCCGACCGGTAATCCGCAAGCGGCCTGTGGCAGTATAGAACATTTGAGCGAGCGGCGCAACTACGCCTCCCTGGAAATGGCTAGATCACCCTGCGTCTGTCTCATGCGCGCGCGCGCGCCTTTCCAGCCACTGCGGATTCGCGACGTCCAGACACTCCCCCGTGCTTTTGCTGGGGGAGTGTCAAATCCGTGATCGCTGCCCTTCCTCTGGAGCGATTCATGCCTCAGCGGCCCGATTCTCCTTTTGCGAAGCGGTATAGAGGCTCAGGCGTGTTTATGGCTCCCGGCCCGGACGCGCTGGTGTTGGCCTGGGGGACGGGCCTGTGCGCTGGCCTCGCTCTTATCGCGATACTTGCCATGGCGGCTGAGGCAGCGCGGCGCCGGTCGAGTCAGTAGCTCGGCTGGGCGCGCTCCCGTCCGTGGTTGTCGCCTGCTCCGAAAACAATTCGCGCCCCGGCGCCTCGCCAGCGCTTCGAGTGAGTGCGCTGGCGAGATGTCAGGGCGCGAGTGGAGGCGCGAGTGGAGGCGCGAGCTAGTCGCCGCTGCTGCTGCCGCTATCGCTACCACTGCCACTGCCACCGCTGGAGCTGTGTCCGTTGGGGGTGGGAACGTCGGTGGGCTTGCCGCCGTCGCTGCTGTCACCGTTGTCGCTGCTGTCGCCGCCAGCGCTCGAAGTCCCAGGGCCCTCGACGGTCACTTTAGTGGCGGTATAGGTCGTCGTGCTGCCTGAGGTCGAAGCGTCCGCCTGCACCTGCACCTTGACCTTGTTGAGCATCGCGCATAGATCGGTCAGCGCGAAGGTCGGGTTCGAGGCGCTCGTCGCGCCGCCGCTGTTATTGCCGTGGATATACCCGACGAACTTGGTGTCGGAGTTCACGGTGAAGGTCGTAACCGTGCCCTGCGCATCCGTAACGCCGATCGTGCCCGCGCCCGCGTCGCACGCCGTCAGCATGCCCTCGGCGTGACCCCGGTTCTTGGCCCCTGAATTATCGCCCGCTTGATCGCTCGATTGCCCGTGGGAGCCCGCCATCTGGAGCCCCAGGCCGTTCAATTGTCCCTGGTTGGCCGCCACGGCGACCGCGCCGCCGCTACCACCGACCAGCAACACGCCCAGCACGGCCACGGCCGCTTTGCTCTTCACCAGCGTCAACGCTTTTGCCAGCATACCTTGGTTCACCCTTCCGAGTCGTGACTGATGAGAGGCGCCGTATCTCATCGCCACGGCTAATCACAATCAATTCATGGATCTGGCGCCGAAGTGCGTGGGAAATGTGGACAACGGGCGGCATCATACGCGCGCCGCCGGATCCCGCGTGAACTCACTTGTAACAGTCGCGCGAGGCGTCCAGATGTTATGGGTACAGGCGCCAAATAGGGTGAATGGGTTATGACGGGTAGACGTTGACGGGCTACGCCGCGCCCAACCGCTCCGCTCTGCGGACGTGTCGGCGGCGCCTTCGCCGTCGGGGATATAGTCGGCGCTCTGGTCGGGGTACAGCGGACGCCTCAGCAGGTAGATGATATCGCTTCTTCACGAGCGGATTGGACAGAGCCAGACGTCAGCGTCAGCCATCGCAGCGACGCCCCGCCCGACGCCGCGGCGACATCGGAGTACGCGGCGCTTACGAACGTAGACGGCGCCGGCGTCGCCATGCGCGCGGCGATGGCCTTGCGCACATACTCCGAGACCGATTCCCCCTCCTGCCGCGCCGCGCGCAACAGGGCGTGAAACTCGGCTGTCGGCAGGCGCAGCGACAGCACGGATGTCCGGCTCGGGCGGCGTTCGATCTTCACCGCCTCCTGCTCCCACATCTCGTCATCATCCACGTCGCGCTCCAGTTGCCGCGCCACCTCTTCATCACCATCATGGTTCTTTCTCATGTTCATCGCGCCTTTCGATACCACGCCTCTTCACGCGGCTTGCTTGGCCATCCAGTGAGCGCGCGCCACACGCCAGAATGTGCGCCGACCTGAAGGATACATACTCTCCAGAGGCGCCCCGCGCGGTCAGGGCCAATCATCAGGTGGCTCGCGCTGCGGTTGTGGCGGTTGGCGATGAATCTAGGCTCCTCGGCCCAAATCTCCTCCTCGATCATCTCAGGCGTGACGCCACGATTGTCGAGATGCGCGATATTCGCGTCATTCCACTCCCAGGCCTCAATATAGAGTTCCACCGCCGCACCTCTTGACGTTGGGTATACAGGCGCATACGATTGTATACGCATAGATGGCAATCCGTAAAGAAGGGGAGACGATGCCCAGCAGTGCCATGGAGACGGTGCGGATAGACATGCTCATGCCCGCCAATCACGCTGAAGCGGTCAACGGGCTGCTCTACCTGATCGGAGGCGGCTGGACCGACCTTCACCGCCGCATTCAGGGCGGGCGTATCCCGCCAAGCCATTTCGGCGTCGCCCTGTCAGTCCGGGTCCCGTGGAACGAGACCAACGCGCCGCACAGGTTCGTCGTGGACATCCAGAACGACGACGCGACCACGACCATCGCCCATGTGGATGGCGAGATCAATGTCGGGCGCCCGCCGCAGATCACGCCTGGATCGGTGCAGCACGCGGTCATCGCGCTGAATGTTGATACTGTCTTTCCGGCGCCAGGCGGCTACCGCATCGTCGTCACCATAGACGGCGACGCGGACAGCGCAACCTGGCCCTTCCAGGTCCACGACACCAATACATCAGCGTAGGCTCGCCCAAGGCGCCAGTCCCCCTACGCCGTCGCCTCCGCTTCTTCCACCTGGGCGGCGCTCACGGCGACGAAGCCGCTGCCGGGTATGTAGTCGGCGGATTGGTGGCGGAAGAAGGTGTTATACAGCGTCGCGTAGCGGCCGCCGCGCGCCAGCAGCTCGTCGTGCGAGCCCTCCTCCACCACGCGGCCGTGGTCGAGGACCAGGATGCGGTCGGCGCGCTTGACCGTCGAGAGGCGGTGGGCGATCACCAGCGCGGTGCGTCCGGTCAGCGCCTCATCCAGTCCCTCCTGAATCAGCTCCTCCGTCAGCGGGTCCACGCTGGCGGTTGCTTCATCCAGCGCGAGGATCGCCGGGCGCTGCAAGAGCAGCCGCGCCAGCGCCACCAGCTGCCGCTGCCCCAGCGACAGCCCGCGCCCCAGCTCGCCCACCTGCGTTTGCAGGCCATTGGGCAGCGCCTCGATCCAGTCACCACCGCCCACGCGCCGCGCCGCCTCCTCCACCTCGGCCTCGCTCGCCTCTGGGCGCACGTAGCGGATGTTGTCGGCGATCGTGCCATCGAAAAGGAACGGCAGCTGCGGCACAACGCCAAGCTGGCGGCGGTAGTCCGTCAGATCCAGCGTGCGGATGTCGCGCCCATCAATCAGGATGCGGCCAACCTGGAACTCGTAGAAGCGCGCCACCAGCTTGGCGAGCGTAGACTTGCCCGCCCCGGTATGGCCCACCAGCGCCACCGTCTGCCCGGCGGGGATGCGCAGCGAGAAGTCGGTCAGCACCGGCTCGGCGGCGTTGTAGGCGAAGCTGACGCGGTCGAAGACGATCTCGCCGCGTAGCGCCCCCACTGGCTCGCTCGCCTCCTGCTGCACGCGCGGCGCGGCGTCCACCAGCGCGAAGACGCGCTCCGCCGAGCCGAGGCCCTGCTGGAACTGGCTCCAGAATGACGCGATGCCGGTCAGCGGGAAGGTGAACAGCTCGATAGACTGGATGAACAGGTACCACGCGCCGGGCGTTACCGTGTGCGACGCCACCTGAAGACCGCCGAAGTAGATCACCGCCGCCGTCCCCACCCCGGCGATGGTGTTGAGCAGTGGGAAGATCGCGCTGAAGGTCAGCCCCTGGCGCAGGTTGACCTGATAGGAGCGCTGATTGACGGTCTTGAACTCACCGTAGATCGCCCGCTCCTGACGGAAGCTCTTGGCGACCGAGATGCCGCTCATCGTCTCCTGCACCAGCGCGTTGACGCTGGCCAGCGCCCGGCGCGCGCGCTGGGTCGTATGGCGCGCGATGCGGCGGAATGCCAGCGCGACGGCGAAGCACACCGGCGCGATGGCGATGGCGACCAGCGCCAGCGTCGGGCTGATGTAGAACAGCGCGGCGGTGACGATCAGGACCATCAACACCTGGCTGACCAGATTCAGGGTCAGCGTCACCACCGTGGCGAAGTCCTCGGTGTCCGAGGTGACGCGGCTGACGATCTTGCCTGAGGCGAACTCGTCATAGAAGGACATGTCGCGCGCCAGTACGGAGGCGAAGGCGTCCTCACGCAGCTTCAGCGTGACATCGCCCACGGCCCGCGCGGTGTTGGCCTGCCGGACGAAGTTGAAGACCCACGAAAGCGCGCCAGCGAGCAGGATGACGCCGACGATGACGGCGATGGCGGTGGCGCTGCGCGAGGCGGCGAACACATCAATGCCCCTGGAGATCAGGATTGGCAGCGCGGCGTCCAGCAGCGAGGCGAGCAGGGTCATCGTCGAGACGAGCAGCATCGTCCGCCCGCGCGGCTTGAAGTAGCCCAGGATGCGCTTCACCAGCGCGCGGTCCGAATATGTGCGGTCGTACGCCTCGGCGTCCAGGCCATCCAACACGAAGCCCATGCGTCTTGCCTCCACCATCCCGGCTCTGAAGGGCCGGGGCACGCTACGAGGGCATGAATGCCCCGCGACTCCCCCACTCCGCTACCGCGCGCCGGCCATTGATGGCCGCGCCCCTGCCACCCCCCTCACCGTGCGCCGGCCATTGATGGCCGCGCCCACACCCGCTACCCCCGCGCCACTGTCTCCTCCGCCTCCGCCGTTGTCTCCGCCGCCACCGTCTCTCCGACCGCGCTGTCATAGTGGCTGAAGATGCGGCGGTAGAGGTCGCAGCGCGCCATCAGCTCCTCATGTCCCCCAACATCCTCCACCGCGCCCCCGCGCAGGACCACCACCTGATCGGCCCAGCGAATCTGCGAGAGCCGCGGCGTGATCAGCAGCGTCGTCCGCCCGGCCATCACGGCCCGCAGCGCCTGCTGGATGGCGTCCTCCGTCGCGCTATCAATCGCGCTGGTGGCGTCGTCGAGCGCCAGGATGCGCGGGTTCACCAGCAGCGCGCGGGCGATGGCCAGCCGCTGGCGCTGGCCGCCGGAGAGCGTGACGCCGCGCTCGCCGATCACCGTATCGTAGCCCTGATCGAAGCCCATGATGAACTCGTGCGCCTGCGCCTGCTGGGCCGCCTCGATGATGCGCTCGCGGGTGACCTCCTCGCCCAGGCCAAAGGCGATGTTGTCGGCGATCGAGCGCGAGAACAGGAAGACGTCCTGCTCGATGGCGCCGATCTGCGAGCGCAGGCTGTCCAGACTCCAGTCGCGCACGTCCACGCCATCCACCAGCACGCGGCCCTCCGTCACATCGTAGGTGCGGTTGACCAGCTTGGTGAGCGTCGTCTTGCCAGAGCCTGTCTGCCCGACGATCGCCACCGTCTGCCCCGGCGCGATGCGCAGCGAGACATCGCGCAGCGCGTGCGGCGGCGCCGCGCCGTCGTCGTCAGCTGCGGGCTTGCCGTCCCCGCCCGTCTGCGGCGCGTAGGCGAAGCTGACATGCTCGAACACCACCTCGCCGCGCATCGGCGCGCTGTAGCCCGCACTGTTCTGGTCCAGCTCGGTCTCTTCGCGCATCACCGCCAGGATGCGGTTGGCCCCGGCGACGCCTAGCTGCACCAGCGAGAAGGTGAAGATTGAGATGAAGCTGGGGTAGCGGAGCAAGCCCATCAGCCCCATGAAGGCGATCAACTGGCCCAGCGTGATCTCGCCTTGCGAGAGCAGCAGCAGCGCCTGGAGGAAGCCACCGACGATGGCGACGGCCACCAGCAGCAGCGGCAGATAGCGCGCCTGAATCTCACCGTTGCGGATGAACTCGTCGCGGTAGCGGCGCGCGTGGTCGAAGAACTTGCCCCGCTCCTGACCCTCCTGCGCGCTCGATTTGACCACCTCGATGCCGGTGATGGTCTCCTCTAGCCCGGCGTTCATGATGCCGAACCGCCGCCGCATCTCCGCCGTCACCGGCGTCAGCCGCCGCGTGTAGTCACGGACCGCGAAGATGTAGAAGACGGTGAAGACCAGCGGCGCGAGCAGCAGCTTCCAGTTGATGAAGCCGATGAAGATGATCGGCACGATCAGCGCCAGCGAGGAATCGAAGATCAGGTTGACGCCCGGGTTCATCATCGGGTTGAGCTGGCGCACGTCGTTGGTGGCGCGGGCCATGATGTCGCCGACGCGCTGCTGGTTGTGGTAGGTCTGGCTCTTGGCCAGCAGGCTCAGGTACAGCTCCTCGCGGGCGTCGCGCTCGATGCGCTGCGCGATGACCTCGGCGCCGAAGATGCCTGCTGGGCCGGTGATGGCGTTCAGCCCGACGACGGCGAGCACCTCCAACGTGATCACCAGCAGCGTGCTCAGATCCGGCTGTGGGCGGACGATAGCGGTGAACGCCCGGCCGGCGAGTGTCGGCAAGAGGGCGATCAGCACCTGCGAGAGCAGCGTCGCGCCGGCGAAGATCATCAGGTAGCGCTTGTAGCGCAGGATGTGCGAGACGATCCAGCGGATAGGCCCGCGCCGGTCGTAATGGTACTCTTCCGCGATGGTGAACTCGCGGTTGGCCATGATCTGTCCCTCCCATGACTCCAGCGCGAGGAGCGCGCAAGGGAGAAGTGTACGACAAAGCGAACAAATATTTCAACTAGCCATTCGACCTAGCCAGCGTTTTGCAACACGGCCAGAGCGCGCCTTTTCGACGGCCGGCCGCGGCCCCCCGATGGGAGATCCCGATAGGAGAGATGGCGCGCTCTTTGACAGAACCCCCTGCCATGTCGCTTACTAACATTATGGTTATGTCAATTTAGCGACCACACAGACTCTCCTCTCAAGGCGGATACCATTCATGGCGTTGACAACCGAACACGAGCGGGGCGCAGACTCAGCGCGAGCTCTCCCCAACATGTCCCGGCTCCGGCGCGTCTTCGGCGTCGTCGCCGGGATTTGCGCGCTCTTCGTCGTCTTCACCACGGCGGCGATGTTCCTCTATCCTGGGGGCGCTATTCCCACGGCGAACTCCCACGGCTACCAGTTCTTCGTGAACTTCTTCAGCGACCTGGGGCGCACCCGCACGCCATCCGGCGCCGCGAACTATCCCTCCATGCTGCTCTTCGATAGCGCGATGATCGGAGTTGGCGTGGGGGCGGCGGCGTTCTTCGTGACCTTCGCCCGCTACTTCGCCACTCACGAGGCGACGCAGTGGGGGCGGCGGCTCAACCGCGCCGCCACGGTGTTTGGCCTGCTCGCGGCTGTATTCTTCGCCGGAGTCGGGCTGACGCCGTCCAATCTGGTGATGCCCGCGCACCTGGTGGCCTCCAATGGCGCGTTCTACCTGCTGCTGGCCGCCGTCCTGCTGGAGATCGCCGCCATCCGGCGCGCGCCGGGCGTCTCCTCCTCGCTGCTGTGGGCGAATGTGGCCTTTGTCGTCGCGCTCCTCGGTTATGTGGGCCTGATGACGTTCGGCCCCACATCCGACACACTGCTCGGCGATATGATCAATGTCACCGCGCAGAAGATCATCGTCTACACGGCGATCGCGACCATCTTCTCGCAATCGCTGCTGCTCCGCTGGCGCCTGCTCCGCCCGCGCCCAGCCGCCGCCTCAGCATAGAGGTCCGCGACCTCACCCTCAGCCTCTCTCCTTTTGAAGGAGAGGGGCGCGTTTTGTCCCCGTCGGATGGGCCATGAGGGCCACGCGCGTTGCGTGGCGCCGCGCCAGCGGGCATACTGTGGGCGGGCGGCGTCGCGCCCTGTCCCTTTCTCACCGGTGAGGAGGGGAACGGAAAGCGTGCGGTTGAGAGGGAGAGGCCGAGCGGATGAGACGGCCAAACTGGCTGGATGCCATGCTGGAGCGATTCCAGCATAGCTGGGAGACCAATGCCCAGTTTCGCGCCATGTGGAGCGGCGCGGCGGGGCTCGTGATGATCGTGGGCTTGTGCGCCATGATGGCCTTCGCGGCGACATTCGCCGGGGCCATTGGCAATACGATGGGCGGCGGTGGCACGGGGAGCTTCATCTCGCAGAGTGGCTCCAACGCGCAGGCGACCGACATCGTCTTCCCGATGACCACGCTCACCCCGTGGCCGGACCCCAACGTCCCCGCCGCGCAAAACATCCCTGCCTCGAAGACCCCCCAGCCCTCGCCTACCCCCGCGCCGACGGCGACCCCGCTCCCGACCGCCACGCCCTGCCTGGGCAGCGGTTGCGGCGGCGGTGGTGGCGGTGGCGGCGGTGGCAATGACAAAATCACCGTCAGCGTCACCCCAGTGCCATTTACGAACGGCACGGTGGTCTACGCGAACGTCCATACCAGCATACCGAACGAGGGATTCGCGATCACCGTTACCTGGCCCAATGGCAGCCTCGGCAATCCACAAGGAATCCAGGGGCAGGTAGATGGGAGCGGAAACGGGACCGCTAAGATTGGCACGATACCGGGAGGATGCCCTGGCGGTTCGCTCACGCTCTGGGTACAGACGCAGAATAACCCGACCGGGGTCCGACCGAGCTTCCCCTGCTGATAGCCTGTGCCCGTAGGCCAAACGTCGCTGGCGCCCACGAGTGCCGCGTCCCTCTGCCCCGCCCGTGCGCCGGCCCATGCGCCGGCCCTTGAGGGCCGCGTCTCACGCTTCGCTCACTTGAGCAGTCCCACCGCCCGCGCGATGTCGTTCGGCGAGAGCGTCATCGGCGGGCGCTTGCCATACGGCAGCTCCAGCCCGCCGGTGATCTCGACATACCTGGCGACCAGATTGGCGCAATTGTAGATAGACTCGCGACCCAGCAGGAAGGTAGACATCGCCTCTGGCAGCGCGTGGTCGGCGATGGACGCCCAGCTAAAGCCATGCCCAAGCTGGCCCACCAGCCAGGCGATGCCCGCCTCGATGCGCTCCGGCGGCACGCGCGCGCTCAAGGGGATGACCACCACGCGCTCGGCGAAGCGCCACGGACGGTAGGACACCCCATCCTCGGAGTGCGAGCCAATCGTCGTCCCGTCGCCCAGGTCCACCTCCACATGCACGTATGGCCCGCCCGTGAACCAGGCGACGACGCGGTCGCGCGGGCTGCCCCCGCTCTTCATCAACACCAGATCGCCACGCATGGCCCCACCATCTCCGCTCTGTCTCCGCTCTGTCTCCGCTCCGTCGCCGCTCCGTCGCCGCTCCGTCGCCGCTCTGTTCGCAAGCCATCCCCTGTGGCGTCCATTCTACATCGCCGCGCCGCGCCTGCGTCGCTGCGATCACATGGGCGCATGGCGGAATGGCGGCAGGCGGCAGGCGGCGTTATGGATTGAGGCTTGCTCCACGCGCTTGCTCCATCAGGGTGAGCGTCTCGGCGAGAGGGTCGATGACTAACAGCCATGAGCGCTGCTACCCTTGGCCCTGGTATGGGGTGCGGGCCGTCATTCTGGGTTATGGCGCGATTCCGCGCGCTGCGGATGACATGCGAAAAGACCTCACCGGCGACACTCACGGCTTCCGTGAGTGTCGCCGGTGAGGTGACTTGGGTTCGGCTACAAGCCTTCAGCTACAGGCCTATGAAGGCCAGGATCGGGGTCGCGTCGCTCCAGCGCAGGGCGAGAAGGCCAGCGCAGATCGCCAGGAAGAGCAGCGGCGCGCTAAAACCCATCATGTCCTTACGGATCAGGTGGGTGAACGATGCGACAATGTAGTAGGCGACCATCCAGATTATGGCGGCCACCGCGACGAGGGGGATGGCCAGCCCGACCAACAGGCCAATAGCGCCGATGGTGGCCGTTATCCCCGCCAATACCCAGTACCAGCGCGGGTAGTGGAGCGCATCGCGCAACTTGGCGAGGCTGGCGGGTTTCCAGGCGAACAGGGTATAGGCCGCACAGGCCATGAGCGCGCCCAGGAGGGCTTCAAGGGCAAGCGCCGCGATGTGTGGAATAGACACTCAATACTCCGCCTCCCAAACATATGCCACCCCTCAATCAGTTGCGCACTTCCGCGAAGGCATTGCGGAAAGGCATAGATATTACCGCCTCCACAGCACATGCCACCCATCAACCCGTCGCACACACTCGCACATGTATGAGGACAGCATCACCGCAACCAAATTCTTGGTTGCGTCAGAATAACGACCAGCCGGACAAATCGTTATGCTCCCACCTTCGGCCAGCTCCGGCCACCCGGGCTACCTCCTCCGATCTCCTTGGGCGCGCCCCCCGTGAGCGGCGCGTGACGCGGCGCCGCCGATTGTGACGCTGGCGGGAAGTGACGCGGATAGCGTGAAGCTCTGGGGAGGCGCCTCGTTTGCTCCCTGACCGGAAGGAGGCCCAGAATGCGGCCATCCACGACGTTCGATTTGGCCCGCGCCATCACACCGCTGCGCTGGGCCGCCAGGGTGATCGGCGCCGTCTACGCTGCCCTCTTCCTGATGGTCAGCTCCGGGTTCGGTAACTCAGTGACGCGGGAGACCACGTGGCAGGCGCTCTTCGGCGTCATCGTCGCGGGCCTCCTCGTCGCCATCTTCTCGAAGGGGATCGGGGAGATCGCCGGTGGAGTGGCGCTCATCGGCGGAGCGATCTGGCTTATGCTCGCATATGGCGGCTTGCAGTGGGGAGCGCTCGCGGCCATCGCGCCGTTCGTACTCACCGGCCTGCTCTTCATCGTCTGCGGCTGGCACAAGATGGCGCGGGAGACTCCACCTCTTTCCGCCTGACACCGCGCCACCTCTCCCATGCCCGCCCGCCATTACCCCAGCGGCCACCCGCCCGCCTCCTCGATCACCTCATCCACCCGCTCCATCCGCGCCGCCGTCTCCGTCAGCGCCGCGATGGTCTTCTGGTAATGCTCGATATCGTCGTAGCTCAGCGTCCGCCCCTTGCGGTCCTTCAGCCACTTCTCCGCCACCTGATAGCCGCCGATGTGGAACTCCCACACCTCCGGCTCGACGCCCTCGAAATATTGCGTCGCGTTGATGTACACCTGCCCGCGCCGGCCGTGCTCCCCGTCCGGCTCTACATACCGCGCCTGCTCCATGCGGTTATCCCCAGGAACCGGGAAGCTCGGCCGCCCCGCCGGATCACCCTCGGCCTCCAGCAGATGCAGCGCCACCATCCGGTCGCCCAGCCCGCACAGCGCGCGGAACAGCGCCACGTTGCTGGTCAGCGGCACGCGCGGGAAGTCGCTCTTGAGGAAGTCGGCGTAGCGCGCGCGGTAGCCCGGCGCGTGGAAGATGGCGTAGATGTAGCTGAAGACATCCTCCGGCCCGAAGGTCGCCACCCGGTCGCCCCGGCCATCCGCCACCCAGCGCAGCCCCAGCCGCCCCGCCATCGCCGCGACGAACTCCGGCGCCAGATTCGCCCGCCGCCCGCCCGGCCCGCTGGACGGCGCTTCCTCCGCGCCCCACAGGCCGGGCTTCGCTGGGTCGGAGTAGAGGTAGAGCGGGAATGTGTAATTCCCTTCCTTGCGTGTGGCCGCATGGTGCACCGTTACAGTGTTGGCTACCAAGACATGTTCAAACTGTTCGATCTCAAAGCCACGCGAAACCATAAGGACGCGGTTATTTTGCCCGATACGTGGCATTACGCCCCGGCTGGCGCCACCGCGCCCGATCTCCATCAAATCGGGCTCATAGTAGATGTATCGCCAATCGAAAGGGCGGTAATAGAGCTTCCAGATCTTATTAGCCCAATCTGACTTTCGGACTTTGCCCCGTTCTCTAGCTGTGTTCCGGTATGGGCTATCCTCTACTGGCAGACTCGCGCGAGTCTCATCGTCGCTTATTGTCTCGGAAGCCATCATTTGAACTCGCACGCGCACTTCAGACTCTGACCACCCAACAAAGAACTCATCGTTGTGCGTCACGATTCCAAGTCCATAGGCTTTACCACCATCGGACTTTGCGTTGCCCCAGGCCAAGGGCGCCTCGTCCCATTTGGCGACCCACGAACTCCTTCCCGCTGGAACGTTCTTCAAATGGCAAGGCGCCTATGGCGCCATCTCCGTCAGCCCTCGCGCGCTCAACGAGGTGTGCGCCTACATCGCCAACCAAAAGGCCCATCACACCGCCCATTCCCTCATCCCCGAATGGGAGCCCGCCTCCACCCGTCCCTAGCCCGCGAAGGCGGGCTTCGTGGCCGCGAGGCCCTTAGGCGCGGGTTCACCCGCCCGCGCCCCCTTCGCCCGCGCCCCCTCGCCCGCGCCTACCCATTCCCCGCCTCCCCTCCCCATGCGCCCCCACGACCTGCCGCGCTCCCCTTGTCTCGTGTGAAACATATGTTCTAGACTTGTGCTCGGAGCGCCGTAGCTGGCGGCGCGTGGGTGGAGGAAGTGGAGGGTGAGGGGCGATGGGGGCGACGGTGTTGCGGCTGGGGTGGACGGACCCACGGACCGGCGTGTTTGGCGCGCATCCGCAATTGGGCGGGCCGCTGGACCTCAACGACGGCGTGACCTTCACGCTGCTAGATGACGGGCTGGAGATCGAGCCCCCACCGCGCGAGCTGGCCCTGATGGGCAACGCGCGCACGCAAGGCGAGCGCGCCGCGCGGGCGCTCTACCGCCACAACCGGCGGGCGGCGGCGCGGCTGATCCTCGGTCCGATGGCCAGCGCCAGCGATCTGGCCGCCGTCATCCGCTCGCTCGTCGCCTGGGTGGACGCGCCGCCCGCGCTGCCCGTAACGCTGCTCTGGCAGTCGCCCGGCGCGGCCAGCCCCGTCTATCTCGATATCGTCGGCGCGGCCAGCGACATCCCCGCCGATGAGCGCGACTGGCTGCGCTTGCAGATCGAGCCGGTGGAGGTCGCGTTCCTGGCGCGGCCGGGCATGCGCGGCGACCGCGTGACGCTGCAAAACCTGGTGATGAACGCCGGGTTCGAGGCCCCCTCCGGCCCCGCCGTCCCTGTCTTCAGTGACACCTTCGCCAACACCAACGCCTATAGCGTCTCCAGCGGCTCGGCGCCCAGCGTCGCGTCGGCTGTGATGACCATGCCAGCCGGAAGCGCCCTGACCTATGGCAGCCCGGCGTGGCGGGCGATCAACACGCTGCGGGCGCGCTTCCAGTGGCAGACAGGGCTGACTGCCCGGTTCTTCTTCCACTTCACCAACGGGTCGAATTACCTCTCGTGCGATATCACCAATGGCTCCAACGGCCTGGCGCTCGCGCACGCCATCGGCGGCGCGATCACCACGCTGACCAGCGGCGCCGCCGCCCTGACCGGCGGCTCGTGGTACTGGGTGACGCTAACCCAGTTCCCCTCGGTGGATGGCAATCCGCCGCTCGTCGTGGCGGCGCTCAACGCCGACAGCGCGGGCGCGATCGGCGCGCAATTGCTGGCGATCGGTCCCGTGGCCACGGCGGACGCGACGACGGCGCTCTCCGGCAAGGCCGGTTTTCAGGCGATCGGCGCGCCGCTGGCGATTGGCGGCGCGTTCGCTGGCGTGCTGAGTGTCAGCCTCTTCGGCCCCGGCGCGTGGCTGTTCTCGCCGAACTCCTCTAGCGCCACCGGGCTGGCGGCGGGCGCGTGGGAGCAAGACGCCGCCAGCGCCTACCCCGCTGGCCCCGCCACCAGCTACGGCGCCGCCCGCATAGACCTCCCGCCCGGCGGGACGGTAGACGCTGACTGGCGCGCGTACAACGGCGGGAGCCCGACTGGCGCGCTGGGCGCCATCCCCATCGCGGCGGCGGGCGATATCCTGGCGGCGTCGGCCTGGGTGAAATCCTCGGGTCTCGCAGCCAGCGCGGCGCTTCAACTCCAGGTCAAGCAGTACGACGCTAGCGGCGCCCAGCTGGCGACGGCGACCCTCCAGTCGCTGGCGGGCAATCAGGGCGCCTGGGCGCAGCTCAGCGGGACGGTCGCCGCGGTCGCCAACGCCTTCTGCGCCAGCATGGTGCTGCGCGTGACCGATACCGCCGTCGCGGGCGAATCGGCGGGTGGCGCTGTCTGGTTCGATAACGCCCAGTGTTGGGACCAGACGGCCACCGGCGCGGCGACGATGCCGTACTGCGAGCTGCGCTTCCCCCAGGCGCCCGCCCAGTTGCTCGTCTCCGGCCTCCAGGGCGACCTGCCCGCGCCCGCCGCCGCGCTCATCGGGACGTATCTGGCGAGCTGGCCGCTCGGCTCCAGCCTGACATGGGCGCTGGCGCGGCGCGGGTCGGCCTCGGCGGCCGCGCGGATGGTCGGCGGCGGCGTCGGCTTCCAGCCCGCCAACTCCGGCGGCGCATCGCCCTCGATCGCGGCGGCGCTGGATGCCGCCAGCTACGGCGGCCACTACCTCACGACGACGCTCGGCGCCAGCTTCAACCCGCGCGCCTTCAGCATGGCCCCTGCCGATATGCTCGGCGCCTATCACCTCTTTGGCCGCTTCTGGTCGGCGCAGAGCGCGGCCAATCTACCCAACGTCCAGACGCGGGTGGTGACGCAGCAGCGCTCGCAGCCATGGTTTGGCGCGGGCGACCTCTCCGACCAGACCGGGCAATACAACGGCCCGTGGTCCGCGCCGCTCGCCGCCTCCTCCACCTGGACGCTTACCGACTCCGGCCAGGTCAACGTCCCCGCCCTGCCCGCGGGCGCGCTCACCGATCTGGCCCGGGGCTACCTGACGCCGCGCGCCCAGTGGCAGGACCTCTCTGCCAGCGGCGCCGCCTTCCGCGCCAACTGGCAGGCGCTTTTGCCGGTGGATGGCGCGCTGCTGCTCGGCGCCGCCAGCAATCCCGCCAACGGCCCGTTCGCCATCGCCACGAGCTGGCTCTGGCTCTACGCCGATGGCCTGCTGAGCGCGCGAGGCGGGCCAGCCGACGGCCCAGCGGTCACGCTCTCAGTCGAGGCGGCGGCGCTGCCGAACCCGGCGCGCGGCGGCGGCGGCCCAGGCGACCAGTCTAGCGGCTCCATCGGCGTCAACAGCGGCGCCGACCCCTACCTGACGCTCGACCCAACGGTCATCTGCCCACCCGGCGCGGGCGGCCTCGGCGCGGGCGGCCCCGGCGTCAACCAGCTCACCGCGCTCATCGCGGATGGCGCGGGCGCCGTCCTCCCCGTCGCCTGCGACCTCATCTACACGCCCCTCTACCTCCACCCCCGCTGACGGCTTCCTCTCTCCTCGCCACAGAGGCGCCCCGACTTCCATCCCTCGCGCCTCCGCGGCGGCGCCGGGGCCAGGGGGTGAGGCCCGCCACCCACCGAAAGGAGACATCCCATGGCCCGCATACGACCTGTTGGCTCAAGCGGCGGCTCTCCCACCCACAGCGGCGGCTCGCATGGCCACCGCCACAAAGGCCGCCACCCGCGCGTCCGCCATCCACGCCCGCGCCACCCGCGCGCGCCCAAGGCGGACAACCGCGCCCCCACGCCCGAGCCCGTCAGCGCGGCCAGCGCCTGGTCCCACACCGCAACCACGCCGGGGACCATCCCGCCCTTGATGACGCTCGCCCCCACCGCGACGGGCGCCCCATCGCCGCTGGTCCTGTCCGGCGCCCAGCGCGGCAGCCTCTCCGCCGACCTGGCGGCCTGGGAACGCCAGCGCGACCAGGCCCTCAGCCGCATCTGGCGCCGCCCCGGCGGCCTCGCCCATCTCGCCGGAACCTGAGCCCGCGAAGGCGGGCTTCGTGGCGGACACGCCCCTAGGCGCGGGTTCACCCGCCCGCCACGCCGTACCCGTGCGCCGGCCATTGATGGCCGC
>DASTKI010000050.1:0-2131 GCA_035716045.1 Ktedonobacterales bacterium
CGCGCCAAGCATGCCGATCTTGCCGAACATCGCCCAGAGCAGCAGGCAGGCGAGCGTGGCCCCAACCAGTTGGGCAATGATGTATCCCGGCACACGACGCCAGCTGAAGTCGCCGCGCGCCGCGAACGCGATACTGACCGCCGGGTTGAGATGCGCGCCCGAGACCGCGCCCATGAAAAGGATGATCGCCAGCACCATCAGGCCCGGAGCCGTCACCGCGGCCGCGCGCTCGATGGCGCCATTGCTAAACGCGCCCACGACGCCACCGCCAGCGCCCACGAGCACGAGGAAGAACGTCCCGAGCACCTCTGAGAACAATCGCCGCCATTCGTGCCGGGGGTTGTCGAAATCCCGTCCCGTAGGGGACTCAAGCTCGAAGATGGCCTCGAGCGATCTTCCCCTCGTCGGCGTGCGCCCATTGCCGTGGGCGATGCCGGGCTGGCGCTCGTCAGGGTTTACCGTTGCGCTCATCTCACAGTGCTCCTTGGCCTCCAGGGCCGTTCAGGTGGACCAGAGCCATCAATGCTATAGAGTGGCTATCAAACGAGAACAATACGATAGCAGCGCGCCATAGGCAGTATGTAGGAGCCTGACGCCCACCGCGCCTCATCTCAACGGATGGTCTCAAGGGGAAGTGCTGTACTCCCCTAAAGCAGCGGGATGAACCCGCCCAGCGGGCGAGCGCCTGAATCTCCGAATAGCGCGCTCACTGGCGCGAGCAGGTAAAAGCGGGCGGGCTTCGCTTGACGCGCATGATATACTTTATTAACACGCAACGTCGAAGCTGACGGGGAGCGCGCGGGCAGCGAGGGCTGTCTGCGCGCTTTGGTTTCAGGGTACATGCCCCACTATCTGGCAGCACTGGCCCACCGCGCGAGGCTGGCGCCTCTTCAATATGCGGCGAGGCAGTGGCGGAGAAATCTGGATGCGCACCGACGCACCGCTCGATCAGCGAGCCGAAGGCAGCCAACCCATGAGCGAGCCACAGACCGACGACCAGCCTTTGACGGCGCAATCGCCGAGCCTGACCGCTCTGCTCGACCTCTGCTCGCAGTATATGAACGCCGACGACCTGTCCCTCATCGACGAGGCGTACCAGGTGGCGACGGCGGCGCATGCGGGCGTCAAGCGCAGGTCTGGTGAGCCGTTTATCGAGCATACCATCGCGGTGGCCGGGATTCTCGCGGAGCTGGCGATGGACGCGCAGGGGATTGCCGCGGCGCTGCTCCACGATACCGTCGAGGATACGACGATTACGCTCGATAGTCTGCGCGAACAGTTCGGATCAGTGATCGCGGCGATTGTGGATGGCGTCACCAAATTTGACGCGGTCGAGGCGCCCAAGGAGAGCAAGGACAGCAAGAGCGGTGAGGCGCCTGCGGATGCGCCAGCGCTCGTGTCCGCGACGGACGGCCCCGTTGACTCGCAGGCGGCGCGCGCGCGCAAGCTGCGCGCGCAGGCCGAGACCGTGCGCAAGCTCTTCCTGGCGATGGTCGCCGACCCGCGTATCGTTCTGCTCAAGCTGGCCGACCGCCTACACAACATGCGCACGATGGCGGCGCAGACACCGAGCAAGCGCGAGCAAAAGTCGCGCGAGACCATCGAACTGTACGCGCCACTGGCAGGGCGCATCGGCGTCCATGTCTTTCAGTCCGAACTGGAAGACCTCGCCTTCTCCTTCCTGATGCCCGTGGAGTACGCGCGGACGGTCAAGCGATTGCGCGAGGAGGAGGCGAAACGGCTGCGCTGGGCCGAGCGCATGCGCGAGCGTATGGTACACGAGCTACTGGCAAGCGGCATCCCGGCGGCGGTCAATTGGCGCGTCAAGCGTCCCTACCGCGCCTATCTGGAGACGCAGGAGACCGGCATGGATGTCGCGCAGCTCCACGATGTGTTCGCCTTCCGCATTCTGGTGAACACCTCAGAGCAGTGTTACGCGGCGCTCGGCATCATCCACCAGCTCTGGCATCCCTACCTGGAACGCATTCGTGACTACATCGCCGGACCCAAGATCAATGGTTATCGCTCCCTCCACACCGCCGTCTTCGCCCTCGATGGCCGCCTCGCCCAGATGCACATCCGCACCCACTCGATGCACATCGCCACCCAGCACGGCATCGCCACCACCTGG
>DASTKI010000051.1:0-11529 GCA_035716045.1 Ktedonobacterales bacterium
GTCGCTGACGCGACATTCCCTGCTTACAGGGACAGAAAACGGGGAAAGACTGGATGGAGAGGCCGCAGGAAGCGCCCGGATTGGTTGCATATCATGTGGCTAGGGCTGCTGGGCTGGACCTTCGATGAGTTCCGCGCACGCATCCTCGCTGGCCCGCCGCGGCTGTAACGGTTCCCTGCTGGGGTTACGAAAGAGCGCGCCAGGTTCGCGCCTGGGAGGTAGGCGGTGAGATTTCCACCATAGCGGCGGTATCCTGCCTAACCTCGCGCGATGGCTTCGATGGAGCGGATGAAGCCGGTCTTGGCCACGTTATACGCCTGGCGGTCGTAAGGGAATCGCCGGGCGAGGTCCCGCTTGAGCGCTTCATACTCCCGCGCTGTATCGGGATGCGTCCGCAGGTAGTCACGGAAGACGATGGGGCGCGCATGCTCGTCTCCGCCGCGCTCGACGATATGGAGATGGCGCGTGTGGGGGCGCCCTTGCCCGAACATGTGCCGGTCTGGGTTGCCCAGCGCCGGAAAGAAGGTGTAGCCGAGGCTCGCCAGCGGCCCGATGTACGGCTCCGGTGGGCCAAGGTGGTCCGTGATCGCCAGCAGGTCAATGATCGGCTTGGCGGCCAGTCCTGGCACCGATGTGCTGCCGATATGCTCGATGCGCTCAATCAGGCCGCCGAGCGCCGCTTCGATCCGCGCTCGCTCTTCGGCGAAGAGCAGCGGCCAGCGCGGATCATATTCGGCAATCACGATCTCGACATGCGGGACTGGCTCGCTCATCCTACGCCTCCTTGCTGGTGAGACTGACGCCCGTGTGGTTCTTTTTCAGGCGCCTCCACGCACGCTATCAAGATGTCCGTATAGTATATCAAGGAAGACGCGATTTAAGGAGGAGATTCTATGCCGCCGCGCGAGTACCCGCCGACCAGCTGGTATGACAGCCGGGTCGTGGTCCGGCCATCAGGAATTCAGGGAGGCGGGATGTACGCGGCGGCTCCGATACGCGCCGGGGAAACGGTGGCGGTGGCGGGCGGCGTCGTGATGACCGAGGAGCAGTTTCGCGCCTACCTCGCTACCGTCTCGCGCTGGAACGCGACGCAGATCGGCGAAGCGCTGCACCTGGTTGATCTCATCCAGTCCCCCGATCAGAGCAGCGGCTCGATCAATCATGCGTGCGATTCGAATCTGTGGCTGGCGGATGAGGTGACGATGGTCGCGCGGCGGGACATCGCCGCCGGAGAAGAGCTTACCCTCGACTACGCCCTGACGACAGTTGATCCGGCCTGGACGCTCGATCAGTCCTGCCAGTGCGGCGGCCCGCTCTGCCGCCATACGATTACCGGCAATGACTGGCGCCTTCCCGAGGTGCGCCAGCGCTACCGCGACCACTTCGCTCCCTTCATCAACCAGCGCATCCGCGCCGGGCGCGATTCCTGACGGCGTTTCGGCGCGTCACGGCTCACCATCTCGACAGGTCGGGGTCGACGCCGCACGACGATACCGCCAGGTATGTGTTGAAGGACGCCCAGGCTCCCTCATGGCCGGCTAGAGATCTGGCGCGCGCAAGCCGTGCTGGCCGAGCGTTATGCCGATCTCGCCGCCGTGATGCAGGTCGTGCTCGATGACGTGCCAGATGACCCACTGGCGGGTGTGGCGCTTGCTCTCCCGCTCAAACTCCGCGCCGAGGTCGGCGGTGGTCCAGCGGCTAAGCCCGCTGGCGATCATGTGCCAGGTGCGCTCCAGGCCGAGCTCCAGCTCCGCGGCATTGAGCGTGGGTGGGTTGTCCGCATCGTCCCAGGTGAGCATTGGTACCAGGCTGTCGTCGCCTTCGCCCATCCAGTTCTGGAACCACCAGACCCGAGTAGCGACGATGTGCCCCGCGATCTCACCGACGCTGCGCAGGCTGGGCGCCGCGCGCAGGGCAAGCTGATCGGGCGTCAGCGGCGCGAGCGCCTCGACCAGCAGTCGTTGATACGCATCCCACCCCGCAAACACGTCGCTCAGATGCGCGACGCCTTCAGGCTGGCCGGATTCGCTGGACATCGTGGCGCTCCTCTCATGTCAGGCGGCTCTATTCGTCCATGGCGAGATCGGCCCAGATGACCGACTCGCGGTAGTCTTCGGGACGCAGGCCGCGCGCGATGGTCGCCAGCCGCGCGCGGCGCTGCTCCAGCGTCAGCCACGGCTCGGCCACCACCGGGTCGGGCGCGACCCACGGCGCAAGCGCCAGGAATCCGCCCTGGAAGCGCTCGCCCGTATGGCTGTGGCGGCACTCATCCACCGCGACATAGCGCCCGCCCGGCCCGCTGGGCGGCGGCGCGTCGCGCGCCGTGACGCTGGACTGCCCATCGAAGATAATATCGAACAGCGGGCCGGTCTGCATGGCGCAGATGTTATAGCGCAGATTGGGATAGCTCGGCTGGATCGAGCCGAGGGTCGAGTCCATCCACTCGCGCGGCTGCCACTCGCATAGGGCGGACGGCGCGGCCCACGGCTGGTCGTTGGCGTCCGGCTGGACGACGATCCGCGCGCCCAGGTCATCCAGCCGCCGCAGATAGGTGGGAGTGAAAGCGTCGAGGCTGATGGCGACGCCCAGGCGCCCGGCCTCCGTCGCGATCACCGCCACATCCGCCAGCGGCGCGGGCGAGAGATCGAGACTCGTCAGCTCGCTGGAGGTGAGATACACCTTGTCCACCCGGCTCAGCAGCGCGCCATCCGGCCCAAAGACCAGCGCCGCGTTGTAGACCTCCGGCCCGGCGGGCTCGACCCTGCCGGGCGCGCCCTCCTCCAGCGGTAGCGGCTCCGCCAGGCGCGGCGCGAACGTCGTGGCGACGATGTGCGCCCGATAGCGCCGCGCCAGCCGCGAGAGCGTCCGCGCGAAGGGGCGATAGAGCGCGTCCGCCCGTGCTAGCAGCAGCGCCCGCGCCAGCGAGATTCCCGGCCAGCGGTGGCGCGCGGCGGCCAGCTCCCGCTGGTGGGCCAGCGCCAGCAGTGTCAGGGCCGCCTCGGCGGTTCGAGCGCGGCGGGCGAGCGCGGCGCGCGGGCCGGTGAGCGCGGCGGGTAGGCCGAGCGCCTCCGTCAGACAGATCAGATTGGGCCGGTCGGGCGCCAGATGTGGCGCCGCTAGCCCCACGATGCGCTCCAACTCGGCGCCATACGCCGTCTCGCTCGCGCACAGGCGAATGCGGTTGCCGATGGCGATGGCGCGCGTCCAGCTCGTAGGCAAGCGCGGGCTCCCCTCGTTCCAAATGCCCCGGCGCCCCTACGCCGGAGAGCGGCCAGCCGGTTGAGCGCATGATATAATAGCGGGCAGGCAATCCCGCGTCCCGGCTGGCGAAGATTGGCCATGGGGGCCATATGGCGATGGAAATCGGGAAGCGGCGTGTAGCAGTCCAGTGTTGGCCAAGGGCGGCCGCTAGACAACGGGGCGCCATTCGCGCGCGTGGCGTCGGAAGGTCAGGAATACGTCAGCGGGAATGGGGCGTTGGCGCGATTGCCATCTACGGGGGCTTGACAGGACATCAGCCCCAATCACCCAGGTGAGCGAGCGCGACACGTGGGATACACGCATTGCGCGCATCCAGCGCATCCAGTCCTGGCGCGTATCGCGCCAATCCGCCGCTGGCTGCCATGACGACGCGGAGCGTGATGATTGCGCGATGGGCGCTCGCAGGAAGAGTGTGGAGGACCAGAGTATGGAGGACCAAAGTATGGAGGACAATGGAATGCGAATCTCCCCACAGCCACAGGACCAGGATGACGACCCAGGCGCCTGGCCGCCGCTCGAAGAATTCACAGAGCCGCAGGCAAAGCGTTCGCTGAGCTTCAGCCCTCTCCTGGCCCGGCGCGTGGGCTTCAGCGACGCTGAGGCGGGCGAGCCAGGAACCGCGCTCCAGCGGCTCTGGAATGTATGGCTGCGCTTCGCCACTCCACCGCTCTCTGGTCGCGACAGGGAGTCGCCAGCGGGGTGGGCGCTCGACCGCAGGCGCTCGCTCGCCGCCGCGCTGCTCTTTGGCCTCGTCCTCCTGTGGGTGCTCCTGACTCCCATCAACATTGTGCTCTATCCGCAAGACCCGCGAGCCACCATTCTCGTGATCTCCACTGGCTATCTGACCCTCGCGAGTGTTGGATGGCTGATACGCAGAGGATGGGTCACAGCCGCTGCAATCGTCCTCATCGCGCTCATCTTCACCGGCTTCGTCGCGATTCAGCTGAGCGCGACCAATGGCGCGCTCGAGCGCTCCGCCGCGTTCTATGTGCTGCTTTATCCCATCTTGCTGGCCGCCACCCTGGCGCCGGCGGATGCGCTCTTCGTCACACTGGCCGCCAGTCTGCTGCTGATGGGCTGGTCGGCGCTGGCCGTCTGGCCGGAATCCGTCCGCATCGAGAGCATGTCCACGTCGCAATTCACCAACGTCTATGTCTGGCCGGGAGCTACACTCATCATCGTCACGATCGTCGCGTACATCTGGACGAGTGGCATGCAGCGCGCCACCGCGCACGCCGAGTTCGCCAAGCTCAACGCGATGCTCTCGCAGACCTCCGAGATCAGCGCGCGCGAGACGCTCGAGCATGACGCGCGCGAACTGATTCGCGTCATAGACGCCTGGTCGAGCGACAATCTCGGCGCTCAGGTCGGCCCGATTGCGAACCCAGACCTGCGGCGAGTCGCGATTGCGCTCACCAGCTACGCCAGGCGGCTACGCACACTGGCGAAGAACGAATTCGAGCTGCGGCGCGAGCGTGAGGCTGTCCGCCGTGTGGCGGAGGCGATTCTCTACTATCGCCAGGGAACGCCCGTCGCATGGCCTGCCGCATCAGGGCTTCCAGCTGACCTCATCGTCTACGTCATCACGGCGCCCGATCCACGGGCGGCGCTCGCGGAGCTCAACCTGGCCCAGCGCTGAGGCGCACACCCCCAGGGGCGGCCGGCCCGTTCTCTGACCTTGAGAAGCAGGCCGGTTGATCAGTTGACAGGCCGGGCGCAGTGTCGGACGATAGACGTCGATAGAGGGCGGCTGCGCCGCTCTCCGGCTTGGGTCAACACGAGTATGATGGGGAACGAGCTGGGCGATGGCGAAGACGGCGGGTAAGCCCGCGGAGCAGGAGCAGGAGCAGGCGGCGCGGGAGGGGCGGGAGCCGACCCAGGGGCGGGAGACTGGTCCGCACGTCGTGGACGTGTGGCAGTTCAGCCTGGCGACGGTGGCCGCGCTGCTCATCGGCGCGCTCTTCCTGCAGTTGCCAGACGCGCTGCTGGTCGGGCCGCGCTGGCTGCTGCTGGTGATCGAGGTCGCGCTGCTGACGCCGCCCGCTCTGGAGCGCATCGCGAACTATCATCTGCCCCGGCGGGTGGCGCGCGGCTTCGTCTATGCGCTGCTCGTGACGCTGACGTTGGAGCTGGCGCTCTCGCTGGGGAAGCTCGTGCTGAAGCTGGCCGATCCCAACCTTTCGCCACGACTCCTGCTCATCTCCGGCATTCTGCTCTGGGTCGCCAATGTGCTGATCTTCGCTACGTGGTACTGGGAGACTGATGGAGATGGCCCCGTCTCGCGCCACCACACCGGCCACCAGGCCGCCGACTTCCAGTTTCCCCAGCAGGAGGACGGCAATACGCGCGGCTGGCGCCCCGGCTTCGTGGACTACCTCTTCCTCGCCTTCTGCACAGCGACCGCGCTCAGCCCCGCCGACACCCTGCCCCTCTCGCGCCGCGCCAAGGCGCTGATGATGGTCGAGGCCGTCATCTCGATGGTCGTCATCGTCATGTTGCTCGCCCGCTTCGTCAACGTCGTGTGATATCAAATCGGGGTGGATTGTGGACGTGTGGCCGCACCCCAGCCCGCGCCGGTGGGCTTTGTGGCGCATGCCTCTAGGCGTGGCTTCAGCCACCAGCCCGCGTCCGTTGGAAGAGTGGAGTGTACGAGGGGGAAGCAGTGGTTGATGAGAAGAACGCCGACTTCTATTTGGACGTGTTGCGCTCCCTCGTGAAGGAGGGAGTTCTCGATGTGACCATGCGCATCCTGGTCGCCTGTGGCGGCGCGACCGATAAGGATGTGTTCATGAACGCCGGATTCGCGTATGTGGTGATCTCCAATCTCGACACACGCCTGAATGGCGACGAGTTTCCCCCATTCGCATGGAGCTTCCAGGATGTCGAGCGACTGAGTTTCGAGGACAACTCATTCGACTTCGCGGTTGTCCATTCTGGACTACATCACTGTTCCTCGCCACATCGCGGTCTGCTCGAGCTCTATCGCGTAGCGCGCAAGGGTGTATTGCTGTTCGAGCCATACGACAGCGTGTTTACCCGCATCGGCGCGCGGCTGAATTTCGGCCAGAAGTATGAGTTAGCCGCCGTGGCCTCCAATGGTTTCCAATTCGGTGGAGTAAACAATACCGCCATTCCCAACTACATTTACCGTCTGAGCGAATCGGAGATTGAGAATGTTGTGAACTGTTTCGCGCCGTACGGCAGACATCGCTTTCAATTCATTCGGAAGCTACGGATTCCCTGGTATCAACTGCGAAATCGCAGGAACAAACTCTACTTCATTGCGGTAGTCGTGGCTCTTCCAATCCTGACGCTGCTCAGCCGGCTGATTCCCGGACTGAGTAACAATTTTGCGGCGGTGATTCTGAAGCCAGAGTTCCCCGTGGACATCCATCCCTGGCTGAAATGGGAAGACGGTCAAGTGAAACTGAACAGTGACTGGCTAAAAGAGACGTACGCCGTGTGACAACTTCCCACGGCTACAGCCGGGAGGCTTTCAGGAGTCGAACACCGCGCCATGACGCCCCAGGGCGAGCGCACACGCTCGCAGGCAGTATGCCGTCCAGCAGGCGTAGCGCCAAGCCGTGAATGACGCTTCGCCTGCGGGCGACAGGTCTCGCATCCCTAGGCCATCAGATATGGGCCTCAGCCGTGATTCTTGCTAGATGTCTGCTAGATGTCGAGGAACTCGTCTTGCTCGCCGCGCATGGCTTGCGTCACGGCGCTGAACAGCTCGTCGGCGATGTGCGGCTTCAACTCGTCGAGCGACTCATAGACATCAAGGCGGCGCTCGTCGCCCTCGATCCAGGCGGACCAGTCCTGCCCGCTCCAGGTCATGCCGCCGGTGAAGCGGTCGCGCCCCTTGCGCACCCGCCAGCGGCTTCCGCGCGAAGGGTCTACATCCACGTCCACATCCCAATCGCCGCCCCAGCCCCACGTCCAGCTCGTCCAGTCTGGCGAGACGCGCGTATAGAGCGCATAGCGGCCCCTGGCCGTCTGGAACACGATCTGGGTGGTGACGCGGTGGCTCTCCTCGTCGCGGGTGCGGCGGCGGGCCAGCTCGCGCCCATTGAAGCGCTTGACGCTATACGACTTGTGCGCGCCGACTTTGAGCCGGACCTCATCGAAGCCGCGCGAGCGGGCCTCCTCCGCCTCGACAAAGCGGCGCAGGGCCTCGGCGATGGTGGCGGAGAGGTTCTCGCCCGCCAGCTCCTGCGCGCGCTCGAAGACGGGCAGGTCGCTGTCGGCGACGTAGATGGTCTTGTTGGGCATAGGGCTTACCTCTGGATGTGGTGGATCAGTGGGAAACACGGGTGGAGAAGACATGCGCGGCCTCCATCATATCTTACTGAAAATCGGCGCTCCGTTCGCGAACGGATCGAGGAACGGATCGAGCAGGTTGTGACGCGGCGCGCGGCCGTTCGCGCCGGTCTGTGACGACTATAACATATGTATACGTATACACGCAAGAGGGCGCCGGAGCAGTGGCGCGGCTCCATCCGGCTTCGCCTCCACGGAGGGGAAGGCACGGTACAAGCGATGAGCGTGCGATGTGGCGCTTCGCTCCTCGCAGTGGGGATGCGGCGTGAGGGATGGGGCGCAGGAAGGCTGCTCCCGCCTTCGGGGAGGGCGAGGTGTGGTTAGGGCGGGTTCGTGTGGCGATGACAGCAGCGGCAAGCGACGCGGGCGTGTGGTGTTGAGACCGGCGTCTGGCGTGACGGTGGCGCTAACGGGCGAAGCCAGCGACGTAGTGCTCAAAGGTCTTGCTGACGACGCCGAACTGGCGCACCCAGGCCTCAGCCTCTGGACTCATCCGACCGTAGATACGAACATCAAGCGGCTTGGCCGCGCCTATGAAACGCTTGAACTCGTCCCACTGTCCGATCAGATTGATGTGATCGATGATCCGGGCGGGGTCAGAGAAGGTGAGTAAAGCGCCCACTTCCGTTGATTCCGGGTGGGCGTAGAACTGGATACGGACCAGCTCCCGCACCCCTTCGCGCTCCAGCCGCCGCACAGCCGCGTCAACCACGCTGACAAACTCCTCGTACGGGCAGAGCATCTCCAGCACTTCGACGAGTGTAATGTAGTTCTGAGCGGGCGCCTTCATAGGGACCTCCCTCGTACGGGCCCCTCTTGCCGCAGGACGGAGAGAGACTCCCGGGCTGTCACGCGCACGCTATCCTGTGTGTCCCAGACACGCCATAGACCATTAGGTGTAGTGGCTCAGGCCGCCGGGCTCGCGCGGCGGACGGCGCCATGGCGAGCCCGAACTGGGCGCTGCAGACGCCCATGGCGTCAGCGGCCATAAGCGGTCATTGAGGTACGGGCGCTGGTGGGCGCGAATGGGGTAGATCGAGCGCCAGCGGGACGGATAGGCGCCCGTCAGGAAAGCGGGCTGGCGCCGCCTGCCAGTCGCTCCAGCAGGGTGGCGAGGGTGGAGCGCTCAGCGGGGGTGAGCGGCGCGAGGATTGCGCGCGCGCGCTCGACATAGGCGGCGTCGGCCTCCGCCAGCGCGGCGCGGCCGGCGGAGGTCAGGCGCACGGCGACCTGGCGCTGGTCCTGACCCGGCGCGCGGTAGCGCTCGGCGTATCCTAGCTCTTCCAGCCGGTCGAGCAGGCGCGTGGCCCCAGCAGTGGTCAATTCCAGCCCGGTCGCCAGATCGCCCACACGGCTCGCCTCGCCGCGCTCCTCGCGCCCAACCAGCAGCCGCAGCGCGCGCCGCAGTGGCCGGGAGAGCGGCCCATACTGCCGGCCAAGCCGGGTATAGAGCCGGTCGAGCGCATGCGCGATCCGCGCGCTATCATCCGGCGCGCCCTGCCTCCCAGCCTCCAGCGCCTCACCATATAGCTCCCCATCCATAGCGCCCTCCCATAGCAACCCAGCGCCACGTGCGGCGCGCGATCAACCGCGCTATTGACTAACCTAGTCAACTATTCTTACACTCTACCATGTCATACGCATGATGTGGGCGCTCTTGCCGGGCGTTTCGCATTCCCGCGAAGGAGAGCGCCGCACGATGTCACGAGACGCCCCGCCACAGACGCCGCCCGCCTCCCCCAGCGAGCCAGACCGGAGCGCGCCATTCCCCGCATTCGGCGCCGCCCGCACCCGCTTGTGGCGGCGTGTCGCGCCAGAGTGGATCACGCGCGACATGGGCCTCATCATCGCCGCGCGGGCCGCGATGAGCGTCTGCCGGGCGCTGGCGGGCATCATCACCCCGATCTACCTCGCGCTGATCGGTTTCAGCGGCGTCGCGCTGGGGCTAACCTTCACCGCCGTCGCGCTGACCTCCGCCGCGCTCTCGGCGCTGATCGGCGCGCTCTCCGACCGGGTGGGGCGCAAGGTGTTCTTGGTGGTCATACCGTTGCTGGCCTCGCTGGCCGCCGTGACGTTCGCCTTCTCATCCACTACCGCCGTCCTGGTGATCGCGGCGGCGCTCGGCTCCTTCGGGCGTGGCGCGGGCGCGGGGACGGGGATGATTGGTCCATACCAGCCAGCGGAGCAGGCGCTCCTGGCGGACGCCGTTCCCCCGCGCTGGCGCACGGACCTTTTCGGGCGCGTGGCGTTCGCCTCATCGCTGGGCGCGCTGATCGGCGGGCCGCTGGCGGCGCTGGCGGTGACACCGGCGGCGGGCGCCTCCATCGCCCAGATCGTCGCGGACTATCGCCCGGCGTTCCTGGCGGCGGCGGTGGGAGCGGCGCTGGCTGGCCTGATCGTCCTGCCCATCAAAGAGCCGCCTCGCGGCCCAGCGCCCATGCGAACGGACGGCAAGCGGGAATCGCTCCTCAGGCCCCATCTCTCCGCTGGAACGTGGCGCATCCTGCTGCGGCTGTGGGCCACCAATAGCGTCAACGGGCTCGCGGTCGGCTTCTTCGGGCCGTTCATCACCTACTGGCTCTACCGCCGCTACGGCGCGACACCGGGAATGGTGGGCGCGCTGTTCGCGATCATCAATCTGGCGGGGCTGGTGGCGAACCTGATGGCGGCGCGCTTCGCCGCGCGGCTGGGGCTGGTCAACGCCATCTTCTGGGGGCGGTTGCTCCAGGCGCTCCTCATCATTCCGATGGTGCTGGCGCCCACCTTCTGGCTGGCGGGCGCCGTCTATCTCGTGCGGATGATGGCCCAGCGCGTGGCGCTGCCGCTGCGCCAGTCCTATGTGATGGGCGTCATTCTGCCCAGCGAGCGCGGCACGGCGGGCGCGCTCTCCAGCTTGCCGATGCAGGTTACGTCGGCGGTCAGTCCCATCGCGGCGGGCTACCTGTTCGATGAGGTGTCGCTATCGCTGCCGTTCGAAGTTGGCGCGCTATTGCAGGGAATCAACGCCACGCTGTTCTACCTCTTCTTCCGCCATCGGCCGCCACCCGAGGAGCGCCAAGCCGCCCCGGCGGATGCTACAATTCCAAAGATACCGCTTGAAAGCTAATCGGGTGGAGACATAAACCATGGCGATGACACTCGTGACCGGCGGCGCCAGTGGACTCGGCAGTGATGTCGTGCGCGCCCTGCTCGCGCGCGGCCAGACGCCGCGCATCCTCACTCACCGGGCGGACGCCGCAGCGCCGGATGGCGCCGAGCTAGCGTGCGGCGATCTGCGCACGAGCGAGGGCCTGGAGGCCGCGCTCAGTGGCGTCGCGATCGTTATCCACTGCGCCAGCAACGCGCGCGAGCCCGACTTCGCCACCGAGATCCAGGGCGCGCATCACCTCACGCGCATGGCGAAGGCCGCCGGGGTCGCCCACCTGATCTATATCTCCATCGTCGGCGTAGACCGCAGCGAGTACCCCTACTACGCGGCCAAGCGCGAGGCCGAGCGCATCTTCGAGGCGGGCGAAACGCCATGGACGACGCTGCGCGCCACTCAGTTCCACCACCTCGTTCATGGGCTGCTGCGGAACTGGGATGATGGCTCTGCGCGTCTCACGGTCCCGCCCGGTATGCGCTTCCAGTCGGTGGCGCGCCACGAGGTGGCGGCGCGGCTCATCGAACTGGCGGATGCTGGCCCATCCTGCTACGCGCTCCCGATGCGCGGCCCCCAGACGCTGACCATCATGGAGATGGCGCAAGCCTATCTGGCGGCGAAGGGCCGCGCGGCGACCGTCGAGACGGCCCCACCGGAGGGCGCGCCCGCCAGCGTCTTCCGCACCGGCGTCAACCTGGTTCCCGAGGGCGCCCCGGCGACGTGCGGCCAGCAGACCTGGGCCGAGTTCCTGCGCGGCAAGGCTGGCGCATAGCGCTCAGTCGCTCCCCCTCTTCCCGCGGGATGCG
>DASTKI010000052.1:0-11308 GCA_035716045.1 Ktedonobacterales bacterium
CCCTCGATGACGCAGCCCAACTGGATGGAGCAATTCGGGCGGGTGCTGATCGAGGCGATGGCCTGCGGGACCCCAGTCGTCGGCTCCAACTCCGGCGAGATCCCGCGCGTGATCGGCGACAGCGGCGTCATCACGCCTGAGGGAGATGTAAACGCGCTGCGCGCCGCGCTGCTGCGGCTGGGCGACGACCACCAAATGCGCGGCGCCTGTGCCCAGGCGGGCCGCGAGCGGGCGCTGCGGATGTTCACCAACGCCGCCGCCGCCCATAATATCTACCATGTCTATCAGAGCGTCCTCGGCGCGAGCGCTGAATCGGGGGATAGGCCGTGAGCGCCCTGATTGATCTGCATCTACACACCACCTACAGCGATGGACACTGGGCCCCACGCGCTCTCTTCGACCAGCTTATGGAGCGCGACGTCGCCATCGCCGCCGTTATGGATCACGACCAACTCGATCACCTGCCAGAAGTCCTGGCGTTAGGGGCCGAGCGGGGAATCATCGTCATCCCGGGAACCGAGGTCACGGCGCGCTGGCGGGAGACGGCGGCGCACATCCTCTGCTACGCGCCTCCCGCCACCGGCTTCTCCGGCGACGCGCTGCGGCGCGTGGTGGAGCGGATACGCGCCGCGATGCTGGTCAATACCACGATGATTTACCGCGCCATCCGCCAGCGGGGCTATGACTTCCCACGTCAGGGCGAGATTCTCGCGGCCCAGGGGGGCCGACCTATTCGCGCAAGAGATGTGGCGCGGCTACTGTTGGAGAGCGGGCACGTCGCCACGCCAGCCGAGGCTATGGCGCTCGTGATCGAGGCTGGCTATCGCCAGGCGACCGCGCCACTTGCCGAGGTCGTCGAAGCCGCGCATGCCAGCGGCGCGCTATGCCTGCTGGCGCACCCAGGTCGGGGCGAAGGCGAGATCCACCGCTTCGACCCCGAGGAGATTGAGGCGATACTGCGCGATGTCTCGCTGGATGGCGTCGAGGCCCATTACCCAACGCACAGCGATGAACAGGTCGCCGCATACACAGCCCTCGCACGCCGTCACGACCTGCTCATCTCGGCTGGCTCCGACTCGCATGGCCCCCGCCAGCGCCTGCCCATCGCCTACCTCCCCGCCTACGCGGACGCGCTGCTCGCCCGCCTGGGACTGGCCGCAGGCTAGCCACTGTCCAGCGCCGCGTCTCCGCTCATGCCTGCGCCACCATCGCCTCGCTCCAGAAGGTGGACAGCGCGCGGGCTGTATCTCCCAGCCGCTCGAAGTGTGGCAGTCCGCGCGTTGGCGTGATCCGCTTCGCGCTCCAGTTCGAGCGCTCCTCAAGCAATTGCGGCAGGGCGTCGAAGCGCGTGTAGCCATCACGGTCGTGGATCACCAGCGCTGGCTGCATCACCCGCATGTACAGCCGATCAATCGCGTTCGGCGTGAACAGCCGCCCAGAGACGAAATACAGCGGCGCGTAGCGCGCGCCTGGCTGGTGTGATGTTGCGTAGGCGTATTCCACCATCCCCGCATCCGGCTCCCGCGTAAAGCTGCGCGAGAGGAAGTAGCGCAGGCTGGCGCGCGTCACCAGCAGGTCATAGATCGCCTGCGCCCAGAGTGGGAAGGCCAACGCCCGGAATACCCCTTGGCCGCGCTGACCCGCCTCCATCCGCGAGGCCATCCCGGTTGGCGAGATCACCGTCAGTGAGTGGATGAGCTCTGGCCGCTCGATCGCCGCCCGCGCCGCGAACTCGCTCCCCAGCGACAGCGCCACCACATCGGCCCCGCCGCGCGTCCCGGCGCTGATCTCCCAGAGCAGATCAATCACTGCTGCCGTGAACAACTCTGGAGTATACGTCCGGTTCGTTCGCTCGGAGAAGCCGAAGCCTGGCAGATCGAGCGCGTAAACCGGCCTGCGACCGCGGAAGAATTCGAACACCGGGCGCATCTCGTACGCGGACGCGGCCGCGTTCACGCTATGAACCAACACCAGCGGCCGCTCGCCACCGGCATCATCCGCATAGTACGCCACACGGCCAGCGATCGGGCTCTGTAGCGCGCGCCGCTCGGCATCAATCGCCGCTGCCAGATAGAGGTCATGATCCACTCCCCAGCGGCTCCAGGCCAGCGCCCCCGCCACTGGCGCGGCCACCAGCGCCGCCAACGCCGCGCCAGTCCCAGTCAGCCAGCGCGCCCGCGCGCCGCCAGCGCTCTCCGCCGCCAGCTCCTCATCTTCCGCCACAACGGGCGCATTCCGCTCACTCCTGGCCATCTCACGCTTCTCCTGTCCGCCGTCCATACTGGCCTTACCAGTGGCCGTCTTACATCGTCACGGAAACACCATTCCCGCGAGCGAGGCGCCAGTTTCTATGGTTCTGTGGGGTACACTGTGGCTCAGATACGCTACCAACTCGCGCGCTGCCTGCCGCCAGGCGCGCGGCGTCATCGCAGGGAAAGGACATACGGCCGTGCAGTCACTGACTGCCACTGTGCGTTTCAGCGTCTGGGCCGCCAGTCCGCCTGAGACACAGCGGCTGGACGAGGGCGCGCTGCTCATCGCCGAGATCGGCCACCCCAATCTCGACCACCGCCGCGCAATCCGCCAGCTCGACGCTCTGGCCGCCGAGGTGTGGGCTTCGCTAGGGCCATCCACCCGCCTGCTGCGCTCCCATCAGGTGGCGCGCCGCACGTCCGCCCTGCGCGTGCTCGAAGCGATCAACGAAATCCTTATCGCCCGCCACGGCTTCCACGGCTCCAACGACGACTACTACCATCCGCGCAACAGCTTCCTCAACGAGGTCTTGGAGCGTCGCGAGGGCCTACCCATCACGCTGAGCGTCATCTATCTGGAGGTCGCCCGTCGCCTCGGCGCCCCTTTGGAAGGCGTCGGCCTACCCGCCCACTTCATGGCGCGCTGGCCACTCCCCGATGATGCGGGCGGCTCGATCTATGTGGACGCCTTCCAGCGCGGCGAGCTCCTCGATGAGCTTGCCATGCGCCAGCGTATCCTGCGGCTCATCGGCGCGCCAGCGCGAGCCACCTTCGACCCTGCGTGGTCGCGCGCGCTCGATGCCCGCGAGATCCTCACCCGGATGCTGCGCAACCTCAAGCAGGTGTACCTCATGCGCGGGGAGACCGCCGACGCGCTGGAGACCGCGGACCGCCTGACCGCTCTGCGGCCCGACCTCCCGGAGGAGCTGCGCGATCGCGGGCTATTGCGTCTGGCGATGGGCGAGTCGCTGCTGGCCGCCGCCGACATCACCGCCTATCTGGAGCATACCCCCGACGCTCCGGAGGGCGGGCGCCTGCTCCGTCGTATCCAGTCCATCCGTGAGGTCCACGCCAAGCTGAATTGAGCTGAACAGCCCTGCGCTTTAGCGCCGAGAGGAGCGATCTGAATGGCGACCATCCGCGCGATTACCCTGTCTCTGGGCGAGCCGCACCCCCTGCGAGGCGAGTCACTTACTCGCTCCGCGTCGTTCCTGCGGTCGGCTCAGGCCAGAGCGGAAGCGGAGGGTCATACCGTCCAGACCACTCGTATCGCTACCCGTCCAGCCCTGCAAGACCTGGAAACATACGACGCCGCTGAGTTGAGCGCCTATGCGCGCGACCTGAGCGCGCTCTGTGACGCCGAGGGCATCGGCTACCTCTCGCTCGGCCCCGCGCCTGCTCACCAGCCCGCTTTCCCGCTCGACCGGATCGCCGCGCTCGCCGGCATCCTCGCCGACCATCCCGCCCTCAACGCGACAGTGCAACTCGCCTACGGCGGCGACGCCCCGCGCTATGAAGCCGCGCTCGCCACGGCGGACGTCATGCGCCGCCTGGCCGATGCCAGCGCGGGCGCGGCCAACTTCCGCTTCGCCATGCTGGCGATGTGTGAGCCGGGCGGTCCTTTCTTTCCTCAAGCCTACGCGCGCGGGCGCGGCTGGAGCGTCTCGGTCGGCTTGCAGTGCGCCAACGTCGTCGGCGACGCCCTGGCCTCAGTCGTCACCCCGGGCAGCTCAGAGGACAACCTCGCCCGCATGGGCGCGATGGGTGAAGCTGTCCGCCATGCGCTGGCCGAGCATGCCCAGCCCGTAACGCGGCTGGTGCGCGAGCTGGCGCAAGAGGCGGGGTTCACCTATGGCGGCGTTGATCTCTCGCCCGCGCCAATGGGCGCTGAGAGCATCGCGGCGGCGATGGAGCGCGCTGGTCTCGGCCTCTTCGGCTCCAGCGGGACGCTCGCTCTATCTGGCGTGATTACCGCCGCCGTCAAGGCCGCCGCTGGGGAGGTGGGCCCCGCGGCTGGCTACAATGGCCTCATGCTGCCCGTACTGGAGGATGCGCTGCTGGGCGAGCGCGTCGCCGAAGGGCGCGCCACCGTCACTTCGCTGCTGGCCTACTCCGCCGTCTGCGGGACCGGCCTCGACACCATACCGCTCCCCGGTGACGCCCCGCTCGATGCGGTCGCGCGTCTGCTGGCCGATGTCGCCACCCTCGCCTGGCGCCTGCGCAAGCCGCTCTCCGCGCGCCTGTTCCTCACCCCTGGCGGCGCCGCTGGTGAGATGACACGCTTCAGCTCACCCTACCTCACCAACACCCGCATCCTCTCGCTCTAACGGCTCCGCCGGCTCCGCCGCCCGCGCTTCGGCTAGTTGACTGGGCTGGACGCCCTTACTCAGGGCGCGCCGCGCGCCTGTGATGGCCGACCATATCCATCCCGCGGCAACGAGCGCCCAGGCGGCGAACGCGATCCACGCGCTGGCCGGCCCCGTGACCACGAGGAACTCCAGCCCAGGAATATGGGTCAGCAGTTGCAGTGACGTGGAATACATCCCCAGCGGGAAGACGATGCTCCACAGCGCTGGATCGTAGCGGATTGGCTCGCGCTCGACCCCGTACTTCCAGACGCCAATAATCAGCAGCAGGGGAATCCACCACGTTCCCCAAGCCCACATCATGACGGTAAAGCCCTGGATATATGGCCGTACTGACAACAGGAAGGGCGAAGGCGAGGCGGCATCGAGCAGGCGCACGCCCGCTACCGTGGTGATCGCCATCGCGCCCATATTGATCCAGTACGGCGGCTTCAGATCGCCTGGCAGCACACGAAAGAAGAAGAAGCGGTACATGATGAGCGCGATGAAAATCAGATACAGCAGCACGCCAAACGTCCAGAAGGAATAGGACACCAACTGCAGCGTCGCGCGCTGCGCCGGCAGGAAGGAGGTCAGCAGGACCCAGGTGATCGCGAGCGATTCCGTCGCCACGATCGCGATCAGCCAGGCGCCGTTTATCGCGCGCTCGACGGGCTTCTCATTCGTGAAGATCAGCATCGCGACGACCCAGTAGGTCAGTCCCAGCCAGACGAGCGCCGCTATGCCCGTCAAGACGGCCGGCGTCCACGTCCATCCACTGAGCGCCGAGCGCGTCGCCATCACACCTACCGCAGCGATGAAAGTGAAGAATCCAAACGCTGTGGTTGGATCATTCAGGTCACGCTTGAGCTCCTGGGGGTATCGAATGATGCGTACCGCATAGACAAGCGCCATACCCGCCAGCAGCACGAACCCCACCACCCACAGCGCGCGAGACAGCGCCACGACATCACTGAGCAAGAGCGCCACGGAGACAATGCCCGTCGCCATGACACAGGCGAAGTACCCGGTGTAGAGCGTGCGCACCCACTCCAACCAGGCAGCGTATATCGCTCTCATCCTCGCGCGCCTCCTATCCCTACCGCATGTGCGCCGCGTGCTACGTCCCGCCCAGCGAGCGCCGTTCCCAGCGGCCACACCCAATACGCTATACTACCGCGTCAGGTGGCGCCTGTCGCATGCTTTTCTCGCCTGGCCCATATATCCTATGAATATAGAGCGAATTGTGACTGTCGCCGCGACCAGAAAATTGTATGATGTATGAGGTTATCGCGCATGGCGCCGCCTCCCGCGCGCAAGCGATGAGTCCGCGGGGCGCTATTCTGGCCCCTCATGTGCGCGAGGATGAAGGACTCTAGCTGCAAGCGGCCCTGCAGGCGCATGCCCGACGCCAGCGAACCGTACCCCCTCACCGCCTAGACCCCAGGAGGAAAGCCCGATGAGCCAGATGGCGATGCGTCCTCAGGGAGAGGTGGCGCCCGCCACCAGCGCTGAACTTCAGCCAAACCGCGCCCGCGTCAGCCAGCGGACACTCGCGGTCGTGTCCGGTATCGTCGCGGCCGCGGTCCTCCTGCTGCTAATCTGGCTTGGCTCGCGCGGATTCCGATGGTTCGATGCGACCCTCATCGGCTACGCGGTCGCCTCGGTCTTCTCGCTCGCGGCAGTCACGTACAAATACATGTTCTGGCTGATGCGCCCGCAGACAGGTCTGTACTTCAAGCGGGGATGGCAGTTGTTTCTGTCATTCACCAACTTCCGCCGCTACGCGGGGCTCGTCCCCTCCGCGATCTTCACCGGCCTGCTGGCCCAGACCTTTATCCGCCACCGCAGCGCGTATCGTTGGATCGCGCACCTGTGCATCTTCTGGGGCGTAGTGCTCTCCGTCCTTATCACCTTCCCACTCACCTTCGGATGGCTGCGCTTCACCGCGACAGGCGCCGCTGAGCATCGCATCTGGGTGCTCGGCTTCCCGCTCTTCGCCTTCGATCCCACCTCCGTCTTCGGCTTCTTGATCTATCACGCGCTGGACTTTACGTCCCTCCTGCTCATCATCGGCCTCGTCATGGCCTACCATCGTCGTTTCCACGACATCTACAGCATCGCGATCCAGCGCTTCGGCTTCGACATCGTCCCCCTGGCGCTGCTCTTCGCCATCGCGTTCACGGGCCTCGCGCTCACCGCCGACAGCGCCTTCTTTGGCGGCGCCTACTATTGGTTCATCTCGCTGACCCATGAGGCGGTGGTGGTGCTCTGGCTGATCTCGCTCCCCTTCGGCAAGTTCTTCCACATCATCGAGCGGCCGGCGACCGTCGGCATCGAGCTCTACTGGCGCGCCGGACATGATAGCCCCCAGCGCGCCTGCCCGCGATGTGGGCAGGCATTCGCGCCCGCGCATTTCATCAACGACCTGAAGCGAACCCTCAACGACATCGGGCAGGACTATTTCGTGACACCCAACGCTCACACCACTGCCGAGCCAGGTGGCGCCAACACTCATACAGGCGACGAGGCCATCTGGTGGCAGGATTTCTGTCCGGACTGCAAACGCGTCATGCGCGGAGAGGCGAACATGGCCATGCTTGGGCGCAACGGCAATCGCTTCCTATAGCAGGCTAACCAGCAGAGAGGGAGGAACATTATGACCGTTGATAAGCGCATCTTCCAGCCTCGTAGGGGAGAACGATCCGACACCTACGACTTCTATCAGGGGAAGCCGACGGAATGGAACTCCAGCGAAGAGATTGACCAGTACGTCCCTACCCACTGCTGCTATTGCGGCGTGCAGTGCGCGATGTATCTGAAGGTTGCAGGCGGCAAGGTCGTCGGCGTCGAGCCGCGCTACGATTTCCCGCTCAACCAGGGCATGCTCTGCCCTAAGGGCGCGACCGCATACCAGACGGTCAATCATCCCGACCGGCTCACCCATCCCCTCATGCGGCGCGGCGGCAAAGGCAGCCCGCTGGAGCGCGTCAGCTGGGATGAGGCGCTCGACACCATCGTGCGCCGCTTCCGCGAGATTCAGGCTGCGCATGGCAATGATGCCGTCGCCGTCTTCAGCGGCTCCTCGATGACCAACGAGAAGTGCTACCTGATGGGCAAGTTCGCCCGCGTCGCCGTCGGCACACGCCACTGCGACTATAACGGGCGCCTCTGCATGTCGTCCGCCACAGGCGCCAATGAGCGCTCGCTTGGCATTGATCGCGCCGCGAACCCCGTCAGCGATTCCGAGCATGCCGACGTGATCTTCGTCATTGGCGCGAACGTCGGCGAGTGCTTCCCGATCGTGACCAGTTGGCTCTGGCGCGCCCGTGACCGCGGCGCCAAGCTGATCGTGGCGGACCCCCGCCAGACCCCCATCGCGCGCACCGCCGACATCTTCCTGCCGCTGCGCTCTGGCACGGACTCGGCGCTGCTCAACGCCATGCTTAACGTCATCATCAACGAAGGCATGGTAGATGAGGAGTTCATCCGCGAGCGGGTTGTTGGCTGGGAGGAAACCAAAGCCCTCGCGCTCCAATACACACCAGAACGGGTGGCGAAAGTCTGCGGCCTGAAGCCCGAGACGATCATCGCGGCGGCCCGCCTCTACGGCCAGGCCGACGCCGCCTTGATCTACACCGCGCGTGGGCTGGAGCACCAGAGCAAGGGCGTGGATAATGGCGTCGCCGCCGCCAACCTGGCCCTCGCTACCGGCAACTTTGGGCGTCCGGGCGCGGGGTATATGACGCTGACCGGCCAGGGCAACGGCCAGGGCGGTCGCGAGATGGGGCAGAAGGCCTCGCAACTTCCCGGCGAGCGCAGCATCGAAGACCCCGACGACCGGGCCTACATCGCCTCGGTCTGGGGCATCGAGGAGCGCGATCTGCCGCACGCAGGGTACGCCGCGACGCTGATGATCCCAGCCATGGAGCGTGGCGAGATACGCGCCTGCTTCATGATCTGCTCGAACCCCATGGTCTCGCTGCCCGATGTGCACACCGCCGAGCGGGCGCTACGAGGACTCGACCTCTTCATCGTCTGCGATTTCTTCCTCTCCGAGACCGCGCAACTGGCGGATATCGTGCTGCCGGGCAATGTCTGGGCCGAGGATGAAGGCACGACGACCAGCCTGGAGGGCCGCGTCATCAAGTACAACAAGGCGGTTGACCCGCCCGGCGAGGCCCGCCTGGATTGGGAGATCGTCTGCGACCTGGCCCGGCGGCTGGGCAAAGGAGAATACTTCCCCTACCGCGGGCAACGCGACATCTTCGATGAGATCCGCGTCGCCACCAAAGGCTCCATCGCCGACTACTACGGCATCACCTACGAGAAGATCGAGGCCCAGAACGGCGTCTTCTGGCCCTGCCCGACCGAGGAGCACCCCGGCACGCCGCGCCTCTACGAGGAGCGGTTCGGATTCCCGGACGGCAAGGCGCGCGTCCATCCCATCACCTACATCCCACCCGCCGAGGAGCCGGACGACGAATATCCGCTCGTGCTCACCACAGGCCGCGTCATCTACCACTACCTCTCCGGCAACCAGACGCGCCGCACGCCATTCCTCTTCGAGATGGCGCCCTGTCCGTGGGTCGAGATGCACGAGACGACGGCGCAATCGCTGGGCATCGCCGACGGCGAGTGGGTCACCGTGCGCACGCGCCGCGGGGAGATGACAGCGCCCGCGCTCGTCGTGCGCTCGATCCGCCCCGACACCATTTTCATCCCGTACCACTATGGCGGCGGGCAGGCAGCGAATATCCTGACCAACCCCGTGCTCGAGCCAATGAACAAAATCCCTGAGTACAAGGTCTGCGCGGCGGCCATGCGCAAGGCGGAGCGGGCGCCCGACTGGGCCGCCAGCTTTGACCCGCAGCTTCTCGAGCTCGCGCGCGAGCACCGGCGGGGGATGCCCAGCACGGGCGCGAAAGTGGGGCCTGCGATGTCGTAAGCCATACCTGATGACCGCATGGAGGAGCCGCCGCCCGATGTGCGGCGGGCGCAACACTAGAACGGAGCGGGCATGGCTGTCAAGCGCATCTTTATAGATCCCTCGCGCTGTATCGGCTGCCGGTCATGCGTGTCCGCGTGCCGCGAATGCGACACGCACAAGGGCCAGAGCATGATCTACATTGACTATGTCAACCGGGGCAATACCGTCGCTACCTCACCGACGCTCTGCATGCATTGTGAGGTTCCACTGGCCCCGTGCGCACAGGTCTGCCCGGCGCAGGCGATCCTTGTCAGCCCCGATGGCGTCGTGCATCAGGCTGATGACTCCCGCTGCGTCAATATCCGCAATTGCGTCTACGCCTGCCCGTTCGGCGTGCCGAAGTTCGACACTAGCGCCTCCTACATGCGCAAGTGCAACCTCTGCTACGACCGTACCAGCCTGGGCAAGCCGCCCATGTGCACATCCGTCTGCCCGACCCAGGCCCTGTTCTACGGCACGTATGAGGAGTTCGTTCAGGCGGGCCGCACGCGCCAGGGCGCCAAGCCGGTCAACGTCTTCTACTTCGGACGGCAGCGCCTGCAAACGCGCAACTATATCGTCATGACCGAGCAGGATGACGCGCTGGACCTGATGGCGCTCGCGGAGGAGGCAAGCCGCGGCGTGATTCCCAATGTGCCAGAGCCCACACTGGCGGGCCAGAGCGAGCCATGGGTCGAGGCGGAGACCGCCGGCATTCCAGAGCGCATCGCGCCACCCCAGCCCTGGGCCCCGCGCATCGTGCCGCCACCACCGACCAAGCCCGTCCCCGAGCCTGAACCTCACCCCACGCGCGAGCCAGAGCCCGTCACTCCATAAGGGAGGCGAGCGCGGAGGCGGCGTCTGGCCCATGACGCATGAGACAACAGTTGAACAGCATGAGTGGCAGCGGAGGCGTAGACATGGCGAACAGTCCAGATTCCACAGACAAGACTCCGGCGGGCGCAGCTCCCAGCGACGCGGTGGAGGAGCAGCGGGTATCGCCATTAGAGCGGCTGGAAACGCGGCCCACGCGGCTGATCGGCGCCCGCGCGCGCCAGCAGTGGCGCGAAGAGTTTCCGTATCACTGGAGCGCTGATGACCTGGTGACCAGGCGCGATACGCTCAGGTTTCTCGTCGCTGGCTCCGGCGCGCTCTTCCTGGCAAGCGCTGGGCTGGCGACGGTGGGGGCGCTTCGCACCGCTGCCGCGCAGCGCCTTGTCCCCATCGCGCGGGTCGGCGAAGTGGCGGTCAATAGCTCGAAGGTGTTCAACTACCCAGACGAGTTCGCCCAGGGAATCCTTGTGAATCTGCCCGGCAAAGGTCTCGTCGCCTACAGCGATGTCTGTACCCACCTGTCGTGCGCGGTGTTCTATCAACGGGGAACTCAGCAGTTCCATTGTCCCTGCCACGAGGGCTATTTCGACGCCTTCTCAGGCAATGTCCTCGCTGGCCCGCCCACACGGCCACTGCCTATCATCGAGATTGCCGTCCAGGGGGACACGGTCTACGCCATACGAGAGGTGGAACGATGAGTGGGACAGATCGCGACGAGCACGATAGGAAAGAGACCGCTGGCGAAAGGCGTCACACATATGATAGTGATCTCCAGATCGCGTACGGGCTGTACCCCGAGACCGCTTCCATTACCAGCGACGAGAGCGCCATCGCCGCGACCCGACCCATCGCCAACCCCGACGATCCCATTGTGCTGCGTCCGCCAGCCGACGCGCGCGGCCCGCGCC
>DASTKI010000053.1:0-25732 GCA_035716045.1 Ktedonobacterales bacterium
ATCTGGATGATGACGACACCCTGATCGCCTTCACCCACGAAGGCGCGCCGATCTCACCCGATCACGGCGGGCCGGTGCGGCTCATCGTCCCCAAGCTCTACGCCTACAAGAGCGCCAAGTGGCTCTCCGGGCTGGAGTTCACGGAGAAGGATCGCCCCGGCTTCTGGGAGGTCAAAGGCTATCACAACCACGCCGACCCGTGGAAAGAAGAGCGCTACTGGTAGGTAAGCCGCGCTCGTGGCCACACCCGATCACCAGCTTGAGTCCCCGGCGCGCCATGCCGCGCCGGGGGCTTCGCGCACGCCGCTGCTTTCACTCGACGCCAGCCTGTGAACGTGGTCGCGTGGCGCGCTCAGGCAGAAGCGCATCCAGCCGTACAAGCGCCAGCAGCGCCAGATAGGAAACGGCGGCGAGCGCGAGCCAGAGCCAGAGCGGCCCCTCAGCGAGCAAGCCCATCAGCAACATCGGAGCGCCCGCTGACGCCACTGACCAGGACAGGTGATAGAACGCCATGTATCGTCCACGCAACGCGTCTGGCGCGGCGTCGGCGACCAGCGCATTCTTCAATGGAGCCATCACGAGCTCCGCGAGCGTATAGACGCCCACAGCTGCGATAAGCCCCACGAGCGCCCATCCGCGCGACGTCGGCAGCGCTTTCGGGAGATATGACAGGCTCGCGAGCGTGAGAAAGGACATTCCGAATAAGCCAGCGGCGAAAGCTAGCGCGCGTGTGCGCCGATACCTCTCAGTCCAGCGCACTACGGCCATCTGCGCCAGCGCCACTAGCGCGGCATTCATGCTGAACAGCACGCCTACCACCCAGGCTGGCTGGCGCAGCACGCCGACGATGTAGATGGGCAGCGCCAGCGTGGAAGAAAGCACGATCAGCGAGAACGCCACATTGGTCGCTGTAAAACCCAGAAACGGCAGATCCTCAAGCACGAGGCGATAGACTCTCGCATCCTGGAAGGTAATGGAGTGGCGCGAGCGTGACTCCAGCCCAGCTTGCGGCTCATCGGGCGCTTGCTCACGTTCAAGGCCGTCCAGCTTCACGCGCGCAATCAGCGCCGCCGCCACCACAAAGCTCAGCGCGTTGAGCGCCGCCAACCAGGAATATCCCACGACGCCCGCAGCGGCGACCACGGTTCCCGCCAACGCCGCTCCCCCACCGAGTCCGGCGCTGCGACACGCTCCCTGTAACGCAAACCACCGATCGCGCTCGGCTGGCTGCCCGACCTGCGCCAGAAACGCTCCATTCGCCGCCCAGAACATCTGGTTACCAGCCGCCACACATAGCGCGCACACGAAAAGCTGCCAGGGTTGAGAGATCAGCAAATACCCAGCGAAGCCTGTGGCTTGCAGGAGATCACCGGTGACGACGAGCCTTCGCGCTCCCCAATGGTCCGACAGGATTCCAGCTATGGGCGCGACCAGCAGCGCCATCGCGGTGGCAAGTGAGAGGATTTGGCCAGTAAGGCTGAGCGAGATACGCGCGACCATGGTCGCGTAGATGACCGCGAACGGCACAAACAGTCCTGTACCAAGGCTGTCAATGACGATGGCCGCTATCAACCCGTGCCGCCTATGCAAATCAGGCAGATTCAGCCAGTAACGCTTCAGAAGCACACCAACGGTCTTTCGGACAGCCAGGCCAGCGCCACCCACGGCTCTCCTCCTCACCAAAGTCCTGATTGGGCCCGCAGCGTTCCAGCGCGTTCCGGGCGGTGAATCGCACCGATTCCATCATCCAGGCTACCTGTGGATCAGCCGCCTAATGATGGGCGAGTGGACGTAAGGTAAGCGCATCCACGAACAACGTCAGCCGCGCGCTCCCCCCGTCAGCCTCCAATCCGCAGCGAATGGCGGATCGGCCACGCCAGTCCATCGCCTCCTCCGGCGCTAGTATCCAGCGGCGATGGCTCGCCATGAACTGGCGCGCTACTGGATCCGACCAGAGTATCGCTTCCATCGCCGGCCACGCCCCCAGACCAGAACAGCCCTGATGCCCGCAGGGAGCGACTAACCAGTGCCGCCGCATCCTCTGCGGCAGGGCTACCGGAAAAGCGTCTGGCGTGACGAGCTGGCGTCGGACTGGATGACCGCAGTGCAGGCAGATATCGCTCCCAGTAGCCAGACTCCGTCGGGCGCGCTCCTCTATCGCCCGCATAGCCCGCGTGAGCGCGGGGCGAAACGCCCGCAGGTTCCCTAATGAAGCAATGCCCTTGCTGCGGAAGACGTCAATGCCGTGCTGACGCGAACAGGTCGGGCAGTGCAGACGCAATTCCTTGCGCCCATCCGCGCTCCATTCGAATCTCCCCACTAGACGGCGCCGCCCGCACAGAAAGCAGGTGATTTGCGTCGTCTGCCACCCTGCCGCCTCGTCTCCGCCTGTGAATGGATTGGCAGGCTCCACGTCATTGCCCAGACCAAACGCTTCAGCCTCCATACGCAGCGGACCAGCCAGCGTCTTGCGCAACTGGGATCGCGCACGGTACAAACGCATATCCAGCGCCTGAGCGCTCACCTGCAGCGCCTCAGCGGCTTCCGACGAGGAGAGGCCAAGCAGGTAGCGCAACTCCACCGCCTCGCGCGCCTGAGGAGCCAGATATCCCAGCGCGCGGTCGAGCAGGCGCTCCATCTCGCGCCTTTCCAGAACCTCCCACGGATCCGCCGCCTGAGGGTCGGCCAGCCATTCCGGCTCCTGCTCAGGGCTTGCGAGGGATCCTGGCGCCTCCTTGATATCGCTCTCACCGGCGTCGTTCATCTCCCAGGGAGGCGCATTTCCGGCGAGGTGGCGCTCAATCGCCTGGCGTCGGCGCAAATACATCTGGCATTGCCGCCGGCAGATGGTGTCTATCCAGGCGTCGAATCGCTCAGCGGAGCGCAACTGCTCCAGTCGTCGCCATACGCGAATGATCGTCTCCTGGGCGATGTCGTCCGCCGCGTCTGGGGGAATGCGAAACGCGCGGGTCAGCCGCAACAGACGCGGGCGCGCCTGCTGGAGCCGTGCCTCCAGATCAAGCGCTGACCACGAGTCAGCCTGCGGGTCGGCGACCAGGTGAGTAAGCGTTGACAACCGATCTAACCTCTCGCTGGCGCTGTTATCGCCCCGCTGATTCGCGCGGGAGGCTGTCCCAGAACGCGAGCGTAAGGCGATTGAATTCGTCAGGCTGCTCCACATTCGGCACGTGGGCTGTCCCGCGCAGGACTTCCAAGCGCGCGCCCGCTAGCTCACGCCCCAACTTCTCAGCAATGACATGCACAGCCGGCACATCCAAATCGCCATACATAATGAGCGCAGGAGCTCGAATCTCGCCTAGACGCCCGGCCGCCGGTGGCTCCGGCTTGAGCCAGGGGCGCATGCGCTCCCGCTCACCCAACCGGTCGAAGGCGGCGCGATGGATATGCAGAAGACGCGCGCGGGCGTCAGGATTGACACGATCGGGTGTGCGATGGATCCCCGCCAGCTTCAGATCTATTTCGAGCATATTGGCGCGATCCAGGTCACCTTGTTGGAGCGCTTCGTCGAATGCTCGCCAGACAGCGTCTTCGTCCGCGCTACGCTCGACAGGAAAGTTGCTGAGGTACGAGCCAGACAGCGCCAGCGAGCTCACCATCTTCGGATGCGTCAACGCGAAATCAATCGCCGTCGTGCCTCCCATGGAAACCCCAAGCACGTGCGCCTGATCAATTTCCAGCGTCACCAGCAGCCCAGCGAGGTCCTCGTGGAACGCCACTGGCCCCTCTGGCGCACTTGAGCGTCCCCATCCCCGCTGATCGTAGCGGATGACGAGATAGCGTTCCGCATACGCCTCGATCTGGTCGTCCCACTGGCGGCAATCCGCGATGCCAGCATGCAGCAAGACCAGAGGATGCCCAGCGCCATGTATCTCGTAATAGAGTTGCGCGCCATTTACGGCAGCGACGCCTGATTGTACCATCCGACGCATGGCTTGACTGTCCCTTCACGCCTGAAAACCACTCCGCGGGAGCGCCTCTAACCACGTGTGATGGAGCATGATTGGCCCTTCCATAAACAGAGATGCAGCGAGCGCGTAGATCCTTTCGCGCATTTTTTCTGAGCCATAGTCATCCGAGCCCAGTCGGCCACCACGGCTCGGCCGGAAGGGTCGCCGAGCCGCTGAACCGCCGCCCACATTTGTCTGACAGCCGAGAGTCTGTGGCGCGCCGTCTCTTGAGGCGGTTCTTGCGGAGACTTCGCGGTTGCTCTGTACCGCCACTCGGCTTTAAGGGTACACTGTGGGCCGTGCGGGTTCATCCTCCGCCCTCCATGTGGGAGGCTTTGGGCGGGCGGACAGCTGAGCCGGTGAGAAAGGGTTAGGAACGGACATGACGGTACGGGTCGTCATTACGGGCATGGGCCTGGTGACGCCGCTGGGCAACGATGTCGCCTCCACCTGGAGCGCGCTGCTGCGAGGCGTCTCGGGAGCCGGCCCGATCACGAAATTCGACGCCAGTAACCATGATGTGCGCTTCGCCGCCGAGGTCAAGGAATTTGACCCGCTCAACTGGATGGACCGCAAAGTCGCGCGCCGGAGCGAGCCCTTCACACACTACGCCATTGCGGCTGCCCGCCAGGCCGTCGCCCAGTCCGGCCTCGATATCGCGCCCATCCGCGACGACGTCGGCGTGCTGATTGGCTCAGGAGCCGGCTCGCTCCAGATGCTTCAGGACCAGTTCTATCTGCTCCTGAACGGTCGCGAAGACCGCGTTAGCCCGTTCTTCATTCCGGAGATGCCCGCGGACATGGCCTCCGCCACGGTCTCCATGCAACTGGGCGCCCGGGGCCTCAATTACGCCGCCGTCTCCGCGTGCGCCACCGGCGCCAACGCCATCGGTGAGTCATGGGAAGCCATCCGGCGCGGCGACGCCGTCGCTATGATCGCCGGCGGCACGGAGTCGTGTATCGTCTCAATCGCCGTCGCCGCCTTTGACAGCATGCACGCGCTCTCCACGCGCAACGATGATCCCCAGCGCGCCAGCCGCCCGTTCGACAAGACGCGCGACGGCTTCGTCATGGGCGAAGGCGCGGGCGTCGTCGTACTGGAGGAACGCGAGCGCGCGCTCGCGCGCGGCGCGACGCCGCTAGCGGAGATCGTCGGCTACGCCTCCAGCTCTGACGCCCACCACATCACCGATCCCGCCAAAGGGGGTACTGGCCTCGCCCGCGCCATTCGCCGGGCGCTCAAGAAAGCGGAGCTGGAGCCCGAACAGATCGGCTACATCAACGCGCACGGCACCTCGACGCCACCCAACGACCGCGAGGAGACCGCCGCCATCAAGTCCGTCTTCAGTGACCACGCCTACAAGCTGGCCGTGAGCTCCACCAAGTCCATGACCGGGCACATGATCGGGGCGGCAGGCGGCGCGGAGGCGATCTTCACCGCGCTGGCGCTGCGCGAGGGCATGCTGCCGCCGACGATCAATTACGAGACCCCCGACCCCGACTGCGATCTGGACTACGTGCCCAACCAGGCGCGCGCCGCCAGCATCGAATACGCCATCTCGAACTCGATGGGCTTCGGCGGTCACAACGCGGTGCTCGCGCTCAAGCGGGCGGACTCCTAGCCGCGCGCCGCACTGGGAGCGTATGGCTATGCTCACACCAGAGTCTGGCATTCGCCGGGTCATGCACGCCGACCTCGACTGCTTCTTCGCCGCCGTTGAGGAGTTGGACGACCCCAGCCTGCGCGGTCGCCCGGTGATTGTCGGCGGTGACCCTGACCGGCGCGGCGTCGTTAGCACCGCCAATTACGTCGCCCGCCGCTACGGTGTCCACAGCGCGCAGTCCGCGGCGGTCGCCCGACGGCGATGTCCGCATGCCGTCTTCCTACGCCCCCGCTTCGCACGCTACCGTGAGCTTTCCGAGCGCGTCATGGCGATCCTGGACGACTACATGGCCGTGCGCGAGCAGGTCTCGATTGACGAGGCCTATGGCGAGCTGGAGCCCGGCACGCCAGGCTGCCGCCCCGCGCTCGCCATCGGCGCGGAGATCAAGGCGCGCGTGCGCGAGGAGATCGGCCTGGTCATCTCGATTGGCGCAGGCCGCAACAAGACCATCGCCAAGCTCGCCAGCGATCTCTCCAAGCCCGACGGGCTGCTGGTCGTCAAGCCTGGCGAGGAGCTAGCGTTCCTCCATCCGCTGCCCGTGGGCCGCCTCAACGGCGTCGGGCCGCATACGCAAGAACGGCTGGAAGCGCTGGGCCTGCGCATCATTGGCGATCTGGCGGCGCGACCGCGGGAAGAGCTAGCCGCGCTGTTCGGCAAGAACGGCGACTGGCTCTGGCGGCTGGCCCACGGCCAGGATGACCGCCCCGTCGTCGCCGACTATGGCCCGCCCAAGAGCGTCTCGTGTGAGGATACCTTCGATCGTGACATCGCCGACCTCGATCGCGCCTCGGAGCAGGTCGCCCGGCTCGCCCGGCTCGTTGGTGAGCGAACCGAGCGCCAGCGGCTCGTTGGGCGTGGCGTCACGCTCAAGGTCCGCTGGGCCGACTTCCGCATCATGACGCGCCAGCGCTTGTTGAGCGCACCCACTGCCAGCGGCGATGATATCGCCGCGGCGGCCCTCGACTTGCTCACGACCGAGATCGGGCCACTGCTCACGGGAGGCTCCGCCATCCGCCTGCTCGGCGTCGGACTACATAACATCACGGCGGCGGACGACTCGCCAGACGCGCTGGGACGGATGGTCGCGCCCGGATACTACCAGCCGCCACTCTTCGAGCGCGCGGAATGGGAGAGCGGTGATCAAGAGGATGGCGTTGTCTGATCACTGCGCGCCGAACCACTAGCCGAACCACTACAGGAGGTCCCCAATGCTTCTCGAGGCGCACGGAATTCGCGTCGGCTATGACCTCTATGGCGCCGGCGCGGCGACGCTCGCCCTCCTCCACGCCTATCCGTTCAGCCGGGGCCAGTGGCGCGCCCAGGCCGAGGCGCTGGCGCGCTCGCTGGCGCTGCGCGTCGTCGCGCTCGACCTTACCGGCTGCGGTGAGTCCAGTGATAGCGCCGACCCGATCACCGTCGAGCGCATGGCGGACGACGCCCGCGCACTGCTCGACGCGCTCGGCGCGGGGCGGCCTGGCTATCCCGCCATCATCGGTGGGCTCTCGCTCGGCGGCTATGTCGCGCTCGCCGCCATGCGCCGCTATCCTGAGCGGGTGTCGGGCCTCATCCTCGCCGATACCCGCGCCAGCGCCGATACACCCGAGGGCAAGGCGGGCCGCGAAGCCACCGCCCAGTTCGTCACCCAGAACGGCCCAGGCGCGCTCTTCGACCGCGATGTCCCCAAGCTGCTCTCCAACCGCATCCTCACCCGCCGACCAGAGATCGTCGCGCAGGCCCGCGCGCTGGCGGAGAACAATACCAGTTCAGGCCTCGCCGCCGTCGCACGCGGCATGGCGCTTCGCCCCGACGCCACACCTACGCTCCCCGACATCGCCTGCCCCACCCTGATCCTCGTTGGCGATCAGGACGCTATCACCCCGGTCGCCGATGCGCGTGTCCTTTTCGAGCGCATCCCGCACACTGAACTGGAGGTCATCGAGGACGCCGGGCATCTCTCCAACCTGGAACGCGCAGACCTCGTCACCGACCGCATGGCGACGTTCCTGCGCGAGCGCCTCGGCGTCGCTGAGCGCGCGTGAGTCTCATACCGCCCCCAACTCACGCGCGAAGCTCGTCCCATTTCCAAGCGGGGGAATAGCGAACAGCTCCGCCAGCGTCGCGCCAACGTCGGCGAAGGTCTGGCGTACACCGAGGTCAGCCGACCTTACGCCTGGACCAACGACCACCAGCGGCGCCATCTCGCGTGTGTGGTCTGAGGCGCGCCAGGTGGGATCGTTGCCATGGTCGCCAGTGATGAAGAGCGCGTCGCGCGGGCCAAGCAGCGTCAGCGCGCCTGGCAGCCAGGCGTCGAACGCAGCCAGCGAGGCGGCGTAGCCGCGCGGGTCGCGCCGGTGGCCGTAGAGCTGGTCCATGTCCACCAGATTGACGAACAGCAGCCCGCGGAACGGCCGCGCCAACCGCTCCAGCGCGGCGGCCATTGCCCCCGCGTTGTCGCCGGGGTGAACGCTCTCCGTCAGGCCGCGCCCGGCGAACAGGTCCTCGATCTTGCCCACGCCGAGCACATCGTAACCCGCTCCGGCAAGCCGGTCGAGCAGCGTCGGCGCGGGTGGCGTCAGCGCGAAATCCTTGCGCCGCGCCGTGCGAACGTAGGCGCCGGGCGTCCCGACGAACGGGCGCGCGATCACCCGCCCGACCGCGTGCTCTCCCGTCAGCAGCCCGCGCGCGACCTCGCACATCGCGTAGAGCCGCTCTACCGGAATGACATCCTCATGCGCCGCGAGCTGGAACACGCTATCCGCCGAGGTGTAGAGGATCGGCTTACCCGTTCGCGCGCTCTCCGCACCCAGCCGCTGGATGATCTCTACACCCGACGCGGCGACATTGCCCAATACACCGCGCCCAATCGCCGCCTCGAAGCGCGCCACGAGGTCAGCCGGGAAGCCATGGGGATACGTCGGCATGGCGCGCGTGAGCGTGAGGCCCATCAACTCCCAGTGGCCCGATACGCTATCCTTGCCCACCGCCCGCTCGATCATCCGCCCATATGCCCCCGCTGGATGCGCGGCTGGAGCGACCCCTGTAATCTCCGCCAGCCGCCCCAACCCCAGAGCGCCGAGGTGCGGCAGCGCCAGCCCGCGAACAGCGCTCGCCGCATGGCCCAGGCTATCGGCCCCCTCGTCGCCATACGCGGCGGCGTCCGGCGCATGGCCAATGCCCACGCCGTCCAGCACGATCACGACCGCGCGGTCGAGCACAGGCTCAGACATCACCGCCACCCCGCATCATCAACGCGCGACCGCTACTGGCCGCCCGGGAAGCCCATCATGCCCGCGCCGCCCTTATCCAGCAGTGGATAGTGGCCCTGCGCGACCGCGCTCTTGAGATAGCTGTATGCCATGTCGGACTGCGCCTGCGTCATGTTCCCGCTGGCTACGGCCTGCTTGAGCAGCGACTGGACCGCGCCCAAGTAAGCGGCGTCCACACCGCTCTTCTGGACGCCTTGCGTCTTGATCAGCTGCGTGACTGTCTCGCCCTTGGCCAGATCGGTCTGCAACTGCGCCTGAGTCAGGCCCAGCGCCTTGGCCGTCGCCGCCTCGATCTGCGCCCGCGCCGCTGTTACGGCCTGCCCCTGCGTCCCCTCACCCTGACCGCTCTGATGCTTCGCCGCCATCTGCTTCAACGCCGCGCACGGATCTGACGCGTACTTGGCAAGCTCTTGCTCGGCCTGGGTCTTCTGCGTCTGGGTGATCTTGCCATCGGCGTACATCTGGTCAATGACCTTCTGCATCGCATCCTTGTTCGCGGTCGTCAGCTGATCCTGCGTCTTATTGAGTTCATTCTCCACTGTCTGCATGTAGAGGCCGCAGTAATCGCCCTTCGCGACCTGCGGCTGCGCCGCCTGCTGTCCCGCCGCCAGCGCCTGGAGCCCTGGCCCCACAATGATGCCGACGACCAGGCCCAGCGCCAGCAGCGCCGCGCCGGCCACGCTTACGAGAATCCGCTGACGCATGCGCGCCCTCTCTTTCCGCTCTCTGCGCTCTCCAGGCGCTCGCGCTCCATGCATTGGCGCGCCGGCCACGCCTGGCCACCCTCTATCTACGTCACGCGAGGCCTTCGGGTAAAGGGCTTGAGCCGATTGGCCCCATCTGACTCGCGTTGACATGCCGAAACGCGGCGGGCTATCATCCCCTGAAGGGCGGCGCATCCAACCATGTCGCCGCCCCCTCGTATTCTCCCGGTTCTCCCCCTTGGATTCCCGACCGGCCAGCGAGAAGGGTGACAGCGATGGCGGCTCCTCAGATTTCCCCCGCCCGTGCGGATCAGTTCTTTACCCACCGGCTCCCCAACGGCCTGCTGCTGCTCGGCCAGCGCATGCCCGATCTGGAATCGGTCTCCCTCTGCTACTACGTCCGCACCGGCGCCCGCGACGAGAGCGACCCCGCGCTGTACGGCGTCTCGCACTTCCTCGAGCACATGGTGTTTAAAGGTACTGAGCGCCGCGACTCCGATCAGATCACGCTCGACTTCAACCTGATGGGGGCTGAGTTCAACGCCTTCACCTCGCTGGAGCAGACTGTCTTCTACGCCCGCGTGCTGCATGAGTATCTGCCTCAGGCAGTGGACTTGCTCAGTGACTTGATGCGCCCCACGCTCGACGAGAGCGACTTCAACATGGAGCGCAACGTCATCCTCGAAGAGATCGCCCGCGCCGAGGACGTGCCGACCAGCCAGGCCTATCGCCGCCTGATGCAGACGTATTTCGCTGGTACACCGATGGGCCATGACGTGCTGGGCAGCAAGGACAGCATCCGCGACATGGCCGTCGAGGGTATGCGGGCCTACCACGCGCGCCGCTATGCCGCCAACAACCTGATCTTCGCTATCGCGGGCGCCTTCGAGTGGGACCAGGTCGTCGAGCTGGTCGAGCGCCATTGCGGCGCCTGGGCCGGGGGCGAGGAGGGGCGCGCAGCTGCGGAGATCATTCCCACCAAGCCGGGCGCGACCGTGATTGTCAAGCCGCAGCAGAAGCAGCAGATGATCCTCATCGCCAGCCCATCAGTCAGCATCCAGGACAACGATCTCTACGCCGCCCAGCTCGCGGCGATGGTTCTGGGCGATGGCACGGGCTCGCGTCTGTTCTGGAATATCTTCCAGAAGGGGTTGGCTGAATCCGCCCACGCCTCGCTCTCGCCCTTCGATTCCACCGGCCTGCTGCTGACCTTCCTCAGCACAACGCCCGAGCATGCCCCCGCCGTACTGGAGCTAGCCCAGGCTGAGCTGCGCGGTCTCCAGGAAGATGGCATCCAGGAGGATGAGCTGCGCCGCGCCAAAGACAAGCTCATCAGCCGCACCGTGCTCGATGGCGACTCCGCTTTCAGCCGCATGCAGGACCTCGCCTACACCTGGGTCGCCGAGGGCGCCGTCCGCAGCATCCAGGATGAGATGGACCGTATCGAGGCGGTCACCCTTGCCGATGTCCGGCGGGTACTCGACCGCTATCCCGCCGCCGCGTCCCAGGTCATCACCGCCTACGGTCCGCTGGAAGCCGCCGCGCTCGGTGTCGAGGCCTAGCGCATCGCTCGCCGCCCGCTCCCCAATAGCCGTATCGGGCCAGCCGCGCACAGTGTGTTTGCCCGGCGTCAGGACCTATGGTATACTGCCGCGGATTACACGGGGCGGGCGATGAAGCGCGCCCGCTTGATCGCTAGCCCCTGATACGCGGGGCCTTTGGATCGAGGCGAATCACCACGCGGCGCGCTGCTCCACCGCTATGGGCGAGTGGGATAGCGTAGAGGCCAGGCCGTCTGGGCGCCGACGTCACGCCGCGACTGAGCAAGGGACACACGATGGGCAAGTACAAGCTGTGGCTGCATCACCAGGAGATTGGCCGCCGTCTGCGCGACCAGATCAACACCCTCGAGCAGGAGCGTGGACGCGTACAAAAGATGACGCCGGACCAGTCCGCGCCGCTCCCCGAAATTGACAATCCAATCATCGCCGCGCTGCGCTCCTTCACCGAGTCCGGCCACCAACTGAGCAACATCGACGTCATCAAGGCCGCCATGCCCAAACTGGATGGCGGCCCGGAACAACGTCAGCCCGCGCCTAGCGTCGCGACCGCTGCCACTGGCAGCGCCACGCCCACAGCCTCCGCCGGAGGCTCGGGTGTTGTCGCGAGCCTGCTGGCGCGGGCGGAGCAGATCCCCAGCGATCCCCTCGAGCAGATGCGCCGGATGGCCGTCTCGGGGGATCGTTCTCAATCCGCTGCCCCTGGGGCGTCCGCCGCTGGCGCTTCGGCTCAGGGTCCATCAGCGGATTCCGTCCAGGGCTGGTGGCAGAGCCGCCGGCAAGATGACGACGAGTAGCTCCCGGCGCTCTCCCGCCCCTGACGTCGGGAACACGATTCAGCGAGCGAAAAGGTACAAGGCCAATGGCTTCTGATCCCTCTATCGTAACGAAGCTCTTTGAGAAGCTTCCGTTACAGGCCATGCAGTCGGTCGCCAACGGCTACATGGCGTGGTATGTCACCCGCGTCACACAGTCTCTAGATGAGACCATCGCGGGTCGCCGCGCCGAGTTGCGCGACAACGACGCCAAAGAGGCGTCCTACCGCCCCTCCCCCGCCGAGCTTTCCGCTATCGAGCGCATGCAGCGCAGCGGCGTGACTGGTGTAGACCTGCTCGACCGCATGGTGGAGCAGGGCGAAGACTGGCTGGTGCTCACCATGCGCCGCCTCGACCACTTCGAGAAGACCGGCCTCGCGCCGAAGGACTACTCGACCTGGTGCGAGCACGCGCTCGGTGGCGCCTACGACTGGATTGACCACGAGCGCCTGGGCGCCAGCGGGGCCACCAGTGGCGCTCCCTCGGGCGGCGCTTCGGGCGGCGCTGGCGTGCCCGATTGGCTCGCCAGCCGCGGCGGCAGCAGCGGACGCTCGCCGGATGAAGGTCCCACCGCCCCCGTCCCCAGCGTCGGCGGGCCACGCTGGAGCGATAATGGCGGCGCGCCCGCTGGCGCTGGCTACTATGGCGGGCAGCCACAGCCGGGCCAGTCACAGCCGGGGCAGGACGACGACGGCAAGGGCCGCAACATCTTCCGCATCTTCTCCAACTAACCCTGCCGGTCCCGTCCACAGCGGCGCGCGGAACGGTCTCTTATCCAGAGATGACCGCCCCGCGCGCCGCCGTGTATGCGCGCAACCGCTCGCCACTCCATCCATTGGTTGCTCACTACGCCCGCGCTCTGCTACACTGGCGCCAGCGAACGCCACGGCGACAGCCTGAGCGCGTGATACGTTTGCGAAAGTGGAGGCGGGCATGACGATGCGGCCAGACGACGTGACACACGGACCGGGCGAGCGTATCGGTGAGAGCGCGCCCGCGGCGACTGAATCGCCTGGCTCGCTTCCTGGCGTGGGAGGTCTGGGCCCGGGCTACGAAGGCGGCGCAGCCGCGGAGCCCGCGCTACCTCCTCAGCGTAAACAGGACATCCCGCCACTTCCCCTGGGTCGCGCCGCGCTCTATTCCAGCGGCAACTTCGGCTCCGGCATCTTCTATGGCTTCAACAACTTCATCCTAACCATCTTCCTTCACGCGCTCAATGTTCCCCTGCCGCTCAACGACTTGCTGGGCAGCACGCGCTCATTCGAGGGCGCTATCCTCCAGCCGCTCGTCGGCGCGTGGAGCGACCGCACCTGGCGTCCACGGCTTGGCGGACGCCGGAGGCCTTTCATCTATTGGTTCACGCCGATCTGCGCCTTCTTCCTGATCGCCACGCCTTTCCTCACGCAGCTTACCGGGCTCGGCGCCATCTTCGGCTGGTCCGCTGACCTCAGCGCCATCATCCTTGCCACCGCCGCCATCTTCCTCTTCACGCTGACCTTCAACGTCATGTACGACCCCTATCAAGCGCTGCTCGCCGACATCACGCCGGACAAGCAGCGCGGCGGGGTCAACGGCCTCTTCCAGGCGCTCGGCGCGACCGGGCAGGTTACCGTTCTGGTCCTGGCCATCGTCCTGACCACGCGCAATAACGGTACGCTGCCCGCCACGCCAGTCTTCATCTTCACGGGCGTCGCGCTGCTGGTTTGCTTCATTCCCACTGTGCTGGGTGTGCGCGAGCCGCGCGCTCTCCCCGGTGGCCTCGATGCCCACCGCTTCGGTCCGAAAGACTACTGGCGCGGGCTGCGTGAGGACCCGCAGGTCTTCCTCTACTTCGCCACGCAGTTCTTCCTCTGGTTCGGCATCAACGCGATCACCCCCAACCTGACCTACTATGCGCAGGACCACCTGCATTTCAGCGATACGCAGGCGCTGATCCTCAGCTTCATCCTGCTGCTCACCAGCGCGCTCTTCGTCTGGCCCTTCGGTCTCCTTGGCGATCGCATCGGCCTCAAGCGCACGTATCTGCTCGGCGTGGCGCTCATGGGGGGCGCGGCCATCGCCGCCGTCTTCATCCAGACCGTGATTCCGCTGTATATCGCGCTGGCCATCGCCGGAGTCGGCAACGCCGCCCAGACCGCCTCCTCCTATCCCCTGCTGACACGCGTCACCCTGCCCGACCGCATGGGCCTCTACACCGGCCTGAGCAGTACCGTCACCAGCATCGCCGCTCCCGGCGGCGCGCTGCTCTCCGGCGCGCTCATCACTGGCTTCGGCTACCCGGTCTTCTTCCCGTTCGTCGCCGCCATGTTCCTCGTGTCACTCATCCCTCTTGCCGCCCTGCGCACTGAGCGCTCCATCGCCCAGCGCATCCTGCGCGGCGAGCTTGCCGCCGCCTGACATCCACGAAAAAGCCCCCTCTCCTGCGAGGAGAGGGGGCTGGGGGTGAGGTCCGTCACCCTACTCGAACGCGCTCAGTCCGGTGATCGCCTGGCCCAGGATCAGCGTGTGGATATCGTCGGTGCCTTCGTAGGTGTAGACCGACTCCAGGTTGTTCATGTGGCGCGAGACGGGGTATTCCAGCGTGATGCCATTGGCGCCCAGCACGCCGCGCGCCTCGCGCGCTGTATTCAGCGCCTCGCGGACGTTGTTGCGCTTGGCCATCGAGACCTGGGTCGGATGCGCCAGCCCCTCATCCTTCAGCCGCCCGAGCTGGAGCGCCAGCAGCTGCGCCTTCACCAACTCCGTCGCCATCACCGCCAGCTTGCGCTGCGTCAGCTGGAACCCGGCGATCGCCTTGCCGAACTGCACACGCGACTTCGCGTAGTTCAGCGCTGCCTCGTAGCACGCCATCGCCGCGCCGTTCGCGCCCCAGGCGATGCCGAAGCGCGCCTCGTCCAGGCACGAGAGTGGCCCGCGCAGCCCCCGCACGCCCGGCAGCATATTCTCCACCGGGATGCGGCAGTCCGCGAAATGCAGCTCCGATGTCACCGACGCCCGCAGCGACAGCTTGTGATGCACATCGCTGGTCGTGAAGCCCGACGTCCCACGCTCCACCAGGAAGCCGCGAATACCATCCTCCGCCTTCGCCCAGACAACCGCCAGGTCAGCGATGCCGCCGTTCGTGATCCACATCTTCGTGCCATTGAGGATGTAGCTGTCGCCGTCCTTCACCGCCGTGGTCCGCATGCCGGAGGGATCGCTGCCGAAGTCTGGCTCGGTCAGCCCAAAGCAGCCGATCACCTCGCCCTTCGCCATGCGCGGCAGCCATGTCTCTTTCTGCTTCTCCGAGCCGAAGGCGTGGATGGGGAACATCGCCAGCGAGCCCTGGACCGAGACGAACGACCGCAGCCCGCTGTCTCCGTACTCCAGCTCCTGGCAGGTCAGGCCATAGCTCACCGCGTTCAGACCCGCGCAGCCGTACCCTTCCAGATGCATCCCAAACAGGCCCATCTCGGCGATTTCGGGCACGAGCTCGCGCGGGAAGGTTCCCTCCTCGAAATGCTCGCCGATCACCGGCAAGACGCGCTCGCGCACGAACGTCCGCACCGTATCACGCACCAGGCGCTCATCTTCGGTCAGCAGGTGGTCAATATTGTAGAAGTCCATCGGCGACGGAGCGGGCGCGCTGTGTTTCGTATGGCCCGCCTGCTTCGCCGGCTCCATGACACTATCCGCCATAGCGCATCACTCCCTGGTCTCAGGTACACCGTTGTACCGCTCGCGGGGAGCGGTCAAACCGGAATCACGCTCTCAAGAGGCCCCGCGCCCATGCGGGCGTTCTGGCGCCGCCGGGATTGACGCGCAACCGGGGCCATCTCAGAGGATACCACACCGCCGATTCGTAGTTGCGCCCACTCCTCGCGCCGGATATACTGCCTGCCAAGCGTCGCTCCCAGCGAGCGGGAGATCAACGATGACCGAGCAGCAGCTTCAGAAACTCGTACGCCGGCTGCGCAAGATGCACCGCGCCGAGCGCCGCCGCGCGTGGTGGCGCGGCCGCACGGAGACGCTCGTCCTCGGCGTCGCCTTCTGTGGCGTCGCATGGCTGATGTGGGACGAAAACATGTTCGAGAGCGCCTGCTTTGGCGCGTTCGGCCTCCTCCTCGCCATCGCCGCCTTCACCTGACCTCCAAGCGCTCTCAAGACTTACCGCCTCCCATGCGTCTCCGCCTGAAACGGCCTCCCGTATTGCTCAACGACAGGCGTGCGACGCTCACGCCTTGAGAGACCGCAAGACAGCTGGAGGCGCGCGAATGATGACCCCCACCACACGAACGATCACCCGATCCCGCTCCTCGCTGGGGGCTTGGTGGCTGCTGCCGCTAGGCTTCCTGATCGTGAGCGCGGCGCTGGAGGCGGCGCTGGCCCTTGGCTGGGTCTACTGGCCATCTACGATGCCGACGTTTTCCTTGTTCTTCAGCGACTTCACCCATATGAAGGTCTGGCTCGCCAGCGCATCTCTCGCGCTGGCCATCTTCCAGCTCCTGTGGGCCGCGCGCATCTATGGCCTGCTGACGTTTCCACCTGGCGGCCAGTTCTACAATCTCGTTCATCGCTGATCTGGCCGCGTGGCGCTGCTGCTGACGCGGCCCGTCGCCTACCACTGCATCATCATCGCGGGACAGACACCCCTGGATGCTCGCATCCTCGCCCATATGGCCGTTGGCGCGTTCTTCTATGGCGTCGTAGCGGCAAAGCTGCTCATCGTTCGCCGGCCAGGGCTGGCGGGTTGGCTGACGCCGCTGGCGGGAGGCGTGCTCTTCGCCGCGCTGCTCGGCCTCTGGCTGACCACGGTTCCGTGGTGGATCAGCATATACGGCCTGAGTATGTAAGCGCGGCCACCATCATCAGCCTCGACACCATTCCCCGACGATGGCTATACTACAGGGAAGCGTCCGCGCAATGAGGCCGGCGAGAAGCGCGCGCTTTCGCTGCGCCCTCCGTGTGGACGCGCTCTCACGCGTTCTGCGTTGCGCCCAAATCCGCCGGAGGAAGACCAATGAGCCAGCCCGCCCTCGACCGATTGCGCCAGGGACCCATTCTATGCGATGGGGCGATGGGCACCATGCTCTACGCTCGCGCCAGCGCGTCCCAGATGCATGGACGCTGCTTCGATGAACTCAACCTTACCACGCCAGAGCTGGTCCAGGAGATTCATCGGCAATACATCCTCGCCGGCGCCGGGATCATCGAGACCAACACCTTCGGGGCTAACGCCGCCAAGCTCGAAGCCTACGGTCTCGCCGACCAGGTCCACGCCCTGAATCGCCGCGCCGCGCAGCTTGCCCGCGAGGCCCGCGAGATTGCCGGGCGGAGCGTCTACATCGCTGGCGCCGTTGGGCCATCAGGCCAGCCTGTGTCTACTAGCGCCCCGAATGATGACCCGCACATGGTCTCCTTGCGCGCGCTCTTTCGTGAGCAGATCGAGGGTCTCATCGTGGGCGGCGTCGACCTGCTCATCCTGGAGACCTTCTCCAGTCTGGCCGAGCTGCGCCAGGCGGTCCTAGCGGCGCGCGAGGTGGGCGGTCTGCCCATCATCGCTCAGATGACGTTCACCGAAGACGGCCAATCGCTCGCGGGCGATTCACCCGCTGAGGCCGCGCGAGCGCTGGCGCAGCTTGGCGTAGATGTGATCGGCGCTAACTGCAGCGTTGGCCCGGCGGGCATCCTCGACGCAGTGACCGAGATGGCGGGCGCATTGCGCCAGTTGGGCGTTGATACCGAGCGCGACATCCTGCTCTCCGCCCAGCCCAACGCCGGGCTGCCCACCCGCGTCGAAAACCGCTTCCTCTATGTATCCACCCCGGCCTACTTCGCGGAGTACGCGCAGCGCTTCGCCTCAGCGGGCGCGCGGCTCATCGGCGGCTGCTGTGGCACCACGCCGGACCATATCACCGCCATGAGCGCTTCACTCGCGGCCCATATCCCCGCCCCACTGGCCGCAAGCTGGGCCGCGCCTATGCGTCTCCCCCAGCATGCGCCCACAGAGGCTCCCACGGAGGTCGCTGAGTCGGAGACCAGTCAGCTCCAGCGCGACCTCACCGCTGAGCGCTTCGTCGTCAGCATCGAGCTCGATCCGCCCAAGGGCCTGAATCCCAGCAAGATCCTGGAAGGCGCCGCGCGCCTGCGTAAGGCTGGCGTGCGCTATATCAACATCGCCGACAGCCCGATGGCCCGCGTGCGCATGAGCTGCATCGCGATGGCCCGCCTCCTGCAAGACCATCTCGACCTCGAAACCATCGTCCACATCACCACGCGCGACCGCAACATGATGGCCCTGCAATCCGACCTGCTCGGCGCCCACGCGCTCGGCGTCCGCAACGTCCTCGCCCTGACCGGCGACCCCGTGCGCGCGGGCAACTATCCCAACCTGACCGGTGTCTGGGATGTGGATTCGGTCGGTCTCGCGCGCGTCCTGCACGGCATGAACGAGGGCCATGATATCGCGGGCGCCTCACTTGGCATGTCCGCGCGCTTCTTCATCGGCGCCGCGCTCAACCTCAACATGGAGGACCAGCTTATTGATGTGGACCAGGAGCGCACACGCGGCAAGCTAGGCCGGCTCGACCAGCGCGCCCACACCCATGAGAACGTGGAAGGCCACACCCATGAAGGCCTCACCGAGATCGAGCTAGAGCTCCACCGCCTGCGCCACAAGCTCGACGCTGGAGCCCAGTTCATCATGACTCAGCCCATCTATGAGCTTGCCCCGCTGGAGCGCTTCCTCAACGCCTTCGGCCCTGTTGACGCGCCGCTCATCCTGGGCATGATCCCGCTCCACAGCTCCAAGCACGCCGAATATCTGCATAACGAGGTCCCCGGCATCAGCATCCCGGATGATGTGCGCGCCCGTATGCGCGAGGCGGGCGAGCGTGGCCGTGAGGTTGGTATCGAGCTGGCGCGCGACGTGATCACGCAGGCGCGCGAGCGCGGTCTCATCCAGGGCTGCTACCTCATGCCATCTTATGGGCGCTACGATCTCGTCGCCGACCTCGCACAGGAGCTCCTCTGTGAGGAGTAGCCGCTACAAGCTCGGTTGCTCATAGATCACATACTGCCCGCTGCGGAAGACTACCGGCCAGCGCTCCACTTGCGCCAGCATGGGGGTCAGCCGGGGAAGCTCGCCGGGCGCCGCCAGCGCGCGGATCAGGTCATCCACCACCACATAGCGCGCCCGCCCGAGCGAGGCATCGTACGCCCAGCGGTTGCGCGGCAGCCCCGCCGGGTAGAACGCTGCCGCCTGCCCGGCATACGCCACCGTCTGCGTGATGTCGGCTCCCTCGACGCCAGATGGGCGCCCATGGATGTTCTCTGGGTCATCGAATGCCCAGGCGATCTGCGGCGAAGCCAGGACCAAATCGCCCGCTCGCGCGTGCGTCAGGATGTACCGCTGCGCCGCCGCAGCGTCCGTTGGCGTCGCCAGTAGCGCATCCTGCGGCGTCGTGAGCCTCCCCGCCAGCCCCACCGCGTCGCTCGCGCCCGCCATCGCCAGCGGCGAGCCAATCACCACGAAGACCAGCAATGCAGTCAACACCTGGCTGAGCCGCGTTCTTGCTGGCGACTTGCCTTCTACGTCGCCGCGGCGCCGCGCGAGCCATCCGTCCAGCGGCGCCAGCCAGCCAGCCGCCCAGGTGAACAACGCGCCCGTGGCGGCGGCCAGCGCCACACCCGCGCCCAGCGCCAGCAACGGCAGCAGCGGTGTCACGGTATGCAGGCTCGGCCCTACCGTCCGCGTCTTGAGGATCAGCAGCCCCAGCAGCCCGACCGCGCCCAGCACATACCCCCGCGCGGGCGTCCGCCGCACGAGGAACAGCCCGACGACGCCCAGCAGCAGCCACGCATCCACCGTCAGGAAGCGCTCGTAATTCAGCAGCAGGACGAGCGCCTGCGTGATCGGATTCCCGCCCGCCGCCCGCGCGCCCGTGCTCGTCACATCCGCCAGGAAGACGCCAGGCGAGACGGCCAGCAACGCCAGTAGCCCCAACGCCAGCGTCCCAGCGCCAATCCCCAGCGCCGCCAGCGCCGGACGCCATCCCCACTTCAAGCCAGCCAGCGCCACGAGCGCGATCCAGGCCACCCCAACATAGTCGCTGTACGCCGCCACGCCTGCGCCCACCGCCGCGATGTAGAGCCAGCGGCGCCCGCGCGCTCCATCAGCGGCCGTCAGCGACTCCCAGCCCAGCCAGATAACGGCCAGCCCCACCAGCGCCAGCAGCCCGTAGCTGTATCCCCAGCGCGTATTCGTCAGCATCACCGGCGCGACCGTATACGCCGCTGCCGCCCAGAGCGCAGCCTCCATGCCCAGCATGCGACGCCCAACCAGCAGGAGCGCCAAACAGGAAAGGGTAGCATAAAGCGCGGCGAGCGCCCGCGCCGCCGTGATCCCGTAGCCAAACACGCGGATCGCCAGCGCAAGCTGGAAGTAGTAGAGCGGCGGATGCTGGGCGAAGTCTTGCGTCAGCGCGAAGAGCCGCAGCCGCCCATGCAGCAGGTTCCAGGCGAGGTCGAGGTTGTAGCCTTCCTGGGGATCCCAGCCCGGTGTTTGCGCCATCCGCCAGAGGTGGAACGCTGCGCAGAGCGCCACCAGCGCCACGCCCAGCCCCACCTGCGCCGCCAGCCGCCCGCGCTCTGACGGCGCCCCAACCTTCGCGCCATCCGCGCCCACTGTCAGCACGCCCACAGTGGGCGCGTCTCGCTGCGACGCCACACATCACCTCGCTGGGCTGCTCGATGGCCGCGCGGCGTTCCCGCGCGATCAGCGGGGCGCTTCCCCGCTCACCGCGCCAGTATACCAGCCTCACGCCCGCTCATGGCAGGCGCATAGGCCATTAGCCCTGCGCCGCAGCCTCGATCCGCTTCGCCAGCGCGAGGTCCTTCTCGGTCACGCCGCCCTCATCGTGCGTCGAGAGGCGCATGGTGATACGGGTGTACGAGATCGAGATGTCGGGATGGTGGCCCATCTCCTCAGCCGCCACGGCCACCCGGTCCACGAATGCGATGCCGGCTGGGAATGTCGGGAAGGTGAACGTCTTCACCAGCGCGCCATCGTCAGATGACCACCCCGATAGACCCGCCAGGTCTTGTGCGATCTGTTCCGCCGTCAGCTTCGCCATAGTTCAGCGTCTCCTTTCGCTCACTTGCTCACGCTGCGCCGCCTACTGGCCGCGACCGCGCTTGCGGGATGCGCGACGCGCGTTGCCCTTCTTCCGCGCCGCCGCCCGCGCCTCCGCGTCCTCGGCGTCCCGCTCCAACTCGCGGCGAACCGCCTGCTGGTGGATAAAGCGCTTCTGGAGCAGCCGCGGCGCCGCGGCCATGTCGCGCCGCAGGTCATCCGCCCGCGCCGCTGTCGCGCCGCCCGCTATGGCTCCCAGGCGCACCTCGCCGTCATTCGAGTAGACCATCGCCTCGCGCCCCGCGTCGCAGACGTCGGCGGCCATGCGAACGATGACGTCGTCCGCTTTCTCGCCCCGGCGAGAGAAGATGACCCGACCGCGAGTGAATCCCGCGATAGGCTGGCTGGTCTCTCCTGTCCCGTCGCCATCGAACACAATGACCACATCATACGGAGTATGCCGGTAGCGCGAGACGACCCGCTGGAGCAGCGCGGCGCGCGCCGACGCCATATCGCGCTGGGAGACGAGGTCCAGCGCGGGCGCTGTGAGGATGAGGTTGTATCCGTCCACGAAGACCGTGCGAGGCCCCATCGCGCGCCCTCCAGCCATTCCAGGGGAAGCGCGGCTCCGCTCCCGGCTTCCCACTAAGGTGTAGCCTACGGCCCGCGCCTCCCCTGGCGCAAGTCAGTCACCCTCGCCAGAGCCGTCACCCCCGGCGATGGCGTCGGAGGGCAGCGCCCACTCGCGCTGGCGCCAGATCTCATAGAGTGCGATCGAGCCAGCGACGGCGGCGTTCAGCGAGCCGACATGCCCGCGCATTGGCAGGTTGATCAGCAGGTCACAGTGCTCGCGCGCCAGCCGACTGATCCCCTTGCTCTCGTTGCCGATTACGAGCGCGATGGGTCCCTTCAGGTTCGCCTGATCGAAGCGGGTCTTCGCGCTGCCCTCCAGCCCGATACACCACAGGCCACGCTTCTTCAGGTCATCCAGCGTGCGGGTGATGTTCGTGACTCGCGCGACGGGCAGGAACTCCACCGCGCCCGCCGAGGTCTTGTCCACCGCTGGCGTCAGCCCAGCGGCGCGATGCTCCGGGATGACGATCCCGTGGGCGCCCACCGCCTCAGCGGTGCGCACCAGCGAGCCAAGGTTCTGCACATCCTGGATGGCGTCGAGCACGACCACCAGCGCGTCTTCGCCGCGCTCCTTCGCCCGCGCCAGGATGTCATCCACCTCGGCATATTCACGTGGAGCAACCAGCGCCACCACCCCCTGATGGTTGGCGCCCTTGGCGATATCGTCCAGCCGTCGCCGCGCCACCGGCTCGACGGACACGCCAACGCGCCGCGCCTGGTCCGTCACCTGGGTCAGCCCAGCGTCGCGCGGCCCCTGGGCGATCATGATGCGATGCACCCGCCGCCGTGAGCGCAGCGCCTCCAACACAGGATAGCGCCCCCAAACGTAGTCCGCCATGATGGCGCTACCCTTCTTTCACCGACCACACCGCGCCCTGCGGCGTGTCTTTGACAACGACATTGAACCGCTCTTCCAGCTCCTTGCGGACACTGTCAGCGGTGGCCCAGTCACGCGCAGCGCGAGCCTCGCCGCGCCTCTTCACCAACGTCTCGATCTCCTCCCGGTCGGCCTCCGAGAGGCCGCTGGCGCGGGTCTCCTCGTCCAGTGAGATACCCAGCGCGCCAGTCAACTCAATCATCGTGTCCAGCGCGGCGCGCAACGCGGGCGCGGAGTCCGGCGAGAGCGCGTGCGCTCGCAGGCCGGTGGCGTAGTCGTTGATGCGATGAGCCAGCTCGTCCATCACGCTCAGCGCGCGCGAGGTGTTCAGGTCGTCATCCATCGCCGCGATGAACTCATCGCGGGCCGCCGTGGCGCTCGCGCTCAAGGCCGCCGCTTCGGCGTCCTCCGCGCCTGCTTCGACCTGCTGGCCATCAGCCCAGAAGATGACACGCTCAGTGTTGGCGCGCGTCTCCGCCCAGCGCCGCCAGCGGATGACGGTCGCCCGCAGCTGCTCCTCAGAATAGACCAGGTTGGCGCGATAGTGCTGGCCCAGCAGGTACGTCCGCAGGGCCATCGGCGGGATCTCGCTCGAGGCCAGCGTCGAGGCGATGGTCACGAACGCGCCGGAGTGCGCCATCTTCGTCGTTGCGGGCGCCAGCTCCCCTTCCTCGCGCGCCTCGGTCTCTGCCTCGGCCTCGGCCTCCAGCTCCTCCTGTGAGCCGGCGCCATCGCCAGCGGGCAGGCTTAGCATACCCGCATGCACCCAGTAGCGCGAGAATGGGGCCTTGCCGCTGTAGCTCTCGCTCTGAGCGATCTCGTTCTCATGATGCGGGAAGATCAGGTCGGAGCCACCACCGTGGATGTCAATCTGCTCGCCCAGCGCGCTCATCGCCATCGTCGAGCACTCAATGTGCCAGCCGGGACGCCCTTTACCCCACGGGCTCTCCCACCATGGCTCGCCTGGCTTGGCCGCCTTCCAGAGGGCGAAGTCGCGCGGGTCACGCTTGCGCTCGTCCTCTTCGATGCGCGCCCCCGCCCGCATGGCCTTCTCATCGCGCCCGGAAAGCCGTCCATAGGTCGGGAAGCTCGGCACTGAGAAGTAGACGTCGCCATCCACCACATAGGCGTGGCCCTTTTCGATCAGGGCCGTCACCATCTCGATGATCTGCGCTATGTACTGGGTCACATAGGTGAATTCATCCGCTGGCTGCACGCCGATGCGCCCCATGTCGCGGAAGTACGACTCGGTATAGCGCTTGGCGGCCTCGAAGGCGGGAATGCCCTCACGCAGCCCGGCGGCGATGATCTTGTCATCAATATCGGTGAAGTTCTGGATGTAGCGCACCCGGTAGCCGCGATACGACAGGTAGCGGCGCAGGGTGTCGTTGACCGCGAACACCCGAGCGTGGCCGAGGTGCGGATCGTTCTTGGGCGTCAGGCCGCAGACATACATCTTGACCACGTCGCCCATTGGCTCGAAATTCTCTTTGCGGCCTGATTCGGTATTGTACAGCAACATGCTGGATCGCTCTCCTTCTCGCGCCCCGCGCGGCTCCACGATACCACAGCGGAGCGGGGGCGCCGGTCTCGGGCAGGGAACAGCGTTCATCACGGTCACGCTCGTCATGCGCGGGTTGGGGAGAACCGCCCGCCGGAACCGCGCGGGATGAGGGTCGCGCTCAGAGGCGCCTGGCGCGGGAGCGTGCTACCGGCGGGCGTGGCTACAGCCGCAGCGGAGCGAACACAGCGAGCGGCCGGATCGCGCGAAGAGGTCATGCGCGTCCGCGAGCCGCCAGGTGGGGATGCCGCGTATGTCCGCAATCATGTGGTATCAGGCTCCAGTGAGAGTATGTGGCGCTTGCGACGCGCCCACATGAGAAAGTATCGCGCGCCGCGCCGCCTCCTGTCAAGCGACCGCTTCGATAGCGGGGGCGTGAAACATTGATGGCGAACAGGGGCTCTGAAGAGTGTTTGACGCGTGACTCGAGGCCCGACGGGCAAGGAGTTCCGTCGGGGAACTCGCTGACCTTCGGTTGATCTTGCGACAGCAGGCGCATTCGCGCGTAGAATGTGAGATATGCCTCACGTTTCAAGTGACCATGGAGGAGGGAGCGCCAGATGACGCTACGACCAACGCGAGACAGTGCGCGCGAGAAGCGGCTCTCCGGGACAGCAAACGTGCGGTTAGTGGGCGACGGCGCCCAGCCAGACAAGCCGCTGCTGCGCGGTTATCTGCATGCGGGCGCGGCCCTGGCGGCAGTGATCTGCACGGTCCTGCTGGCGGTGGCCAGCGCAAGCGACCGCGCCAAGCAAGTCTCGCTGCTGATCTATGGGGCAAGCTCGATCCTGCTCTTTGGCTGGAGCGCCCTCTACCACCTGGGAAACTGGAGCCCACCGACGCGCAAGCTGTTCCGGCGCATTGACCACGCCAACATCTTCGTGTTGATCGCTGGCACCTATACCCCGATCGCTTTCAACACGCTGAGCGGCGGCTGGCGGGTGGCGCTTCTGGCGATCATCTGGTCGCTGGCGGCCCTAGGCATGGTCGCCGCCGCGCCCGCCCTGCGCATCCCACGCCCGGTAATGGTGGGGCTTTATGTGGCGATGGGCTGGGTCGCGCTGGCGTTCCTGCCGCAGATCGCCTCGGCGGTCGGGATGGCCTCTATGGGACTGCTGGCGCTAGGCGGCGCGCTCTATACGCTGGGCGCGCTGGCCTATGCGCTCCACAAGCCGAACCCCTGGCCGCGCGTCTTCGGATATCACGAGGTCTTCCACCTGGCGACCATCGCCGCCGCGGCTTCGTTCCTGGCGTTCATGGTCCACGACGTGCTGCCCTACGTCCGGCATTGATCGCGGCTTTAGGGCAAGCGGGTCATCTCGATGAAGGCGGGCTGACCGTCGGAGTCAGGCGCGCCCGCCCGACCAACCATGCTGAAGCCGACGCGCTCGTAGACGGTGATGGCGCGCCGGTTCCAGGCGTAGACGAAGAGGCGGAAGCCTGTCGGGTGGAAGCGCTCGCGCGCCAGCGCCATCCCAGCCTCGACGAAAGGCATGCCCAATCCGCGCCCGGTGAGATCAGGTCGCAGCCCCAGGCCGATGGTGATGGAGCCATCGGCGCGATAGAGATGCGGC
>DASTKI010000054.1:0-15138 GCA_035716045.1 Ktedonobacterales bacterium
CGGCCCCCGCGGATCAGCACCACCGAGTGCTCCTGCAGGTTGTGGCCCTCGCCCGGAATATACGCCGTGACCTCCTGATGATTGGTCAGGCGCACGCGGGCGATCTTGCGAAGGGCCGAATTCGGCTTCTTCGGTGTCATCGTGCGCACCTGCGTGCACACCCCGCGCTTCTGCGGCGCGCCGCCCTGAATCTTCAGCGTGCGATTCTTCTGGGCGTTGTAGGTGAACTGCAGCGCCGGAGACTTGCTCTTCTTGCTCTTCTTGCTCCGGCCCTTGCGCACGAGTTGATTGATGGTCGGCAAGGAACGCTCCCTTACGTTGTGACTGAGCTGACGACTCGATGTGGCTCCAGAACAGCTCTGGATATGATAACCAACGCGGAACCAATGATGACCGATGATAGCCGGAGTCAAATCGCCCCAGCCTGCGAGAAGTCCGCTAACCTGAAGCGCGAGGCGCGCGAAAGGCTCATCGCCTCGCGTCGCGCCCGCGTCTCACATGCCACATCGCCCGCGAGTGAGCCCGCGCGGCGGCGCCAGCCGGAAGTCCCGGCTGATGGGCGCGGCGCCGCGAAGGGTAAACTGACGCACAATGTGGGATTCTAGCACTATTCAGGGAGACTGTCAACTATGGGCAGGTCCCCGAAGCTGTCACCATCATAGGGCTCCTGTTCGCCTTCGCCCAGCGTTCCGCCGAGGCCAAGGGTACCCAGGCCCGGCGCGGTCATCGCCGCCAGGCGCTCGGCGCGCTGCCGCTCGCGCAGTTCACGCCGCTGCTCCAGGCCCGTGCCCGCCGGGATGAGCTTGCCGATGATGACGTTCTCTTTCAGACCGCGGAGGTGATCGGTGGCGCCGCTGATCGCCGCCTCCGTCAGCACCCGCGTCGTCTCCTGGAACGACGCCGCCGCCAGGAAGCTCGACGTATTGAGCGAGGCCTTCGTCACGCCCAGCAGCACGGTCTGAGCCGTGGCCGGCTCGCCGCCTTCCGCCAGCGCCCGCGCGTTCGTCTCCTCATAGTGGAAACGATCCACCAGGTCGTTTGGCAGCATATCGGTATCGCCTGGTTCCTCCACACGCACGCGGCGCAGCATCTGGCGCACGATGATCTCGATGTGCTTGTCGTTGATGTACACACCGGTCGAGCGGTAGACCTTCTGCACCTCCTTGACGAGATACAGATGCACCGCCTCGCGCCCCTGGATGCGCAGCACGTCCTGCGGATCAATCAGACCCGAGGTGAGCTGCTGGCCCGCGCGCACCCGCTCGCCGTTGGCCACAGTGATGTTCGTGGCCGCCGGGATCGGATACTCGCGCGTGTCGCGATCTTCGGACGTGATCGTCACGACGACGCTCTTGCCCTTGCCACTCTTCAGCGCCACCACCACGCCGCTCGTCCGCGCGCGGGTCTCCGTAACCTCGCCGCTCTTCGCCGTCGCGCGCGCGATCACCTGATCCTGGACGACCGTATCGCCCTCGGCCACCAACACCTCTGTGCCCTTGGGCAGCTCGTACTCGTCGGTGACAATCTGCGACTTGACGACGCGAATCTTGCGCGCGCCCGACTCCTCGGTCTCCACCTCGATCACGCCGTCAATCTCGCTGACGACGGCCTTCTCCTTCGGTGTGCGCGCCTCGAACAGCTCCTCGACACGCGGCAGGCCCTGCGTGATGTCCTCCTGCGCGCCCGCGATGCCGCCGGTGTGGAACGTCCGCATCGTCAGCTGCGTGCCCGGCTCACCGATGGACTGGGCCCCGATGATGCCCACCGCGTCGCCGATTCGGGTCAACTCGCCCGCCGCCAGATTACGCCCGTAGCACAGGCGGCAGACGCCATGGGACGCCGCGCACTGCAAGACTGAGCGGCAATAGACTTCCTTCACGCCGGCCGCGATGAAGGCGTCCGCCGTGTCGTCGTCAATCTCCGTCCCAATCGGGGTATCCTCGAAGCCAGGGACCACCGCCGCCAGGATACGACCCACCATCCGGTTCTTGAACGGCTCGTTCATGTCCTTGCTGTGGGCCTCGGTGATCCAGATGCCCTCGGTCGTGCCGCAGTCGTCCATTAGGACGATGACGTCCTGGGCCACGTCAATCAGACGCCGCGTCAGGTAGCCTGACTCCGCCGTGCGCAGCGCCGTATCGGCCAGGCCCTTGCGGGCGCCGTGACTGGAGATGAAGTACTCCATTACGTTCAGGCCGTCGCGGAAGTTGCCGCGCACCGGGATCTCCATGATGCGTCCCGAGGGGTCAGCCATCAGCCCGCGCATGCCCGAAAGCTGGCGGATCTGCTGGAACTTGGCCTTCGTCGCGCCGGAGTTCGCGATGGTGTAGATCGAGCCGTACGGGTCGAGCACTTCGCGCACCCGCTTCTCGATCCGGTCCGTCGCGTCCAGCCAGATATTCACCGACTGACGATAGCGCTCGTTGTCGGTGATCAGACCCTCGCGGAAGTCCTCCTCCAGCCGCTCCACCTGGTTGTCGGCCTCGGAGAGGATCGCCTCGCGGTCTTCGGGCACGACCACATCGCTGATCGCGACGCTCGCGCCGGCCTTCGTCGCGTAGGTGAAGCCCAGCCGCTTGATTGCGTCGGCCAGGTCCGCCGTCGCCTGCCGGCCCTGATACTTGAAGCACTCCGCGATGATGCCGCGCAGGTTCTCCTTGTTCATCGCGTAGTTCTTGAAGCGCAGCCGCTCTGGCAGCACATCGTTGAAGATGATACGCCCCACGGTCGTCTCCACGATTTCACGCGGCGCGAGCGTCGTCGCCTTGCCGCGCTCGTAGAAGACCTGCGTGGACTGGCTCTCGCTCAGGCGCACCTTGATGCGCGCCCGCAGCGCGATGACCCCCGCGTCGTAGGCCAGCTCGGCCTCGGTCGCGTCGGTGAAGACACGCCCCTCGCCCTTCAGGCCTGGGCGGTCCATCGTCATGTAATAGCAGCCCAGCACCATCTCCTGCGAGGCGCCGATGGACGGCTCGCCGTGCGCTGGGGAGAGGATGTTGCGCGACGACAGCATCAGCGTGCGCGCTTCCTCCTGCGCGCGCTCGGAGAGCGGCACATGCACCGCCATCTGGTCGCCATCGAAGTCGGCGTTGAACGCTGGGCAGACCAGCGGATGCAACTGGATCGCGCTGCCCTCCACCAGCACCGCCTCGAAGGCCTGGATGCCCAGGCGGTGCAGCGTCGGCGCGCGGTTCAGCAGCACTGGGTGATCGTGGATGACCTCTTCGAGAACATCCCAGACCTCCGGGCGCACCCGCTCGACGAAGCGCTTGGCGCTCTTGATGTTGTGCGCCAGGCCGCGCTCCACCAGTTTGCGCATCACGAAGGGCTTGAACAGCTCCAGCGCCATGCGCTTGGGCAGGCCACACTGGTGCAGCTTCAGATCCGGCCCGACGACGATCACCGACCGGCCCGAGTAGTCCACGCGCTTGCCGAGCAGGTTCTGACGGAAGCGCCCCTGCTTGCCCTTGAGCATGTCGGACAGGCTCTTGAGCTTGTGGTTGCCCGAGCCGGCCACCGCGCGCCCACGCCGCCCGTTATCAATCAGCGCGTCGCAGGCCTCCTGCAGCATGCGCTTCTCGTTGCGGATGATGATCTCCGGCGCGCCCAGCTCCAGCAACCGCTTGAGGCGGTTGTTGCGGTTGATGACGCGGCGGTAGAGATCATTCAGGTCGCTGGTGGCGAAACGCCCGCCGTCTAGCTGCACCATCGGGCGCAGATCGGGCGGCAGCACCGGCAGCACCGTCATGATCATCCACTCGGGGCGGTTGTCCGACTTACGGAACGCCTCGACCACATTCAGCCGCTTCGTCCCCTTCTTGCGCCGCTGGCTCGAGAGCGCCGCCATCGCGATCTCCTGCCGCAGCTTGACGGCCAACTCTTCCAGGTCAATGCCTTCCAGCAGCGACTGCACAGCCTCTGCGCCCATACCCGCCTCGAACAGCTCGGGCAGGTCGGGGTTGGCGTCGCGCAGCTCCCACTCGAAGTTCTTCAGGTCGCGGTACTCCGCTTCCTGCAAGAGGTCGCCGCGCTTGAGCGCCTCCAGCTTGCGACGCTGCGTGTCGTTACCGGCGCGCAGTTCGTCCGCCTTGCGCTTGTGGTCGTCCTGGATGCTGGTGATCCGGCCCTCGGCCTCCACCTGCGCCCGCTCGACATTGCGCTCGGCGTCGCTGGCGATCTGGTCCGCCTCGTCCTGGGCCTGGCGGCTCACCTGCTCGCGCAGCTCGCGCGCCATCCGCTCCAGGTCGGCGGACATCGAATCCTCGGCGATCTGGCCCTGCCGGGCGATCACCTCGCCAGTCGGCTCGAAGACGATATCGTCTTTCAGCACCAGGCTCGCGTTCTCGCGCAGCGTCTTGCTGATCGCGGCCTCCGCCGCGCGCAGCTCCGCGATGCGCTCGTCGCGCCGCAGGATGGCGCTGTCCTGGGTCTCCTGACGCTCACGCTCGATCTCCGCGATGCGCTCGTCGCGCTGCTGCTGGATCTCGAGAATCTGCTCGGTGACGACCTGCTCGGCCTCATGCAGCTGCCGCTGGATGCTCTCCTCCAGCCCGCCCAGCGCCAGCTCGCGCGCCTCGTCATTCACGCTCGTCACGACATAGAGCGCGAAGTACAGGATGCGCTCCAGGTTGCGCGGCGAGAGATCAAGCAGCAGCCCGATGCGGCTCGGCGTGCCCTTGAAATACCAGATGTGGCTCACGGGCGAGGCGAGCTCGATGTGCCCCATGCGCTCGCGGCGCACCTTGGCTCGCGCCACCTCGACACCGCACTTGTCGCAGACGATGCCCTTGAACCGCACGCGCTTGTACTTGCCGCAGGCGCACTCCCAGTCCTTTGTCGGACCGAAGATGCGCTCGCAGAACAGGCCGTCCTTCTCAGGACGCAGCGTGCGGTAGTTGATCGTCTCCGGCTTGATCACCTCGCCGTAGCTCCACGAGCGAATCTGCTCCGGGCTGGCCAGGCTGACGCGGATCGCGTCGAAATCATTCACTTCAAGCATTGGGGGAGGCGCCTGCGGCGTCCAATCCACGGACGAGCCGCTTACGCCTATCTCCTTTCCGAATGCCGTATCAGGCTTCTGCCACTGCGGGACCGCCGCCTTGACTCGGCGTCCTGGCGACGCGTGGGGCCCGCTCACTCCCCACGCGCCACCGCTCCGGTACGCTCCGGTGCGCGCCCTCGCGCGCTATTCGCTCTCCAGCCCGGCAATATTGATACCCAGCTCAGGCATCACGTCGGCGCTGGTGTCCTCGACGAACTGAATCTTCTGCTCGTCTTCGTTCAGCACCTCAACGTTGATGCCCAGGCTCTGCAGCTCCTTCACCAGCACCTTGAACGACTCTGGCACGCCTGGCTCCACGATCTGCTCGCCCTTGACGATCGCCTCGTAGGTCTTCACGCGCCCGCTGACATCGTCTGACTTGACAGTCAGGATCTCCTGGAGGATGTTGGCGGCGCCGTAGGCTTCGAGCGCCCACACCTCCATCTCGCCGAAGCGCTGGCCGCCGAACTGCGCCTTGCCACCCAGCGGCTGCTGCGTGATGAGACTGTATGGGCCAGTCGAGCGCGCGTGCACCTTGTCCTCGACCAGGTGCGCGAGCTTGAGCATATAGATGTAGCCGACGGTCACATCGGTATCGAACGGCTCGCCCGTGCGCCCGTCGAAGAGCTGCGTCTTGCCCGATACCGGCAGCCCGGCCTTCGCCAGCAGCTCCTCGATGTCCGCCTCGCTCGCGCCGTCGAAGACCGGCGACGCGACGGTGAAGCCCAGCCGCTCGGCGGCCCAGCCTAGGTGCGTCTCCATGATCTGGCCGATGTTCATGCGGTGCGGCACACCCAGCGGATTCAGGATGATATCCACCGGCGTGCCATCGGGAAGGAACGGCATGTCCTCCACCGGCAGCACGCGGCTGATGACGCCCTTGTTGCCGTGACGACCCGCCATCTTGTCGCCCGCGCCGATCTTGCGCTTCTGCGCGATCGAGACGCGCACCAACTGGTTGACACCCGGCGGCAGCTCGTCGTTCGCCTCGCGCGAGAAGACCTTGACCTCGACCACCTTGCCGCGCTCGCCATGCGGCACGCGCAGCGACGTATCTTTCACCTCACGCGCCTTCTCACCGAAGATCGCGCGCAGTAGCTTTTCTTCCGCCGTCAGCTCAGTCTCGCCCTTTGGCGTGATCTTGCCGACCAGGATGTCGCCCGGGCCGACCTCGGCGCCGATGTAGATGATGCCGCGGTCGTCAAGGTTGCGCAGGCCCTCATCGCCCACGTTCGGGATGTCGCGCGTGATCTCCTCCGGGCCTAGCTTGGTGTCACGCGCCTCCACCTCGTGCTTCTCGATGTGGATGCTGGTGAACAGGTCCTCGCGCACGATGCGCTCGCTGATCAGGATGGCGTCCTCGAAGTTGCCGCCCTCCCAGACCATGAAGGCCACCAGGATGTTCTGGCCGAGCGCCAGCTCGCCGTTCTCGGTCGCCGAGCTATCGGCGATTGGCTGCCCTTCCACCACCCGGTCGCTCTTGTGGACGATCGGCCGCTGGTTGATGCAGGTGCCCTGGTTCGAGCGGATGAACTTGCGCAACTTGTGCGTGTGCTCCACGCCCTCGTCATCCAGGATGACGATCTCACGCGCGGTCACGCTGACCACCTCGCCGCTGGCCTTCGCCAGCGCCACCTGGCCGGAGTCCGCCGCCACCTGGCGCTCGATGCCCGTGCCGACTATCGGCGCCTGCGGCCGCAGCAGCGGCACCGCCTGGCGCTGCATGTTCGCGCCCATCAGCGCGCGGTTTACGTCGTCGTGCTCCAGGAACGGGATCATCGCCGCCGCCACGCTCACCGCCTGTCGGGGCGAGATATCCATGTAGTCCACCCGCGTCGCCGTCTCCTGCACGAAGCCTTCGCCGTGGCGCGCCAGCACGCGGTTGCTGACGAAATGCCCGTCGAGGTCCAGCGGCGCGTTCGCCTGCGCGATCACGTAGCGCTCCTCGTCGTCGGCGGTCAGATAGTCCACCTCATGTGAGACGATGGGCCGGATGCTCACCTTCTGCGACTTGAGCGCCTTCCTCAGCTTCTGCGCCAGCTCCTGGTCCACGCGCTCGCCCGCCTTCGCCATGACATTCCCCTTGGCGTCGAGCACATCGCGCAGCAGCGTCTGGCCCTCCAGCTCCGGGTTGTCCGCCTCGATGCTGTGGATCACCTTGCGGTAGGGCGTTTCGATGAAGCCGTAGGGGTTGATCTGGGCGTAGGTCGCCATGTTGCCGATCAGACCGATGTTCGGGCCTTCCGGCGTCTCGATCGGGCAGATGCGGCCGTAGTGCGAATGGTGGACGTCGCGCACGTCGAACCCGGCGCGCTCGCGCGAGAGGCCGCCAGGGCCCAGCGCGGAGAGACGCCGCTTGTGGCCGATCTCAGCCAGCGGGTTCGTCTGGTCCATGAACTGCGAGAGCTGGCTGCCGCCGAAGAACTCGCGCATCGCCGCCACCACCGGCCGAATGTTGATCAGCTGGTTAGGCGTCGCCGCCGCCGGATCCTGCGCGATGGCCATGCGCTCCTTGACGACGCGCTCCATGCGGAGCAGGCCGACGCGGAACTGCGATTGAATCAGCTCGCCTACGCTGCGCACGCGGCGGTTGCCCAGATGATCAATGTCATCTTTGTGGCCATGGCCGTTGTTCAGCTCGATCATCCGGCGAACGATAGCAATCACGTCGTCTTGCGTCAGCGTGCGCACCGTCTGCGGGATCGCCAGGTCCATCTTGCGGTTGAGCTTGTAGCGGCCCACCGGACCCAGGTCGTAGCGGCGCGGCATGTAGAACAGGTTCTTCACCAGCGTCGCGGCGTTCTCATTGGTCACGGGATCACCGGGGCGCAGCTTCTTGTAGACCTCTTTCAGCGCCTCTTCGGGCGTCTTGATCGCGTCCTTCTCCAGCGTCGCGCTGATGAAGCGGTGGTCGCCCGTATCCACCTCCGCGAACGCCGCCAGGATGCCGGCGTCGGTCCGCAGGTCGGGCGTCATCTCCGTCCGGCCCGGGTCGAACTGCCCAATGGCGGCCATCGCGCGCAGCAGCGTGGTGATCGGGATCTTGCGCTTGCGGTCAATCTTGACCGAGAGCTGGTCCTTGTTGCTGGTTTCGAACTCCAGCCACGCGCCACGGTTCGGGATCAGCTTCGCCGCGAACAGCGGGCGGCCCGTCGCTGGGTCCTCCTCAGCGGTGAAGTAGACACCCGGCGAGCGTACGAGCTGGCTCACCACCACGCGCTCGGCGCCGTTGATGATGAACGTGCCCTCCTTCGTCATCAGCGGGAAATCGCCCATGAAGATGGACTTCTCCTGGATGAGGCCGGTGTCTGTGTTGGTCAGCCGCGCGATGACGTAGAGCGGCGCGGCGTAGGTCGCGTCGCGCTCGCGGCATTGCTCTTCGGTATACTTGGGCTGCTCGAAAGGATTCTCCGGAACGATGAACTCCAGCTTGAGACTCTTGGTCGCGCCGTAGTCCTCGATGGGAGAGATTTCGGCAAAGAGCTCACGTAGCCCCTCGCGCTTGAACCACTCGAACGAATCGAGCTGTACCTGAATGAGGTTGGGCATCGGGCGAATCTCAGGGATTCGCGCGAAGCTCACACGCTCGGGGAGGGAGACGGCTCTGCTCAACGCCATGTGATGACTACTCCTCTCGCCAGTCGCCCTGCGATGCGGTCACGCTCGTTTCGGTCGCACGCGTCCATGGCCGGACGCCCTAGCGACTCCGCGCTTCGCCCCCAGGGGCGCGCGAAACCGCACAAGCGAAGAAGCCGGGACAACTGCGAATACGCCGGGAGAGCGCTGCGCTTCAAACGGGTGTACCTGCCGCCGCTGCCAGGCCCGGAGGTCGCGAACGGCCCTCGGGCTGGATGGACATGCTGAATGTGGTGAACGTGAACGGGTGAATGTGAACGGTAGATGCGAGCCGGGTATGAGCCGGGCGCGAATGCCAGCGGCCACGATGGGCCGCGCCAGACTTGACGGACTGGCCCGCGTCATGCGGGCTATTTGAATGTGGCGGCCGCCAGCCGCCGGATCGCGTGTGACAAACTTGCAGGTCGTGCGGAGCGAAACCGCGGGGACTACCACGCGCTGAACGAACGCGCTGCGCTGAACGTGATGGAGTGGACAACCGCCTGCGCTATCAGCGTCGGTAGCCAGGCCGCCAGTGAGCGCCCGAAGCCAGCGGTGGCGCGGGCGCCAGATAGGCCGGATGGTCATCCGCGGCAGTGAGGGTGACCGGATGAGGCGCGCGCGTCAGCGGCGAGGCGTCCGGAGGCGCTTTCCGCCAGCGAGCGCGGAGACGCCCATGAGGAGCGCCGGAAGTCCGCGTGATGGGGACAAATGAGACAGCCCCCACGCGCGCATCGCGCATGAGAGAAGAATCCAGCGCCGCGGGCCGCCTCGATGCGAGGCTGGGGCGCGCGAACGCGACCAAATGAGGCGCCAAAGAATCGCAGACCGTGCTCATCACGCTTCTTTCCTGCCGGTTTATGAGTGACACCACTGAGAGCGCTCGCCACTCACGGTTCGTCACAGGAGCGTGGCGGGGAGGGACCTTCAACCCACAGCGCGGCCATCGCCTGCGCGCAAGCATGCGCAAAAGAGCACGCCGCCCATCTCGCGCCGAAATCCGGAAAAATTCACGCGCTGACAGGGACTTGCTCTATCGTGTATACTCTACGCCAGTGAGATGATCGTCGCTCGTAGGAGTGTCGCTCCGCATCCACGGCTCGGTGGGGAAAAGACCCGCGCTCAAGCGTAGGCCGTTCACCGCTGTGCGCAAAACTCCGCAGGGTGTGATTGTATCATGCCATCAACGCCCTGTCAAGGGTATTGTGCGCTTATTTCGCAACTACCTCCTCAACACCTGTTCCCCCGCTCACCCGCGCAGGCCTTCACATCCGCGCCGCCGCGAAGTCCATTCCTGAACGCTCGTCTACGAGCGCTCGTGTACGGGCATGGGCGCGCATCTCGAAAGGAGCGCCGTCTCGTGGAGCGCGAGGCGCTGCGGGGCTGCCACTTCCACAAATACTCCGCGTTGGGCAACGACTATCTCGTGCTCGATCCCCACGCCAGCGCCCATGCGCTAGCTCCCGAGCGCATCCGCGCGCTCTGCGACCGCCACCGCGGCATCGGCGCGGATGGGATCGTCTGCGGCCCGGAGTATGACGCCGCTGGCCAGATGCGCATTCGCATCTTCAATCCCGACGGCTCCGAGGCGGAGAAGAGCGGCAACGGCATCCGCATCTTCGCTCGCTACGCCTTCGAAGCGGGCTACGTCTCGCGCGAGCCGTTCACACTCATCACGCGCGGTGGCGCCGTCGCCGTGCGTGTTCTCGACGCCGACGGCGCGTTGATCGAAGTGGATATGGGCAAGCCGTCGTTTTACAGCGCCGATATTCCCATGACAGGCCCCGAGCGTGAGGTGGTAGATGAGCCGCTCACGGTCGCTGGCGAGCAACTGCGCGTGACCTGCGTCTCAATGGGCAACCCACACTGCGTCGTCTTTACCGGCGAGGTGAGCGCCAAGCGCGCCCAGAGTCTCGGGCCGCTGCTGGAGACTGCGCCCTGCTTTCCGCAGCGCGCCAATGTCCAGCTCGCTCGCGTGCTGAGCGAGCTGGCAATCAGCATCGAGATCTGGGAGCGCGGCGCCGGATATACCTTGGCCTCCGGCTCTAGCGCCTGCGCGGCCGCCAGCGCGGCGAGGCGGCTTGGGCTCGTGGGCGACAGCGTCGAGGTCTGGGCGCCCGGCGGTCGCCTGGCGGTCGAATTTCGGCCCGATGGGCATGCCGTCCTCACCGGCCCGGTCGCTGGCGTCGCCCACGGCTTCTTCCATGCCGACCTCTCGCCATGAGCGCGTAGAATCCAGTGACTCCCACCATGTGCCGTACGACGCCACATCTGCCACTAGAACGAGCCGCCCGCGCCGCCTCCACCCGCCGCCGCGCCCGTCGCGCCCGACACACCGCCGCCGCTGCTCGCGGGCGGCGCCATGCTGTGGTGCATCATGATCCAGTAGGGATACAGCGCGACGTAGGAGCCGTCCGCCCGCTCGGCCTCCATCCGCAGCCGCGAGCCGTAGGCGCCGCCCAGCCCAGCGGCGACGAGGTAGGGCAGCGCCTCATTAAGGTCAACGCCTGACTGCGGGACGTTGAGGCCAGCGAGGTAGTTGCGCGCGGGCTGGGCCGCTCGCTGGCCCTCCGCCGTCACCGCGGGGATGCGCAGCATGAAGACCAGCGCGATCGCGCCCGCCACGGCGCAGATCAGCGCGCCGATGAATGGCCACACCTCCGCAGCCAGAATGCCGAGGACCACGCCCGCAACCGCCAGCGCGAAGCCCACGATGGTCAGCGCGAGCAGCGGTAAGCGCTTCGTCCAGACCTCCCCGTCGAGCCAGCCGCGCATGACCAGATCGCCGCGCAGCTCGCTGGTCGCTGGACGCCAATGCGCCGCGACCTGATACATCCGCTCGCGGGGGATGGCCATATCCGGCGCCGCCTGCTCCCAGAGCGCGTTCCAGAGGCTCCGCTCGTAGCCCGTGAGCCCTTCGCCATCCCCAAGCAGCTGGATGGACGCCCGGTTGCGCTCGGCCGGCTCGATGCGCAGCAGCCCGCGCCGCGCGAAGTCGAGGATCGTCGCCTCCATCTGCTGAGCGCCGACCTTGCCGGAGATGAGCGCTCCGGCCACGGCGGGCGGCAACTGCGCGGGCGGAGACGACGTGGGCATGGTGGTCAGTTGCGGGGCAGCCTCGCGAGCGCGACGCGCGCTGTAAAGCCCCGTGCCAAGGGCCGCCAGGGCCAGTAAAACAGCCAGAATGTTGTAGGGGATGGTTCCGATGGCGCGCGCTGGGCCCTGCCATGGCGGTGGCGGCGGCCCGCCCGCGCGCAGATCGCTGGCTGCGGTGTCCAGGCCCGCCGCGATGCCCGCCGCCGTCTCGCCAGACGCCAGCTTGGGGAGCATGACGTCCTGGTAGATGCGCTCGAGCTCGCTCTGCGGCAGCGGGCCATTGAGGAGCGTTTGCCCGGCGTAGAGCGCCACTTGCCCATGCCGCAAGTCGCTCGGCTTCAGGTTGAGCATGATGACTAGGCCATCCTTCGCGCCGGGCTTCGACTCGACATCCCAACGCGCCATCAGGCTGGCGGCGTCACTCAGAGTTTGATCATAGCTAGTGTCTTTGGCCTGGAGGTAGACCACCACTGGCGCGCCCGCCCGCTGGACGGCCAGCGCGCGCGTCTCCAGGTCCGCGATCTCGCCCGGCGTCAGCAGCCCTGCGCAATCGTAGACGCGCTGGCCTGTGATGGGCCGATCGGGACACGTGACGAGCGCCCGCGTCGCGCCGCTGGCAGGCGCCGCCTCGAGGCTTGACGCGGTAAGCGCCGCCATCGCGAAGGAGGCCAATGCGAGCAGCGCGGCCAGCGGGACAACCACCAGCGCGCGCCGCAACGTCACATGGTAAGCGGGAAGCTGCCATGAACGAGCGGCGCCCAGATCCAGTTCCATCACCATCCCCCTCCTGTTGAGCGAACGCTACCTCTTTCCCCACATTGGTACGCCGCAAGACCTGGGCCTGTTGCGCGTCTTCAGCCACTTCGGGTGATCGCCAGGGCGCGGAGACGCTTCCTCATCGCCATCATCGGGCACGTGAGCGACGCTCTCAGCCAGTTCGGGCGTCCAGCCATGCGCCCCAGCCCGTGACCGCCGCGCCCGCGTCGCTCGTCCTTCCCACCAGCGGCGGCGCGGCTCATCGCTCCTGTATCCCCTGACGGCGCCGCGTATGATACGCTACGGTGTGGCGCGCGGCGTCACGCGAACAAGCAGGACAGCCTGTACGCCGCAAGGCGAGGAGGCGAGCGAAAGGGAGGCGGGGCGTGCGAGACGAGACAACGGAGCCCCGGGATTCCAACCATATCTGGCTGCGGCAGTCGGTGACCTTCACCGTCAACGGCCAGACGCGCACCGTCGAGATGGCCTTGCCCTTGCGCCCCGGCGCCACGCCTGGCGAGGTCGAGGCGCTGCTGGATGAGGCTGACGCCGGCATGCGTCGCCTCTCGCGCCGCCTCGACGCCCACCTGGCCGAGCTGCTCAACCCCTCCGCCGCCGCTCCCACGCCAACCGTGACGCCAGCGCCGGAAGCGCCTCGCCCGGCAGCCACGACCCAGCCGTTGCGGCCTGCGCCTAGCGCTACGCCCGCGCCCGCCGCCAGCGCGCCGCGCCCCGCCGAGCGCGCTCCAGAGCGTCCCTCACAAGCTCCCGCCCGCCCTGCCGGAGCCGCGCAGCCATCCGCGTCCGCCGGACCTGACCTCACTATCCCGGAGTTCCTCGCCCAGGCCGCCGCGATTGGCTACGACTCACGCCAGGCGATGGAGAAGCTCGGCGTCCGCTCGCTCTCTGGGCTCAACCTGCGCGAGGCGCTGGAGTCGCTGCGCCGCACGGCCTTGCTCGACGGCGCCGCGCCCGCCAGCGCGCCGCCCCCGCCCCTCGGCCCACCTCTCGCCTTCGACGAAGAGGAGGACAGCGACGCCTTCACCGGCGAGCCGGAGATGGAGCTTTCCTATCCGGATCTCGCTGACCTCCCAGATGATGACGCCGAGGAGGAAGAGGAGGCGTTCATCGAGGAGAGCGCCGCGAGCGCCAGCCCCGCTCCCACCGCCAGCCCCGCTCCCACCGCCAGCCCCGTCAGTGAGCCGCCCGCGAGCGCGCCTGATCTGAACGCCCTGCGGCGCGACGCCCGCCTGACGCCCGCCTCCAAGCTGCCCGCGCCCGCGCGCCGCTCCGGCCCGCTGTCCAAGGACTCCGGCATTGCCGAGACGCCCGCCCCGCCCATCGCGCCCGCACCCCAGCCCGAGGAAACGCCAGCGCAGCGGGCCGAGCGCATGCTCACTGAGCTGCGCGCCACACATGGCGGTGGGGCGGCCAGCAAGCATCAGCGCGACGCCTTCGCCAATATTGTCGTTAGCGAGCTCACGGAGAAGGGCGCGGCGGCGCTGACAACCGCCATCTGGAACATCCCTCCCGCCACGCTTGGGCCGGAGCAGCTCGACGCGCTCATCAGCTGGGGCAAGCGCGACGACTTCAAGCCGGAAGCGCGCGAAGTCCTGCTGGCCGCCAAGCGGATAGGCGCGCCACCAGACGCCAGCCCTGAAGCCCCTGCCGCGCCAACACCACCCGCGCCGCCCGCGCGTGGCGCACGGCCCGCCACCCGTCAGCGCCCGGCCTCCGCCGAGGAGCCGCGAGGGAGCGACTGATGCGCGTCATCGCTGGAGTCGCCAAGGGCCGCAAGCTCAAATCGCCCACCACGCCTGATACCCGGCCGATCCTCGACCGCGTCAAGACCGCGCTCTTCGATATCCTGGCAGGTGATGTCGTGGACGCGCGTGTGCTTGACCTCTTCGCTGGGGCCGGGCAGGTTGGCATCGAGGCGCTCAGCCGCGGCGCCGCCTCGGCCACCTTCATTGAGCTCAGCCCGCAGGTCGCGCAGCTCGTGCGCGAGAACCTGGCCCTCACCAAACTGGGCGCCAACGCCGAGGTCATCCGCGCCGACGCCTTCAGCTTCCTGCGCACGGCCCGCGCCCAGCGCCGCGTCTATGACCTGATCTACGTCGCCCCGCCGCAGTACAAAGGAATGGCGGCCCAGGCGCTCGCCCAGCTTGACCGCGAGCCGCTCACCGAGCCGGGCGGCATCGTCATCACCCAGACGCACCCTCGCGAGCGCGTGGATTTTGAGGGGTTGGCGCTGGCGCGCCTGCGGCGCTACGATGAGCGTGTGTATGGCAACACCCTCCTGCTCTTCTATGAGCATGCGGAGGGCGAAGCTGAATCGGAGCGCGCTGGCGAGGCGTAGATTGCGCGCTGGCGCGTGTAGCGTACAGGAAACACGCCATGAACCGCTCAGGTGGATTCTCCTTTATAGATGAGGGCGAGGCCATCCGCCGCCTCGATGTGGACCGCGACACCCTGCTCGGCTATGTCCGCGAGAAGCGGCTGCGCGCCTATCCCGGCGTCGGCAAGGGCAATTTCTTCCGCATGGGCGATGTGGAGGCGCTGGCTCGCGAGCTACACGGAGCGGCCGCCGAAGCTGAAGCCGAGACGGGCGCGGCGCCCGCCAAGGGTAA
>DASTKI010000055.1:0-18852 GCA_035716045.1 Ktedonobacterales bacterium
GAGCGGCGGCCTGTCGTCCCGGTCGCGAGCCTGCCGCGCTTCCGCGGCGGCGCCGTCGGCTATCTGACGTATGAGGCGGCGGCGCGCTTCGAGCCAGCCGTCCCCATCCCCGACGCCGACCCGCTTGGCCTGCCCGAAGCCGTCTTCATGTTCAGCGATACGCTGCTGGTCTTCGATCACGCCCGCCATACCGCGCTGCTGCTGACCTGGGCCGATCCCGGCGCCTGCGATGGCGACGAGGAGCGCGCGCGGGCCGAGGCGCAGGAGCGGCTGGATAAGATGGAGCGCCGCCTACGCCGGGCGACACCGCGCCAGGCGCCGCGCCTGCGCGCGCGTCGCGTCGCCGCGCCAGTCGCGCCCTCCGCGTTGGAGTCGCGCGCGGCCTACGGAACGGCGGTCGAGCGCATTAAAGAGTACGTGCGCGCGGGCGACTGCTTCCAGGTCGTGCCGTCGCGGCGGGTGGCGCGCCCGTTGAGCGCGTCGCCGTTCGAGGTCTATCGCGCGCTGCGCTCGATTAACCCCTCGCCCTACATGTTCTACCTGGCGCTGGATGACTTTGCCATCGCGGGCGCTTCTCCAGAGCTACTGGTGCGGGTAGAGGATGGCGAGGTAGCCGTTCACCCCATCGCTGGCACGCGCCGCCGCGATCCTGACCCGGCGGCAGACACCGCGCTCGAAGCCGAGCTACGCGCCGACGAGAAGGAGCGCGCCGAGCATGTCATGCTGGTGGATCTGGGCCGCAACGATGTCGGGCGCGTCTGCGAGCCGGGAACTGTCGCGGTCAGGCAGTTCATGGATGTGGAGCGCTACTCGCACGTCATGCACCTTGTCTCGCACGTCACTGGGCGGCTGCGACGTGGCCTGACGCCGTATGACGCGCTGCGCGCGGGCTTCCCTGCCGGGACGGTCAGCGGCGCGCCCAAGATTCGCGCGATGCAGATCATCGCCGAGCTGGAGGGCCAGCGCCGGGGCGTCTACGGCGGCGCGGTCGGCTACCTGGGCTTCGACGGCAATATGGACACCTGCATCGCCATCCGTACGCTGGTGATGCAGGACGGCGCGGCCTACGCCCAGGCGGGCGGCGGCATTGTCGCTGATTCCCAGCCTGGCGCGGAGTTCGAGGAGACCGAGAACAAGCTCGGCGCCGTCATGCGCGCGCTGGAGCAGGCCGAGCACCAGGCCGGACAGGGAGGCTCGCGATGATCCTGCTCGTGGACAACTACGACAGCTTCACCTGGAACCTCTACCAGTATCTCTCTGAGATGGGCGCTGAGGTCCTGACGCGGCGCAATGACGCGATTACCGTCGCCGAGGCGCGGGCCCTGGCCCCTGCGGGCATCGTCATCTCGCCCGGCCCCTGCTCGCCGCGCGAGGCGGGCGTCTCGAACGACCTCATCCGCGCGCTGGGGCCGCGCGTCCCGACGCTGGGCGTCTGCCTGGGACACCAGTGCATCGGCGAGGTCTTCGGCGGGCGTGTCATCCGCGCGCCAGAGCCGGTCCACGGCAAGACGTCGCTGATCCATCACGGCGGCGCGGGCGTCCTGGCTGGCCTGCCTCAGCCGTTCGAGGCGATCCGCTACCACAGCCTGATCGTCGAGCGGGCCACGCTGCCACCGGAGCTAGAGATCACGGCGGAGACGGCGGACGGACTCATCATGGGGCTGCGCCACCGCGTATATCCGATCTACGGCGTGCAGTTCCACCCTGAATCCATCATGACGGCGGCGGGCAAAGACCTGCTGCGCAACTTCCTCGATATGACCGATGTGACGCCCGGTCTGGCCCCACTGGCGGCGCGGGTAGCGCGATGAGCCTGGAGGTGAAGCGATGATACGCGAAGCGATAACGGCCCTCGTAGCGGGCAAGACGCTTGGCGAGGACGAAGCCGCCGTGGTGATGACGGAGATCATGACTGGGCAGGCGACTCCCTCACAGCTGGGCGCGTTCCTGGTGGCGCTGCGCCTCAAGGGCGAGACGGTGGACGAAGTGACCGGCATGGCGCGCGGCATGCGCCAGGCCTCAGTTCATGCCGCGCTGCCGCTGGAGACGCGCGCGGTGGATACCTGCGGCACGGGCGGCGATGGCGCCGAGACGTTCAACGTCTCGACGGCGGCGGGGCTGGTGGTCGCGGCGCTGGGCCAGCCGGTGGCCAAGCATGGCAACCGCGCCGCGTCCAGCCGCTGCGGCAGCGCAGACGTGCTGGAGGCGCTGGGCGTCAAGCTGGAGCTCGGGCCGGAGGCGCTGGTCCAGTGTGTCGAGCGCGTAGGCTTCGGCTTCATGTTCGCCCCAACCTACCATCCCGCCATGCGCCACGTCGGCCCGACGCGCCGTGAGATCGGCGTGCGCACGGTCTTCAACATCCTCGGCCCGCTGACCAATCCCGCTGGGGCGCGCTACCAGTGTCTCGGCGTGGCTGATCCCAATCTCGCGCCGCTCATGGCGCAGGCGCTGCTGCGGCTAGGCTGCGAGCGGGCGCTGGTCGTGCATGGCATGGACGGCGTGGACGAATTCTCACTCAGCGCGCCTACGAAGGTGGTCGAGGTGCGCGGGCAGAGCGGCGATGTGGTCGAATATATGGTGACGCCGGAGAGCGTCGGGCTGCCCGCGCGCCCTCGCGAGGAGATCCGCGGCGGCGACGCGCAGTACAACGCGGCGCTGCTGCGGCGCACGCTCAGCGGCGAGCAGGGCGGCGCGCCCGCCGAGGTGGTGGCGCTCAACGCGGGCGCCGCGCTCTACGTGACAGGCCGCGCGGCGACCATCGCCGAGGGCGTGCGCCAGGCTCAGGACGCCCTGCGTGTGGGCCGCGCCATCCCGACGCTCGATGCGCTGATCGCGACCAGTCAGCGGCTCGCCGCGCCCATCGCCTGAGCCACGCCGAGCCGCAGCGCCCACAATGAGGAGGGCTTCACCATGACAACGTCACGCACCAATCTGCCCGCGTCGCGCCATTTCACAATCACGCGCGTGGGCGACGGCGCCTGGGCCGCCATCGCCATCCAGGGCGCGGGCGCCTTCGGCAATGCGGGTATTGTGGACCTCGGCGAGGAGACGCTGATCTTCGACACGATGTATACCCCGCAGGCGGCGCGCGACCTGCGCATCGCCGCCGAGCGCCTGACCGGGCGGCGCGCGCGCTACGTCGTTAACAGCCACTATCACGTTGATCATGTGCTGGGCAACATAGTCTTCGACGACGCGACCATCATCGCCACGGCCAAGACCCACGACCTCATCGCGGAAGACAGCGAGGGGTACCTGGAGTACATCCGCTCACTGGATGAGGGTGAGTTTCAGCAGCGCGCGGAGGCTGCGGCGAGCGCCAGTGATCCGGTCCTGCGCCAGAGCATGACGGACGATCTTTCCGCCGACCGTGAGCTAGCCGCCAGCGCGCATGAGACACATGGCCGCGCGCCCAACCTGACCTTCGACCGAGCGCTCGCCGCGCACGGAACGAGTCGTCACGTGGAGCTTTTCACCTGGGGCGGCGGTCATACAGCCAGCGATGCGGTCCTCTACCTGCCGCACGACCGCATTCTCTTCGCTGGTGACCTGATCTTCCACCGCATGCATGCCTCGATGCAGTACGGCGATCCGGTGGAGTGGCTGCGCATCCTGGATGACATGGAGAAGCTCTCGATTGACACGCTGGTCCCCGGCCATGGCGATGTGACTGATCACGGCGCCATCGCCGCCCAGCGCGCCTATCTGGAGGTGGTGCTGGCGCTGGGTCGCGAGGCATACGACTCAGGCAAGAGCGAAGACGAGGCCGCGGAGACGCCCATCCCAGCCGCCTACCGCGACTGGGGCTTCGCCAGCGCCTTCGGCCCGAACATGCGCGCTATCTACGCCAGTGTGCGCGATGCCCGCGCGATGGGCAATGGAGACCAGCTGTGACAATGCCGCCCGACCCAGCGCCGGGAACCTTCCTGGCGCGCATCATCGCCGCCACGCGCGAGGAGCTGGCCGCCCGCCAGGCGCGCAGGCCGCTGGGCGAGCTGCGCGCCCATGCGGCGGACGCGCCCGCGCCGCGTGACTTCGCCGCCGCGCTGCGGCCCGCAGTGGGCGGTCCCGCGCGGCTGATCGGCGAGGTCAAGCGCGCCTCGCCATCGAAAGGGCTGCTGGTGGAACGCTTCGACCCAGTGGCGCTGGCGCGAGCGTATGAGGCGGGCGGCGCGGTGGCCATTAGCGTGCTGACCGAGCCGCGCTTCTTCCTCGGCTCGCTGGAGCATCTCGCCGCCGTGCGCGCCGCCGTCAGCCTGCCCGTCCTGCGCAAGGATTTCCTGCTCGACCCGTACCAGGTCTACGAGGCCCGGACAGCGGGCGCCGACGCCGCGCTGCTGATCCTGGCGATGCTGGATGACGCGCTGGCGGCGGACCTGCTGGGTCTGATCCGCTCGCTGGGGATGGAGGCGCTGGTCGAGGCGCACGACGCGGCGGAAGCCGAGCGCGCGGTGGCGCTGGGCGCGCGGGTCATCGGCGTCAATAGCCGCGACCTGCGCACCTTCGAGGTAGATACGGCGGTCGTTCAACAGCTACGGCCACTCGTCCCATCGGACCGCGTCTTCGTCGCTGAGAGCGGCGTCAGGAACCGGCTGGGCGTGGCGATGGCGCGGGTCTGGGGCGCCGACGCCATTCTTGTAGGCGAGGCGCTGATGCGCGCGGCAGACCCTGAAGTCAAGGCGCGCAAGCTCTCGACCGCGCCGGGTGGCGCGACGGCCTCGCTCTTCGCCGGGACGGGGCGTCCGTTTGTGAAGATCTGCGGGCTGGCGGAGCCGGAGCAGGCGCGTGTGGCGGCTGAGGCGGGCGCGGACGCCATCGGGCTGATCTTCGCGCCGATGGCTCCAGCCCACCGCCTGCTCACGCCCGAGCGCGCCGCGCGTATCGTCGCCGCGTTGCCATCGCCCGGCGAGCCTCGCCCAGCGCCCATCGGCGTCTTCGTCAACACACCGCTGGATCAAATCGCGGCGGTCGCTGAGCAGGTCGGGCTGGCGGCCATTCAGTTGAGCGGTGACGAGCCAGCGAAGCGCTGCGCGCGGCTCGCGAAGTTGACAGGGCTGCCAGTCATCAAGGCGGTTCGTGCGCGCGATGCGCGGTACACCTCCCTTCTGGATGAATTCATCCTGGCTGGCGTCACACTCCTGCTCGACGCGGCAGCGCCCGATAGCTACGGCGGCTCTGGCCAGATTGGCGATTGGGAACAAGCGTGGTTGGCGGCGAGCAACTGGCCGGTCATCCTGGCCGGCGGTCTTACCCCCGCGAATGTGGCTGAGGCCATAGAGGTAGCCATGCCGCGCGGTGTGGATGTAAGCAGTGGCGTCGAATCCACCGGCCCCGACGGGCCAGCCAAAGACCCTGACAAGATCCGCGCCTTTATCGCGGCGGCGCGCGGCGCGAGGGCTGAACACTGATTGTTCTGGAAGGCGAAGGCGAGACGATGGCGCAACGGACATCAGCAACCAAGGCAGGCAAGACAGCGAAGACAGCGAAGGCGGCCACGAGCGCAGACAAGGCGGCGCCCGGCTACCAGAATGGCGCCTACCCCGACGCGCGCGGGCGCTACGGCGATTTCGGTGGGCGCTTCGCGCCGGAGAGCCTGATGGCGGCGCTCGATGAGCTGGAGCGCGAGTATGAGCGCGCGCGCCAGGATGACGCCTTCATCACCGAGCTACGCGAGCAGGAGCGGACCTACACCGGGCGCCCGACGCCGCTCTACTATGCCCGGCGGCTCTCCGCGCGGGTCGGCGCGCGCGTCTACCTCAAGCGCGAGGACCTGGCGCACACTGGCGCGCACAAGATCAATAACGCGCTCGGCCAGGGCATGCTGACGCAGCGCATGGGCAAGCGCCGCGTCATCGCCGAGACAGGCGCCGGGCAGCATGGCGTCGCCACCGCCACCGTCTGCGCCAAGCTCGGCATGCAGTGCGTGGTCTATATGGGCGAGGAGGACATCCGTCGCCAGTCGCTAAACGTCTTCCGCATGAAGCTGCTCGGCGCCGAGGTGCGCCCTGTCGCCAGCGGCAGCCGCACGCTCAAGGACGCCATCAACGAGGCCATGCGCGACTGGGTGACGAACGTCGCGACGACCTTCTATATCATCGGCTCGGCGGTCGGCCCGCACCCCTACCCCCGCATCGTCCGCGATTTCCAGTCGGTGATCGGGAACGAGACGCGAGCGCAGGTCCAGCAGGCCGAGGGGCGCCTGCCCGACCTCGTGCTCGCCTGTGTCGGCGGCGGCTCCAACGCGATTGGCATGTTCAACCCCTTCGCCAGTGACCTCGGTGTGCGGCTGGTAGGTGTGGAGGCCGGAGGCTCCGGCGTGGCGAGCGGCAAGCACAGCGCGACGCTGGTGGCGGGTCGCCCCGGCGTGCTGCATGGCGCGCTCAGCTATCTCCTGCAGGACAAGGACGGCCAGGTGATCGAGACGCACAGCATCTCCGCCGGGCTGGACTATCCCGGCGTCGGGCCAGAGCATAGCTACCTGAAGGCGACGGGCCGCGCCAGCTACGTCGCCGCCGATGATACCGCCGCTCTGCGGGCGTTTCAGGTCCTGTGCGAAGATGAGGGCATCATCCCCGCGCTGGAGTCCTCACATGCCGTCGCGCATCTGCTGGCGTTGGGCGAGGCGGGCGAGCTACGCTCCGATCAGGTCGTGGTAGTCAATCTCTCCGGGCGCGGTGACAAAGACATCAACACCGTCGCCGCCGCGCTGAATGTCGCGCTCTAGCGGGCGGTGCGGCTCACCTGGGCCAGGAGGCGGCAATGGAGGAGCAGACAGTGGATATCGGGCTCGATGCGGCGCTCGATGAGCTCGCGCGCGAGGAGATGACAACCTGGCAGGTCCCCGGCCTGGTGATTGGTGAGCTGGAGGGCGACAGGCGCGCCTTGTCCGGCTATGGCGTCGCCAGTCTGGAGACGAGCTATCCTGTCCGCCCTGACAGCCTGTTCCAGATCGGCAGCGTCAGCAAGGTCTTCACCGCGACACTGGTGATGATGCTTGTCGAGGAAGGCAAGCTTGACCTCGACACGCCGGTCATCACCTCTATGCCCGACCTGAAGCTGGCCGACCCCACCGCTCGCGAGCAGGTCACACTGCGCATGCTGCTCTGCCACAGCGCCGGTTTCTTCGGCGACTTCTTCGACGATTTTGGCCCCAGCGATGATGCGCTCAGCCAGTACGTGAGCAAGCTCGATACGCTGGCGCAGCAGACGCCCCCGGGGGCGTCGTGGGCCTACAACAACGCTGGGTTCTGCCTGGCGGGCGCGCTCGTTGAGCGGGTAACGGGCCAGCCGTTCGAGCGGGCGATGCGTGAGCGGGTCTTCGAGCCGCTGGGACTGGCGCGGACGTTCTACTTCGCGCATGAGGCCATCGCCTACCCCATCGCTGTGGGCCACACCCAGAAGACGCCGGGAGCTGATGAACATGAAGTGGCGCGGCTCTATCCCCTGCCGCGCGCGGTCAATCCCGCTGGTGGCATCATCGCGCCGGTGAACGATCTGCTGACCTTCGCCGCCTTCCACATAGACGGCGGGGTCACGCGCGATGGGCGGCGGCTGCTCTCCGAGAAGACCGCCCGCGCAATGTGGGAGCCACAGATCAAAGCCGCCAACTTCGCCGAGGCGTACGCCATCGGCTGGGAGACGCGCCTGATTGACGGCGTGCGGCTGGTGGGCCACGGCGGCTCAACCAACGGTTTCAACGCGCAGTTGACTCTCATACCCGAGCGGCGCTACGCCATCGCCATCCTGACCAATAGCGGCCGCGGCTCGAATATGTACGAAGAAGTCATCGAGGAGCGGCTTGCGCGGCACTTCGGCCTGCGCACGCCCAAGCCGCTGCCCATCACGCTCCCTGCGGAGGCGCTGGCGCGCTTCGCGGGCGTCTACCGCCAGCCCGATGGCGTCATCACGCTGACGGCCACGGCGAACGGCCTGCGCCGCGAGATGACGTTCCGCGACGTGCTGAACAACAAAGAAGAGGTATTCCCGCCGGAAGAGCTGCGCCCGATCAGCGAGACGGAGTTCATCGTCGTGACGCCCGGCGACAATGAGAGCCAGCGCGTAGACTTCCTGCTCGATGACGATGGCCGCCCGCGCTTCCTGCGCATGGGTGGACGCCTCAACAAGCGCGAGGCGTGAGTGGGTATCCTGACAGCGATTGATGGGAGAAGGCGATGAGCAAAGCGACCCAGACCAGCGCGCCGATCGCGGCGGCGTTCGCGCGGGCGCGCCTTGAGGGCCGCGTGGCGCTGGTCCCCTACGTCATGGCGGGCTACCCCGACGAGGCGACCAGCGAGGCGCTGGCGGTGGCGCTGGGCGAGGCGGGCGCGGACGTGATCGAGCTGGGGGTGGCCTTCTCCGACCCATTGGCCGACGGCGCGACGATCCAGCACGCCAGCCAGCGCGCGCTGGAGAACGGCATGACGCTGGGCAAGGCGCTCAAGCTCGCCGCGCGCGTCCATGCGCGGATACCGACGCCGCTCGTGCTGATGGGCTACTACAACCCGATCTACGCCTTCGGTCTGGCGCGCCTCTGCGCGGAGGCCGCGCGGGCGGGTGTCTTCGGGCTGATCGTTCCCGACCTGCCGCCAGAGGAGTCAGAGCCGCTGCGCAGCGCCGCCGCTGCGCATGACATCGAGTTGATCTTCCTGGTGACGCCTACCAGCCCCGGCGCGCGCATCGCGCAGGTGGCGGAGGCCGCCGGAAAGACGGGCGGCGGCTTCGTCTACTGTGTCTCCCTCAGCGGTGTCACGGGCGTGCGTGACGACCTGTCCGAAGCGTTGCCCGCCTTCCTGGCGCGCGTGCGGACGGCGACCAGTCTGCCGCTGGCGGTCGGCTTCGGCGTCTCCAGCCCTGAACACGTGGCGAAGATCGGGCAAATCGCCGATGGCGCGGTGGTCGCCAGCGCGCTGCTCAACGCCGTGGACGCTGCCCCGCCGGATGAGCGCGTCGCCGCGGGCGTCGCCTTCTTCCGAGCCCTCCAGTCCGGCGCACGGCGAGGCTAGCATGGAACCCGGCACGACCGCTAGTCCTGACATTCCCGGCTATTTCGCCCAATTCACTACCGAGTATTGGGGCGAGGAGGGCGCGGCGTGGCTGCGCGACCTCCCGGCGCTGCTGGCGCAATACTGCGCGCGCTGGAATCTTGCGCTCTTGCCGCCATTCCCTGGTCTGACCTTCAACTTTGTCGCGCCCGTGACGCGCGCGGATGGTTCGCCCGCCGTGCTGAAGGCTGGCGTCCCGCGCGATGAGATCGAGACGGAGATTGCCGCGCTGCGCCTCTGTGACGGCGCGGGGTTGGTCCGCCTACTGGAGGCCGACGCGCAGCGCGGCGTGATGCTACTGGAGCGCGCGCTGCCCGGCGAACCGCTCTCGCGTATGGAGGACGACGACCAGGCGACGGCCATCGCGGCGGATGTCATGCGCGCCATCTGGCGCCCCGCTCCCGACTCTAGCCCGTTCCCGACCGTCGCGGGCTGGCTGCGCGCTTTCGACCGCGTGCGCGAGATGTTTGACGGCGGCTCCGGCCCGCTGCCTGAGACTGCGCTGGCGCGCGGCGAGGCGTTAGGCCGCGACCTGTTGACCTCCGCGCCTGGCCAGTCCATGCTGCTGCATGGCGACCTCCACCATGAGAACATCGTCTCCGCGCAGCGCATGCCCTGGCTGGTGATTGACCCCAAGGGCGTCACTGGCGATCCGTGCTTCGAGGTCGGCGCGTTCCTCACTAATCCCTACGAGCGCTTCATGAGTTGGGACCCGCGCGAGTGGCCCGCGCGCATGGCCCGCCGCGTGGACATTCTCACCGAGCGACTGGGCTTCCCACGCGAGCGCATCGTCGCCTGGGGCGTGACGCAGGCCACGCTCTCGGCGGTCTGGGGTGTCGAGGATGGGGAGGATAACAGCCGCTTGCCCTCACGCATCGCCCGCGCCGACGCGCTGGCTGCGCTGTTATGAGCGCGCAAGGAGATACTGTGTCTCCAGACGATGACAATCTCGACCCCTACGCGATTCTGGAGGCGTTGGGCATCACGGACGTGACCCGCGCGAGCCGCGCGCATGGGGGAACGGATACCGCCATCTGGCGGGTCCAGCGAGCGGATGGAGCCTACGCCCTGCGCGTGTTCCATGAGGGCGAGGAGCGTGACCGCGAGCGGGAGCAGACGGTGATGCGAGCGGCGCGGGCGGCTGGGCTGGCCGTCCCCGAGGTCCATGCGGCGGGCTGCTGGCGCGGGCGCCCCGCCCTGCTGCTCACCTGGCTTCCCGGCAGGCCAATAGCGGATGAGTTGAAGCGGCGGCCGTGGCGCGCCTGGCGCATAGGCGCCGCCTTCGGGCGGGCGCAGGCGGATATGCACGCGCTCACCGCGCCTAGCCCGCTCAGCGATCACCCCGACGCCTGGATTGATTGGCTCGGACCAGATCATCCGAAATTGGCGGAGCGCCTGCGGCAGGGAAGCCATCGAGGCGCCGCGCTTCTGCATCTCGACTATCATCCCTACAATGTCCTCACCGACGGCGAGCGCGTGACGGGCATGCTCGACTGGCGCAACGCCATGGCGGGCGAGCCTCGCGCCGACGCGGCGCGAACCAGCGCCATCCTGCGCATTGACTACAGCGGGCGGCCATCCATGGTCGAGCGCGCCTTGCGCTGGCTCTTCGAGCGCGGCTGGCGCGCGGGCTATGAGGAGCGGGCAGGACCACTCGGCGATATGAGCCTTTATTATGCCTGGGCGGGCGCCGTGATGCAGCGCGATCTGGCGTCCAAGCGCGCGACCGCCGATCTCGCGCGCATCCAGCGCTGGACGGCGAGACAGTGGACGCGCGCAAATCGGACGCGTAAAGCGAGACGACATGCGACATGACGCCCACATCGGCAGGCGGGCTGCGCCGCTCGGTCGCATGCGATCGCATATACTGGATGGTGGCGCCCAGGTCGCCAGTCGTGTGAGATAACGCCAACGAGTGTAGAAGACATGGATATGGGAGAAGAGATCGCGGGCGGTGAGGCGTGTGGCGCGCTGGCGGAGTTGTGGCGCTACCCGGTGAAGTCCATACGCGGCGAGCCGATCGAGCGGGCGACGCTGGGCGAGCGGGGAATCAGCGGTGATCGCGTGTACGCCGTACGTGACGAGGAGACCGGCAAGATCGCCAGCGCCAAGCGTCCCCGCCTGTGGGGCGACCTGCTGTACTGCCATGCGGCGCTGACGGCTGGTCCGTCCGCGGCGGACACAGGCGCCGTCCAGATCACTCTACCCGATGGGCGTCGCGTCGAGTCAGGCCAGGAGGAAGCCAGCATCGCCCTCTCCGCGCTGCTCGCACGTCCCGTCAGGCTGATCGCGGAGGCTCCCCCAGAACCCGAGATCGAACGCTACTGGCCGGATATACCAGGGCTCGACCTGCGGGATACCGTCACGTCGGGGAGGATTGGGGCGGGCGCGCCGCGGGGAACATTCTTCGACTTCGCGCCAATCCACATCGTAACGACCGCATCGCTGGAACGGATGCGCGCGCTCCATCCCTCGGGGCGCGTCACGACGTCGCGTTTCCGCCCCAATCTGGTCATTGCAGCCGATGAAAGCGAGGGTGGGTGGATCGAGAACGCCTGGGTCGGGCGAACGCTGCTCGTCGGACGTGAGGCGCGCCTGCGCGTGCTCACACCCACGCCGCGCTGCGTCGTGCCGACGCTGCCGCAGCCCGATGCGCCGCGCGACCTCGACATCCTGCGTGTGATAGCCGCGAACAACCACCCGCCGATTCCCATGCTGGAAGGCAAGACGCAGCCCAGCCTGGGAATCTACGCCGTCGTGGAGCGCCACGGCGCCATCCATCGCGGCGACACTGTCCGGCTGGCGCCCGATGCGTGACATCTGGCGGCTATTGCCGTTTTCTGACGAGCCGATGGGGCGTCAGCTCGCGCTCAGCGAGGGCATGCTGGCGGCGCTGGAGGAGACTGGCGCCCCCGCGCTGCGCTGGTATGTCCCGGCTGAGCGCGCGCTTGTCCTCGGCAACGGCCAGCCTGTCGAAGCCGCCGACCGCGGTGCGCTGGTGGAGCAGGCCACCGCGCTCTACAAGCGCCCCTCCGGTGGGACGACAGTGCTGGTGGATGAGACGCTACTCAGCCTCGACATCGCTCTGCCCCACACGCACACGCTGGCCACCACCGATGTCGTCCGTGCCTACGAATGGGTCGGCGCGCTCTGGTCCGCCGCCCTGCGCCGCCTCGGCGCGACGGACGCCCGCGCCATCCCCACGGCGGAGGTGCGGTCGCTGGCGCCGCTGGCGAAGGACGATCCGCTGCGGTTGGCATGCTACGGCACGCTCTCGCCCTGGGAGGTCGTCAGTGGCGCCAAACCGCGCAAGCTCGTCGGTCTCTGCCAGGTCCGCCGCCGCGCGGGCACGCTCTACCAGATCGGCGTCTACCTGCGATTCGACGCCGCCGCGCTGGCCAGCCTGCTCGCCCTCTCTCCGGATGAGCGGCAGATGTTGGCTGCCCGCCTCTCCTGCGCTGCCATCGGCCTGGACGAGGCCTCTGGGCGTCGCTATACCGCCGCGCGCGTCAGCGCCGCTGTCGAGCGCGAGCTGCGCGCGCGCTACACCGCCCGCCTCACCTCCGCCGACTGGCTCCCCACCGAGCTTGCGACGGCGGATAGGCTAGAGGCTGGGCGGTTTCGGAGGCTGACATAGTGGCGGCCTGGTCACCACTGTGCGATGAGACGGCGCCTCATCCCGCTTCACCTGAGAGGGGCGGGCGGTCCCCAACTTGCCGCAGCCACAGCGAGACGTGGGTGGGCTGCATCGTCTCGTCCACAACGGTAACCAGGTGGTCCGTCAGCGCGTGAAGCTCCACATCCGTGCGCAGCGTCTCGCCGAAGCGTGCGAGCGTGTGCGCCGCGTCGTACTTGCGCCGGTAGAAGCGGCGATCAATGAGGGTTTGGAGCCCGCGGCGCAAGGGCTGGAACAGCGCGGCGATCGCCAGTGTCGTGACGACGATGATAACGGGCTGTTCCTGCGCGGGCTGCCCGGTGAGCTCGCGCCCAGCGATCACGTTGACCAGAGCCTGCGCTCCCACGACGCCCGCGAAATAGAGGCCAGCCAGCAGCGCCGTCAGCAAGCCATAGACCAGCGCGCGGTTGATGATGACGTCAATATCGAAGAGGCGGTGGCGCAGGATGGCGATGCCAACCGCGAGTGGGATGCCGACCAGAGCGATATAGAAGGTCATCGAGGATGCCAACAGGTCGTTATTGGAAAAGACGCCGACGATCACGACCAGGAAGGCGAGCGCCGCCCACACTCCGGCCACCGCCAACCACTCGATTTGCTGCCGCTCGACGCCGCCCGCCCGCCGGTAGCGCACGACGACCGAGGCGCAGCAGCCGATGATGCAGGCGAATGTCAGAAAGAAGCCGAATATGGTCTGGAGGACGTCAGCAACGTCGGCGGGAATGACTCCAACTGGATTCGCGATACTCGCCAGCTGTTCGGAACCCGTGGAGAGGTTCGCGCCCAGGGACTGGCTCCCGATGGCTACGATGATGACTATCGCCGTAGCCCAGGCCAACCAGCGCCAGCGCGGCGAAGGCAGGCGGCCGGTCGGGAACAGCAGCAGCAGGAAGGTGACGATGGGGTCGAACCCCGCGCTGCGCAGCATGTTGCCGAGCGCTCCGGCTAATGCGGCTTCGGGCAGCGCGCCCGGCCGGGCAACTAAGCCATAGACAGCATAGTCAATCCCCAGACCGCCAGCGATGGCGAACAGCCCCGCGCTCAAGAGCAGCCAGCCAACCGCGTTGCGTGGACGCCGCGAGGCGAGCAGCGCGCCGACTGTCGCAAACGCCATGAAGACCAGGACGCCGGTCAGATTGATTGCTAGCGGGTCGCTACCAGGGTTCACCTGCAGGAAGTAGAGGTCGGGCGCGTTCAAGACGAGCGCGATGATCCAAATACCCCAGGCCAGCCACGGAGCCGCGCGTGCGCTCATGTTCTCTTCCCCCTTGCCATACGCTTGCCATGAGTATAAACGCGGCGGCGTTCCAATTTCGTTACGGTGAGCGTTACGGCAGCGCGTTCGGTCGGCGAGCTGGGACCCCTGCACTATGCTGGCAGCCCGCACAGGTCCGGCTCGACCCAGCGCGCCCGGGCGGCCTGGCTCATCATCGTCTCGCGCCGCCAGTGCTGGTAGGGTAAGCTCGTGTCAAGCAGCGGGGGAAACGCGGCGAGAAACGCGTCAAAGTCCGCGATATCGGGGCGAGCCTTCACGTGATGACCAGTGACGCGCACCCAGAAGCGGGTCAGCGTCTCGTGGTACTTCTCGGGATGGCCATGTTGAGCGGCGAATCGCTGGATACCGGCGGCGATTGACCGGGTCGCCTCGTCAAGGCCGCGCTCGCGGATCAGGTACCACGCCAGGCGCAGGTGATCGCGATGATGAAATCGCGCGGGAGGCAGCGCGCCATTGAGGAAGGCTTGCGCGAATTCGGCGTCAGTCATGTCACTCATCTGTAGGCTCCTCTTCCGAAAGCTGAACCTCAAGCGCATGAAGCAGGCGCAGGGCCGCCGCCACGTCGCCGCTCCCGCTGCGCGCGCTCACGCGCTCTTCGAGCGCACGCAACGCGGCGCTCACCCGTTCTCCTACCAACCGCCCGGCGTCGGTCAGCTCCACGCGCACCAGGCGGCGCGACGCCGGATGGGCCGCGCGCCGCAGCCAGCCGCGATCTTCAAGGCGATCGAGCAGGCTGGTGAGCGTAGACCGCTTGTGGCCGAAGCTGCGATGGAGGTCGTTGATCGAACTATCAGGGCGCCGCGCGAGATAGCCGAGCACATGCGCTTCCGCCTGCGTCAACCGCAGATCATGGAACTCGCGCTCGATCCATAGCGCCACCGCGTGGGTAGCCCGCTCGATGGCTGGTATCAGGACTTCGGATTCGTGATTTTTCATACGATAACGTATTATACGAAATCGCACTATATCCGTCAAGCCTTGCATGCATGCCACGCATGGCGGCGCGCGTTGATCGCTCGGACAGGCTGCGCAAGTCAGGAACAGAAACGATCGCGGCGCCAGGACTATGTCTCGGATCGAAAGGTCTTGCCAAGCTCCTGTCCCAATCCGAAGTAGTGGCGAAAATTGTAGATCAAGGGACGCCATGCGGCTGGCGCGATATGGGCGTCGTCCAGCAGGATTTCCGAATGCGCGTGGACGCGCGTCACGTGCGCCTCCACGCAGATAGCGTTTCCCTCCTCGTCACCGAATGGCCGCACATCGCGCACGGTCGCCTCGAGTTGTAGCGGACATTCCGCCACGCGCGGCGGTCGCACCACCTCTGACGCGATCGGTGTCAGCCCGGCCGCCGCGAATTTCTCACGCTCGAAGCGAAACTGCCCCTGCTTCCAGTCGGGAACGGGATACTTGCCTGTGAGTGGCGCTAACCGCTCCACCGCCTGCCATAACGCGTCGGATGGCAGATTAATCACGCACTCGCGCCGGGCCATCAGGTTCTCAGCCGACTTGCCTGCCGCGCCCAAGCCGAGCATGACCGTCCATCCCAACGCCCACGCGGAGGACATCGGCGCGAGGTTCGCGCTGCCATCTTCGTTGAGCGTGCTGAGCAACACAACCGGCGTGCCGAAATAGAGGATCGCTGGCGTGACATTCCTATGGCTCCCAGTCTCACGCGCATCCTCAACCCCGGCGTGCAAAAGTCTGTCATGCGCTGGCCTGATATTCGTCACAAAACGCACTCCCTGTCATAATTTGAAACACAACCGCTCACCATTGTAATGCGAGAACATTTCGTGTATCATCGAAATATGGATGCAGAACCGACCATCGCCGCCATCGCCCAGCTCATCGGTGAGCCTGCCCGCGCGACCATCCTTGGCGCGCTGCTGGCTGGCGAGGCCCTACCCGCCACTGAGCTTGCACAGCGCTGCCGCCTTACACCACAAACCGTGAGCGCCCATCTCGCGAAGCTGATGGGTGGCGGGCTCATCGCGGTTCACCGCGTTGGCCGCCATCGCTACTACCGGCTGGCCGGCCCGCAGGTCGCGCGGGCGCTCGAAGCGCTCCAGGTCATCGCGCCGCAGCGGCCCGTGCATTCATTGAAGGAGTCTGATATGGCTCAGATTCTCCGTCACGCCCGCACCTGCTACGATCACCTGGCCGGCCGGTTGGGCGTCGCGCTGACAGACCATCTCCTGGCGCGTGGCTGGCTCACGGCCACGGAGCACGACTTCGTTCTCACCGCCGCTGGCGAGCAAGGGATGATGGCGCTCAGCATTGATCTGGACGCCGCCAGGGCGCGCCGGAGGGCATTCGCGTCGCAGTGCATCGACTGGAGCGAGCGCAGGCCGCATCTCGCCGGCGCCCTGGGGGCTGCGCTCACCTCGCGACTCTTCGCGGAAGGATGGATCGAGCGCGTCCCCGGCGGCCGTGGCGTCCGCCTCACCGCAGCGGGTAGGGTGAAATTCGACCGCGCATTCGGCCTCGCCCTGCCCGACTGACCGGCGCGCCTCGCTACTCCCCCGGCAGCTTCACGACCACCCCAAACGCTTTGAGCAGGCCGATGGCCTCGGGCAGCGAGAAACGGGCTTTCTTGACCTTGTTGCGGGTGGGGTCAATAACGTAGCCCCTCGCGCCGGTGAAGTCCGCTTCGCGCAGGTCGGTTTCGAGGAACTTCGCGCCTTCGAGGTCGCTCCTGGCGAACGACGCCCGCTGGAAGGTCGCGCCGGTGAAGTCCGTCTCGCGCGCCTCGCACTCCACGAGCTGCGCGCCTGTCAGGTCGAGCTTGACGAAGAAGCCATAGCTGAGGACGCAGCGCAGGAAGCTCATGCTCGTCGTCAGCGCGGTGAGCGACGACGCCTCGCACCAGTCTACGCCGATCAGCTTGCAATCGGTGAACTGCGCGCTGGTGAAGCGCGACGAAGGAACCTTGAGCAGGCTCAGGTCGCAGCCTTCGAAGACGCAGTTGACGAACACGCACGAGCGGAACGTGGACGAGGGGAAGCGGCAGCGGCGGAAGTGGCAGTCCTCGAACTCGATCCCGTCGAAAACCGCCTCTTCCGCCTCGAACTCCGTGAAGGTGGCGCCGATGTAGGCGCTGCGCGCGAACAACGCCTCATCTGTCACTCGCCGCCTCGCTCTCTACCACCAGACCTCTCGGCCCTGAAGGGCCGGCACACGCAGACGGCGGCCTGAAAGCTGGGGCATGTATGCCTTATCATCCGTGCGCCGGCCACCGATGGCTGCGTCCGCTGATCCGCGCCAGCCCTTGATGGCCGCCCCCCATCACCCCGTCAGCCCGTCAGGCGACTCTAGCGCGGCCACGAGCGCGCCCATGTACTGGGCCGCTGTCGCGCCATCCACCACGCGGTGGTCACAGGAGATCGAGATCCATGCGCCGGGGCGGACCTCTAGCCGCGAGCCGTCCACGACTGTCGGGCGGGGCTTGATGGCGCCGAAGCCGATGACACAGACCTCTGGGGCGTTGATGAGTGGTGCGCCGGTCTCCACTGGCCCCATCGCGCCGACGTTGGTGATTGTGATCGTGCCGCCGGTCATGTCGGTTGGAGTGAGCCGCCCCTCGCGCGCCAGTGGCGCCAGCCGGTCGCACTCCGCCGCCACCTGCGCCAGCGAGAGCGCCTGCGCGTCGCGGATCACCGGAACGACCAGTCCGCGCTCGGTATCCGTCGCCAGGCCGACGTTGATGCGCTTCTTGATGACGATCGCCGCGCCCTCCTCGTCCCAGCGCGAGTTCATGATCGGATACTGGCGGGTGGCTTGAACTACCGCCAAGACGAAGAACGGCAGGAACGTCAGCCGCAGGCCGGAGTAGGCGGGATCGGCCTTCAGCCGCTCGCGCAGAGCGATCAGATTGGTGACGTCGAAGAGGCCGTACTCGGTGAAGTGCGGGATGGTCGTCGCCGAGCGCACCATCTTGGCGGCGATGGCCTTGCGCAGCCCCACCGTGCTGATGCGCTCCTCGCCCTCGCTGGCCGCTGGAGCGGGCGCCGCCGCAGGGGTAGCGGGCGCCGCGGCGTCCAGGTCCTCCACGCGGATGCGCCCACCAGGGCCGGTCCCGACGACGGCCGCCAGGTTGATACCGCGCTCCGCCGCCATTTTGCGCACCAGCGGGCTGGCCTTCACCTCTTCCTCCGCGACCTGCGCCGCCGCCGGGGCGGGCGATGGAGCGGGCGTAGACGCTGGAGGAGCGGCCCCGCCGCGCCGCCGCCGGGTGAACGCCTGCGCCGGGCCATGCGCGCCGTAGCCGACCAGCACCGGCCCCTCGCCATTCTCAGCGCCGGCCGCGCCCTCCTCGGCGATAGTGATCAGCGGCGCGCCCACCGGGACGGTATCGCCGGGCTTGGCATGCAGCGCCTGCACCGTCCCCGCCCAGGGCGAGGGAATCTCGACCAGCGCCTTCGCCGTCTCGACCTCGCAGAGATGCTGATTGAGCGTGACGCGGTCGCCTACCGCGACGAGCCAGCGCGTGACCTGCGCTTCCTCCAGGCCTTCGCCCAGGTCCGGCAACATGAACTGTCCCATGGCAGCTTAGTACTCCCGTATGCGGTCAACGGCTTCCAGGATGCGGTCCACATCCGGCAGGAAGAGCTTTTCGTGGCGCGAGGGCGGATAGGGCGTCGTCGGCGCGCCGACCCTCTCGACCGGCGCGAGCAGCGAATCGAACAGGTCATGCGCCAGCCGAGCGGCGATCTCGGCGCCCAACCCCATGAAGACCGGCGCCTCGTGGACCACCACGACCCGCTTCGTCTTGCGAGCCGACGCGCCGAGCGTGTCGAAGTCCACAGGCGAGAGGCTGCGCAGGTCCACGACCTCCAGCGAGATTCCCTCCGCCGCCGCCG
>DASTKI010000056.1:0-3694 GCA_035716045.1 Ktedonobacterales bacterium
TAGGGATTCGTCCCGAAGCGGGCGTGCAGCGACCCGCGCGCGTTGAGGTTGCTGGCGTCGCGATACTGGCGTGTGGCCAGATACTCCTTGTCGGTTTTCGGCTGGACAATCGGGCCGGCCTCGTTATGGCGCTGTTCGCTCACCTTGGGCGCATCCTTTCTCCTGACTCCTCGCAATTACAGCTCGCCAGGACAGCATACGCCACCGGAGCGACCGCCGCCAACGAGTGGTCAGCGATGACCGCTCAAATCGAGCAAGCGCTGGATTTGCCAGTCTCGTTCTCTGGCGATGGCGGCAGCGGCGTCCGCGGGGTCCGTGGCCCTATAGATCGCCTGTAAGGCATAGTTCGCGGCGCCAAGCGCATGCATGGGAACATGCGCGGTGGCGGCCGCTTGGCCTGCGGCATGGGCAGCCGAGCGGGCTGCGTTATCCTCGCCGACATCACGAGCGGCGGCGTGCGCGTCGAGCGACGCCTTGCGTATGACCGCCATCTTGAACATGCCCGTCTCGATCCATGTTTGAAGCGTTTCGATCGCTCGCCGGGGACGGTGGTCCTGGGGGTATCGCTCCTCAAAGTAGGGCATGACACGCTCGGCGCACTCAATCGCCCAGATGGCTAGTGTTTTGTGCTCGGTCGTGTTCACCAGCTCAACCGTCGCCGGGTCCTTGTAGGTTGTCAGTGAGAACGCTGGCTTCTTCATTGGCGTTGTGTCTTAGAGGGCGGCCAGCAGTGGGTCGCGGCCGCGGTAGGCGGCGTCGAGCAGGTCCATGATGTGCAGAACGGGGAGCGCGGAGCCCGCGCGGTTGAGCTCGGCGCGAAGCTGGAGCGCGCAACCGGGGTTGGCGGTGACGACCGCCTGCGCGCTAGCCGCCAGCGTGTTGCGGGCTTTGCGCGCGCCTAGCGCGCCCGCCATCTCGGGCCGCAAGAGGTTGTAGACGCCCGCGCTGCCACAGCAGACGCTGCTCTCCTGCATCTCGATCAACTCGACGCCGGGGATCGCCCGCAGCAGCGCGCGCGGCTGGGCGGTGATGCGCTGGGCATGGACCAGATGGCATGGCTCCTGGTATGTGACGCGTAGGGGCGTGCGCGCGAAGCTGATATTCAGCTGGCCGCGGCGCAGCAGGTCCGCCAGCGGCTCGGTCGCGTCGCGCACACGGGCGGCGAAGGCGTTGGCGCGCTCGGCCCAGGCGGGGTCGCGCGCCAGGAACTCGCCGTAATCCTTCAGCGCGGAGCCGCAGCCAGCGGCGTTTGAGATGACCAGATCGGCGCCGCTGGCCTCGAAAGCGGCGATGTTGCGGCAGGCGAGCATGCGCGCGCGGTCGAGGTCACCGGAGTGGACAGCGAGCGCGCCGCAGCACTGCTGGGCCGCGGGCGTCACGACCTCATAGCCGTTGGCGCAGAGGACACGGATGGTGGCGCGGTCCGTCTCGGGGAAAACGGACCCCATGATGCAGCCGGTGAGCAGGGCGATTCGCCCACGCCGCTCGACGCCCGGCAGCGGCGGATAGACGTCGTCACGCGGGATGATGGCGGCGGCGGAGAGGCCAGGCAGCATGGCTTCGGCGTCGCGCAGGCCGAGGGCGTCGAGCGCGCCTGTGGCCCTTGCCAACTGTTGCGCGCCCGACCGCTGATAGAGGCGCATAGCCGAGCCCGCCAGCCGCACCCGGCTGAGGTCACCGAAGACGCCATCCAGCGCCGCCGCGCGCGCGATGCGCCGCCATCCGGCGCGCGCCGCTCCTGAGCGGCCGGTGGACTGGCCACGCGCCCGCTCGATCTGCGTGCGCGCTGTCTCGACGAGCTGGCCGTACCGCACGCCAGAGGGGCAGACGGCCTCGCAGGCGCGGCAGTCCAGGCATTGATACATTTGCTCGACGAAGCCCGGATCGGTGACACTGAGGACGCCATCCGCCACCGCCTGAATCAGCCGGATGCGCCCGCGCGGGGAGGAGACTTCGCTGAATGTCTCCAGATAGGTCGGGCAGGAGGGCAGGCAGTAGCCGCAGCGGACGCAGGCGCGCAGGATGTCCTCACGCGGCTGATCCGGCCCGGTGAAGCCGGGCAGCGCGCCGCGCGCCGCGCCGAAGAGGCGCGCGGTCAGCGCGGTCTCGCCGCTCACGCCCGATGGCGCGTTCTTCTCCGCATCCGACGCTGTGGGCGCGCCCATGCTCCGCCTCGCTGTTCCATGCTCGTGATGTGGGGTCGCCAGCGCGCAGCCTCGCGCGCCCGGTCAGCACAGTATAACCCGAAACGGAAAGCCGAGACAGCCGCCGCGCAAGTCTCAGAGGATGGTCGTCTCGCCCGCGCCCAGGCGCAGGGGCTCCGAGCCGCGGCGGTAGATGTGGACGGTCTGGCGGCCCATGACGCGCCAGTGGCCGCCCTGCTCGCCGGGCGGGTCAACGCGGACGAGCGCGGTATCCTCATCTACACCGACAAGCGCGACGCCAGCGGGCGCGGCGTGGCTCAGGCGCCGCAGCATCGCCCCACTCAGATTGCCGGGGAGGCGGTCGAAGTGCGGGAAGACGACGACGTGCGGCACAGTGGCCAGCGCGGGCGCCCAGTCGCCGGGAGCGCCCGTCGCCAGGCCGGAGATGATCGCGCGCAGGGGTAGGGTATAGCCGCTCATGGCCATCGCGCCCGCGCTGCACCCCGCCAGCACGGCGCCCGCCCGCTGTGCCTGGGTGATGACCTCCCACGCGGGCGAGCCGCGCAGCGACGTAATGATGTGGCGTGGATCGCCGCCAGAGAAGTAGTAGAAGTCCGCGCCGCGCAGCAGTCCGACCTGGACGGGGTCGGCGGCGCTCTGCTTGTCGAGAATCAGCGTGGGGCGGATGTCGGAGACGCCGAGCCTGCGGAAATGCGCCAGCCCCAGGTTGTTCCAGTACGATGGGCCGTCCTTCTCCAGCCCGGCGGCGGTGGGCAGCAGGACGACACGCGCGCCGCTCGCGCCGCCGATGGTGGCCAGCAGCGCCTCATCCGTCTCCAGCATGGCGTCAGTGTATTCACCTGAGCCGACCAGGGCGAGCGCGCCCTCCGCGCCGTGCCGCCGCTCCGCCATCGTCCGCCGCCTTTCTCGGTTGGGTATCATCGCGCTCAGTGGTCGCTGTCGCTCTCCGCGAAGCTGGGGACATAGGTCGCCAGCGCGCCCGCGCCGAACCATTGGAGCGCCGGCTGGTGCATGTGCGAGTGGGTATGGGAATGGTCGGGCCAGTGTTTGTGCTCGTGGGTGTGCTCGCCCTCGCCTGCCGGGCCATGCTCGAAGCGTGGGTCAATCGCGCCGCCGAGTGGGATCTCGTGGTCGTGGCCCCACGGCGCGGGCTGCCCCGGCGTGTAGTTCATCACCAGCAGGCTCTCGCAGTGGTGGCGGCGGCGGCGGAAGATGTCGAAATTCTTCTTGCTCTTGGTTGCCTGCTCCTCCTCGCTGAGACTGTACCACTCACGGTGCTCGTGCTTGATGACGCGGTTGGTGACGCGCTGGCTGGCCAGCGCGCGGTAGCCTGACTTCTTGAACTCGAAGCTGTAGTCAATGTCCATCAGGCGGTAGAAGCGGAACTTCTCGTCGGCGGGGCCAACCTCCAGCAGCGTCTCGCGGCGGAAGGCCATCAGATAGCCTTCGATGGCGTCCACGTCCGGCCCAGCGCTCTCCTGAAACTCCTTGAGGTCTTGCGTCACCAGCCCGTAGGGGCCCACCAGGCC
>DASTKI010000057.1:0-82457 GCA_035716045.1 Ktedonobacterales bacterium
TCCGCAGTCTCCGCAGTCTCCGCAGTCTCCGCAGTCTCCGCAGTCTCCGCAGTCTCCGCAGTCTCCGCAGCGGAGACATCCAGCGGGGGCGGCTCGGCGCTGGCGGGAGCTGGTAGCTCCTCAGGCGCGCCATCCAACGCCACTTCCGCAAGGGCTTCCGCTGTGAGCGTGGCGGACTCGTCCTCCATGGATTGTTCGGATTGCTCGGCTCTTTCGGATTGCTCGGATTCCTCGGGCGGCATGATGTCTGGCAGCGCGCCGCCTGCCTCTCCTACTTCTGGCGCGGCGGCTTCGGGCGCAAGGGCCCTTGCTTCTCCCGCATGGGAGAGGCGAGCGCCGGAGTCAGCGGGTTGGGGCTGGCTGGAATGGCGCGAGCCGAACTCCATCAGCCGAGTGGCGGCGAACTCGTCGGCGCGGCGATTGGCCCACTCGATATGGCGCTGGTGCGCGTCCACAATGCCGACCAACGCGGCGCGCAGCTCGCCCTCGAGGTTTGACTCCAGTAGATCGCTGGCGCGGTCGGCGACGATCCGCTGGTGATGGGCGAAGGCGCGCAGGCGATCGTCGTAGCGCTCGGCCCCTAGGACCTCGAAGACGACGCCGTTGATTTGTGGTGTGACAGGCAGACCGGCGCTCTCCATCTCGGCGCGCAGGGTCTCGCAGGAGGAGATGTCCTCGGCGCCCATGCGTGTTAGCGTCTCCCGCTCAGCATATTCGGTCGCGCCAGAGGCGAGCGCGACCTCCATCTCGACGCTGGCGCGTTCGTCCTCGATGAGCAGGTTGAGCGCGTCTACAAGCTCAGGCTCATAGTCGGCGGCGGTTGTCACAGTTAGTCCTCCAGGGGCCATCGCGCCGGACGCTCAAGGCGCCGCCCGCCTGCTTGGCGCGGCGGGAGCGGAACGCTGATGGGCGCGTCTCGTATGTATCTCAAGGGTATATGACGGCGGCGTGGGGCGCAAGGTAGCGGCAGGCGCGAGGGACACGGGCCGGGCGCGTACTTTCCGCTGCGTTTGTAGGCGAGCGCCACATTGAGAGTGTATAGTAAATGCTGGGTTATGATTGGCGGTGAGGCCTTGTGGCCCGACGCGAGGACGGCGCTGCTCTGGCGTGGCGAGGGGACGTATGCAGTGCAGGCAGTGCGGAGCCGCGACGCGGCCTGGTATGGCGCAATGTCCGAATTGCGGTGCACAGTTGACAAAGCAAGACAACTCCCCATTCGACCGCTACCAGCCTCAGCAGAGTTATATTCCTGGTGGCGGTAGCGGCGCTGCCCCCGTGGGCGGAGACCCCCCGGCTCCGCCGTCCGCTCCTGAAGGCGAGGCGAGCGGGCAGCGGCGTCCCCTCGGCTCGCTGGGCAGGCGGCTCCAGCAGCGGTCTTCCGCTTCCGTGCCGCCAGACGGGTCGTCTGATATGGATGACGAGTATCCGCCCCAGCGCACTCCACGCTCACGCCCACCACGCGAGGATTACGAGCCGCGCGGCGGCTACGGCGCGCCTGATGATCGCGGGCGTCGCCCATCACGCCCATCCACGGGTGGCCGGCGGCGCGGGAGAAGCTACGACGATGACTACAGCCGCTCCGATGATCGCACGCCAAACGACTACGATGATGACCCGCCAGACGAAGCGCCCGGCTGGGGGGATGAGCGCGGCTCGCGTGCGCGCTCGCGCGGGGAGCGCAGAGCGAGGCCTGACGACGAGAGCGAGGAGATGATCGCTCGCCGTGGGAGGCCGCGTTCCGGGCCGGCGCATCGCCGCGGCGCGCCAGATCAGGAGATTCCACCATGGGACGGCCGGGCTAATCCGCTCGATGATCCACGCGCGCCGCCAGAACTGCGCGGGCCAAGCCGGGGCGGTTCCTCGCGCCGGCCTGGGCCGCCGCCAGGCGCCTCGCGCGGCGGGCGGCCCTCGGACTATGATGGTGGCCAGCGACGTGGCTCGGACCGCTATGGCCCACCAGGCTATACCGATGAAGGACCAGCGGCGCCCTTCGATGACGGCGTGGCGGACGGGTACTCGGAGGAGTATGAGGCGCGGCCGCGCCGAAGCGATGATCGCGGCGCTCCAGCAGGCGGGCGTGGCTCACGCGCCACGCCGAGCCGCAGTGGGCGCGGCGGCTACGGCGGGCCGGACGAATACGGTCCGCCAGGTGGTCGTGGCCGCGGGCCCGCCAGACCAGCGCATGATCCCTATGATGCGGGCGGATACGGCGCATCCTATGAGGAACCGTCAGGCTATACCGACTTCGGCGCCGCGTACCCGCCGGCGCGCGGTGGCCAGATGGGCCTTGCGCCGCGCGACGCCTTCGAAGAGTCGAGCGCATGGGCGCCGGGCGGCGGTCTGGCTGGTGGGCGTGGCGCGAGCGCGTCGAAGCCGCCCGCGAAGCGGAAGAACGGCGTGCTGGGTATCGCCAGTCGGCTGCTGAGTGTCGTCGTGTTCGTGGTGGCTCTTGTGGTGTTCGCGGGGCCGAAAGTCGCCCCAATGCTGGGGAGGTATCTGCCCTTCCTGGGTGGGTCCGCCCAACCCACGCCGCCAGCCTTCGCCACCTACACGCCCGGCCCCACGCCCACTAACCCGCCGAATTACAGGCTGTTTAGCAGTCCCACCAAGGGCTATGCGATGGCCTATCCGTCCTCGTGGGGGACGGCCACCGTGAGCGGCGAAGGTTCGCAGGCTGACAGCGTGGACAAGTTCACCCAGGGGAGCGGCCCGGCGGTGATGACTCTGGAGCGCGCGCCAGCCTTCGATTCAGCCACCGACATACAACTGATCCAGGCGGAAGTGCAGGGCGCGCAGGCGCAGGGGGCGACGCTCACCGAGATCACGACCGCGGCGACGACGGTAGGTGTGGGCGGTGAAGTCTGGCAGCGCCATGAATACAAGGTGACCACCAAGAATGGCGCGAAGCTGCATATCGCTGTGCTGGCCTCTCATCATCTGGGCAAAGGCTATGTGATCGCGCTCATCAGCTCCGATACCGCCTTCGCCAAAGATGACATGGCGACGTTCGAGCCGATGTTGCGCACCTTCCGCTTTATCTGATTTGGCCCACTCCGCGCCTCATGGCTGGACTGTGGCCAGCTCCCGCTGATAGAGAGCGTAGGCGTCGGCATCGAAGCAGACGAACGTGACCTGCTCGATGTCGGGATGTCTGCTCAGGGCGCTGGCCGTCTCGGTGACGGCGATATGGGTGGCGCGGTCCAGCGGGAAGCCGTAGATTCCTGTGCTGATAGCGGGAAACGCGACCGTGCGCAGGCCATGCGCGGCGGCCAGCGCGAGGCTGTTGCGGTAGCAGCTAGCCAGTTTCTCATCTTCGCCCTGCTGGCCGTCGTGCCAGACCGGCCCGACGGTGTGGATAACATGCCGCGCGGGCAGGCGGTAGCCGCGCGTGATGCGCGCCTCTCCAGTGGGGCAGCCGCCCAGCGTGCGGCATTCCGCGACCAGTTCCGGCCCGGCGGTGCGGTGGATCGCGCCATCCACGCCGCCACCGCCGAGCAGGGATGAATTGGCGGCGTTGACGATCGCATCCACGGCGAGCGTCGTGATATCACCCCGCCAGGCGGCCATGCGCGCATGTGTTGCTGTCATGCTCTCCCTCCACGCTGCCGGTTCTCCGTTCAATGGTTTGCCCTCACCCCACGTCTCGCCAGGCGTGCGCCGGGCGACCTCCTAAGGGACCACTCTTAAGTATCACCATCCGCGTCAAGCAGGGATATAGCAGGTTCTTATGGCTCGTATATGCCGTACTTATGCTATAATTCCAGATGGCTCACGGCGGCGCCCTACATACAACGCCTGTCCGCGAGGCAGCTGTTTTGCCATCCGACGCGACAGGCGCCGGGAAAGGCGGCCACGGAGGTAGTATGCCCTACGATGTTACCCTGATACCAGGGGATGGCACAGGCCCGGAGATTACCGAGGCGACCCGTCGCGTGCTGGAGGCGACCGGGGTCGAGTTTCGCTGGCATGTGAAGGACGCCGGACTGGCGGTGCTGGACAAATACGGTACAGTCCTTCCCGATGATGTGATTGACTCCATCAAGGAGACGAAGATAGGGCTGAAGGGGCCGATCACGACGCCCGTTGGCAAGGGGTTCCGCAGCGCCAATGTCGCGCTGCGCAAGAGCCTCGACCTCTACGCCAATCTGCGCCCCGCGAAGTCATATCAGGGTCTGCGCTCGCGCTATGACTCGGTGGACCTCATCATCGTGCGTGAGAACACCGAAGACCTCTATGCCGGCATCGAGTACCAGCGCGGCACGCCTGAGCTGGCAGAGCTGGAAGACTTTATCGAGCGCGCCTCAAAGGTCAAGCTGAGCCGCGACGCGGCGATCAGCATCAAGTACATCTCGGTGGCGGCTAGCCGGCGCATCGTCAAGTTCGCCTTCGAGTATGCCCGCTCCAACAAACGGCGCAAGGTGACGGCGGTCCACAAGGCGAACATCATGAAGTTCTCCGATGGGCTCTTCCTGGCGACGGCGCAGGAGGTAGCGAAGGAGTATCCCGACATCCAGTTCGAAGACCGCATCGTTGACAACATGTGCATGCAGCTCGTGCAGAAGCCGGAGCTGTACGATGTGCTGGTGCTGCCGAACTTGTACGGTGACATTCTCTCGGACCTCTCGGCGGGCCTGATCGGCGGTCTGGGCGTGGCGCCAGGCGCCAATATCGGCGAGAAGTACGCGGTGTTCGAGCCTGTGCACGGCAGCGCGCCGAAGTACGCTGGGCAGAACAAGGTCAATCCCATGGCGATGATGTTCTCCGGCGTGCTAATGCTCCGCTATCTGGGCGAGCGCGCCGCCGCCGATCTGATGGACCGCGCGATGGCGGCGGTGATCGCCGAGGGCAAAGACGTCACCTACGACCTGAAGCCACGCCCTGATGACCCAACGGCCGTCGGCACTTCGCAGGTGGCCGACGCCATCATCGCCAAGATGCGCGCGCTCCGCTAGCGCTTGCGTCGCTCGCATATACGCCGGACTGTTCCCACTGGGGAGGAGTCCGGCGTATGCTCTTGCAGAGGCGAGCGGGCAAATGCGCGGATGTGACTCGACACGACGGAAAGCGAGGGGCACAGGTGACGGATGACGAACTGGCGCGACTGCGCGATGCGGCCGCGATGCAGGTGATGATTGACCAGCGCATCGCGGCGCTCTACGCGCCCGAAGACGAGGCGCTATGGGCGGCGCGCGAGGCCCCAGCCGCACACGGCATGCCCAGTATCAGCGTCTCCCCGGCGCAGGGGAAGCTCTTGCAGACACTGGCGCGTGCGGTGGGGGCGCGCCGCATCCTGGAGATCGGCGCGCTGGCTGGCTATAGCGGTATCTGGCTGGCCCGCGCGCTGCCAGCTGATGGCCGCCTCATCTCCCTGGAGGTGAGCGAGAAGCATGCGGAGGTGGCGCGGGCGTCGCTGGCGCGCGCGGGCGTGGCGGATCGCGCCGAGGTGCGTGTTGGCCCGGCGAGTGAGACGCTGCCCGCGCTGGAGGCCGAGGCGCCATTCGACCTGGTCTTCATAGACGCCGACAAGGTGGGCTATCCGCTCTATCTGGACTGGGCGCTGCGGCTGGCGCGGCTGGGTGGCTTCATCGTCGCCGACAACACCGTGCGCGAGGGGCGTCCGCTGGCCGAGGCGCTGCCCGAGGGGACTGATGAGCATACGCGCGGGTTGTGGGAGTATAACCGCCGGGTAGCGAGCGACTCGCGTCTGCTCTCGATCGCGCTGCCGACCGACGAGGGCGGGCTGGACGGCCTCACCGCGTCGCTGGTTGTCGGGTGACGCGACTGCCAGATCGTACTGTGTAGGAATACCAGCGCGCCCCGCTTGACGCTTGCGCGGGCGGGCGGCTATGCTTGGCGGCAAGGCGTCCAGCGTAAGCGCGCGATATGGCGTGATATGGCGGGCTGGGCGGGTGATGATGCGCTGACCCCGCAGTGGGTGAGAGGACGCGAAAGAGGATGGTCGCCCGGATCGCAGGGGGCGCGGCAGCTGGCTGGCTTTTGAGCCTGGCGCCGCTCGTCGTGGTCAACACGCTCTCACTCACCAGTGGCGTGGTAGACCCCTCATCAACCGCGCTGGCTGGGGTGGTGGCGCTCGCGTTGGGGGTCGCGCTTGGCGGGCTGGCGGCGGGGTTGATCGGTGGGCGGCGCGGCGGCGCCATCGCGGGCGCGGTCGCAGGGGCGCTCTTCGCGGCCTCCCTGATTGCGCTGATGTTTGCGCTGCGAGAGCAGGGAAACCTGCCTAATCTGGTCGCGCTGCACCCCATACGAACGATGGGCGCGCTCGTCTTTCTTGGCGCGCTGGTTGCTGGAGTGGCGCTCGTAACCGCGCTGATCGGGCAGCGAGACGGGCCGGTAGCGCCGCGGAGCGCTTCCGCGCCGCGCGGCCAGGTCAGTGGTCCGCGCCAGCCCGGCCCGACATGGCAGGGCCCACAAAGCGGCCCCGTGCGTGGACAGAGCCAGCCCCGGCCCGATCTGGGTGAACTGGCGCCGGCCCGGCGGATGGATGCGGGTTGGGCGCCCGACCCGAGGCGCGCGCCGCCTGGGAGCGGGCCACGCCAGGCGCGCCTGGCGCCATCGCAGCCCGTGCGACGCCCACCAGCGGCGCCATATGATGAGCGGGGCCGTCGGCCCGACGCGCCCGGACGGTGGTAGGGGCGCTAAGGAGCGGCTAGTGCGATTCGTGGTGATGGGTGAGGGAGGCGTCAGCTTATGACACGCCTGATCTTTCTTGGAACTGCCGCCGCGTTGCCCACAGGCGCGCGGGGCAACGTGGCGCTAGCGCTGCTCGGCGATCCCAGCGAGCCAGGACTGCTGATTGACTGTGGCGATGGCGTCTATCGCGCGCTGGCCCGCGCTGAAACCAGTCCCGATGCGATTGGGGATGTGTTCATCACCCACGCGCATATTGATCACCTGGGCGGGCTGCCCTCGCTGATCGAGAGCTTCCGTCTGGCGGGCAGGCGGCGGCCACTGCGCATCTACGCGCTGCCAGAGACGATGGCGGTAGCGCGCGCGCTCGTGGGCGCCTTCGCCTTCGAGCTGACGCTGGACCGCTGGAGCTACGAGGTCAGCTTCATGACGGTGGATGAGGAGGCCGAGTTGAGGTTCCTCGGCGCGCCCGCGCGGCTGTATCGCATGCGACACAGCATCCCCTCCGCGGGGCTGCGGCTGGAGCTGCCGGGCGGCGTGGTGGCGTACACCTGCGATACGGAGCCCACGCCCGCGATTCTGGAGCTTGGACGTCAGGCGCGGCTGTTCATTACCGAGTGCACCTATCTGCGGAAGAATGAAAAGTACGCGCGCATGGCGAAGCACATGACCGCCTACGAGGCTGGCCAGCAGGCGGCGGCCTGCGAAGCGGGCACCCTGGCGCTGGTCCACCTAGGCGAGGCGGAGGGAGACTGGTCCCAGGCCGAGGCGAGCGCCGAGGCGGCGGAACCTTTCTCTGGGCCGATCATCATGCCGCAGGATGGTGACGCCCTGGAGTTGTGACCGAGGAGCGCGGCCATATATGGCCGGCGCACGGCGTAAGGGGCTAACGCCCGCGTCTCGCCACTCAGTCCAGGTCATCTCAACCGCTCTCCTTGTGCTATACTGGGCGGGAGCGCGCTGGAACAGGTGTTCATGCGCCAGGCGCGCACGCGGGGGAGAGACGACCAATGGCCGAAGACCGCATCGTGGGGCCAGGGATGGGTGAAGAGGACCACCAGGAAGGGAGCCTGCGCCCACGGCATCTGGATGACTACATCGGCCAGGACCAGGTCAAGGAGAACCTGCGTATCTTGCTGGAGGCGGCGCGCAAGCGCAACGAGGCGCTGGACCACGTGCTGCTCTATGGTCCGCCAGGGCTGGGCAAGACCTCACTCTCGCTCATCATCGCCACGGAGATGGGCTCAAACATCCGCATGACCTCTGGCCCGGCCATCGAGCACGCGGGCGACCTGGCCTCGATCCTGACCGCGCTGGACGAGCGCGATGTGCTGTTCATTGACGAGATCCACCGCCTGAGCCGCCCGGTCGAGGAGCGCCTCTATTCGGCGATGGAGGACTTCGCGCTCGACCTCATCATCGGCAAGGGCCCCTCAGCCCGCAGCGTGCGGCTGCCGCTGAAGCCGTTCACGGTGGTCGGCGCGACGACCCGCGTGGGCGCGCTGACCGCCCCGCTGCGCGATCGCTTCGGAGCGATTTACAGGCTGTCCTTCTATGGCGATGAGGCGCTTCAGCACATCATCCGCCGCTCCGCGCGCATCCTGCGGGTCGGCCTGGACGATGATGGCGTGGCCGAGATCGCCCGCCGGGCGCGCGGTACACCGCGTATCGCCAACCGCCTGCTGAAGCGTGTGCGCGACTACGCGCAGGTGCGGGCGGATGGCTTCATCACGCGCGACGTGGCGCGGGCGGCGCTGGAGGCGCTAGAGGTGGACGAGCGCGGGCTGGACCCCTCGGATCGCAACGTGCTGCGGACGATCATCGAGAAGTTCGACGGCGGGCCGGTGGGCGTGGAGACGCTGGCGGCCAGCAGCAGCGAGGAGGTCGAGACGATCGAGGATGTCTACGAGCCGTACCTCTTGCAGCTTGGCTTCCTGGCGCGTACGCCGCGCGGTCGCGTCGCCACGCGCCTGGCCTATGAGCACCTCAAGCTGCCCTACCGTGAGGACCCCGCCTTGCGCACGCTCTGGGAGACGCCCGACGCTGATGTAGAGTGAGAGTGCGCCTGGCTTCCAATGGCCACTTCCGCATGGCGAGGAAGCCTGACCCTGGCGGTGGTGATTCAGGGCCGACGGTGAATGCTATTCAGATCGCCGGGTTTGATCCTCCACGAGATGAAGGATCCATCGTCGCATTTCTCCCATCTTTATACCGATCCCGCCACTGGCATAGCGCGCCCGTCCACCAAGCCTGCGTAGTTCTCCGGATTGCTCCAGCGCCAGGCGGTAGGTCGCGCCAACATTTACGAACACCTCCACGTAATCGGTCTGTCTCAAACGAGCGTCAAGGCCAGCCGAGACGTCCCGCTGCAGAGCGAGAGCGCGGTCGCGCGTCATGCGGAGGTCGTAGTTCTCGATTGGCGCGCTGGCGTCGAGCAGCCCAAACTTGGCCGAGATAATGACTATATCGAGATTCTCTGGCCATAGACCCTGGCGTTTGAGGTTACGCAGCACACGATAATTGACGCCATCATACCGTTCGATGGCAGGACACGGACGAGTGGAGCTCGTCTTTCGCTGTGAGCAGGCGACCATCAGCAAATAGCGGCCCTTACCCATGCTCGCGCTCATGAGCCACCTCCTACAGACGTTGTGAACCAGACGTTGTGAACCAGACGTTGTGAACGGCTCCGATAAGGAGGGCGCGCCTATGAACCTGTGTATATGAACGCTATACAGCGGAGGAGGGCTGTTCCGGAAGGTATGGAGCGCCCTCACTCGCTGGTAAGCGCGCGGCGCAGGTCATCGGGGAGGGGGGTGGGGCGCTCGGTGGCGGGGTCCATGGCGACGATGGTCATGCGGCCCTCGGCGAGGATTGGCGCGTCGGGGTCGGTGTCCGCGCGGCGAGCAGTGAAGGCGACGGACCAGGAGGTCCGGCCGACGTTGGCGACGCGCGCCTCCACATCGAGCAAGTCGTCGTAGACGATGCTGCCGCGGAAGTCGGCGGAGACGTGGACGCGAGGGCAGGCGATCTCGCGCAGGGCGGTGGCGTAGGGCATGCCGATGCCGCGCATCAGCTCGTGCTCGGCGACCTCCCAGTAGCGCATGACCGCCGTGAAATGGATGCGGTCGCTGCTGTCCACATCAACGAAAGGCACTCGAACCCGGACGGTCGCTCGCGGCATGAAGACTGGCTCCTCTTCTGGCATGTGACGGATTACCATCCCAACGCGCCCCGCACGGCGTAACCGGGGCGGCGGCAGGGGCGTAGAGTAGAGCGCGGGGTCATACTCCGCATGCTACCACGCCGCTGGAAGCCCAGCAGTTTTGACACCGTTCGTAGGCGATGCTACACTGCGCCCGGGCGCCAGCGCGCTTGATGCGAAGGCGTGCGCCAGCGACGCGCAGGACGGGTGTCGCGTAAACTCACGTAGATTCTGGAGCAGCAAGACGAGCCTATGAACACCTCCATCGGCCCAGCGATCCGCCGTCTGACCTCGATCTTCATCGCCTTGCTGCTCATCATCAGCGCTGTCGCCGCATATACCCAGCTGACCGATCGCGCGTTCTACAATGGCCCGCTGCTGGCCGAGAGTGAGACCTACAATGCGCGCGGCCACTGTCCACCGTATGACGCGCCGGTGCGCGGGACGATCTATGACCGCAACGGCGTCAAGCTGGCGTGGTCGGCTCCCGATCCCGACGCCACCTGCGGCTACAAACGCGTCTACGCTGACCCGTCGCTCTCGCCGCTGATTGGCTATTTCAGCTATAAGTATGGCGCGGCGGGTATCGAGAACACCTACAATGACCAGCTTTCCGGCTCGCAGACGGGCGTGACGACGACCCAGGTCGTCAACCACCTTCTGCACAAGCCGCAGTACGGACAGGACCTCTACCTGACGATTGACGAGCGGCTGCAGAAGTACGTCAATCAGGTGTACAACGCCTCGGCGATCTTTGGCGGCGTCTGCCAGAGCGCGAGCGATCCGAATGGCGCGGTCGTTGTAGAGAACCCAAACACCGGCGAGATTCTGGCGATGGTCAGCCACCCTTACTATGACGCCAACAAGATCAACGACCCTGGCTATTTCGCCTCTCTGCAAAATGATCCCAAGTTGCCGCTGCTCAACCGCGCGACGCAGGGTCTTTATACACCGGGCTCGACATTCAAGACTGTGACGCTGACGGGCGCGCTGAATGAAGGGATCGCCTCACTGGGCACGCCGTTCTCCAAAGAGGACGCGGTACACTACACGATCAACGGCGAGCACATCAACTGGGATGATTACCTGAATGGCCAGTGGCAGAACGCCCAGTTCCCGCTGACGCTTCAGGACGCCTACGCCTATAGCGACAACACGGTCTACGCGCGTGAGGCGGTGCAGCTTGGCGCGGACAAGTGGCTGCAATATGTGCGGCTCTACGGCATCAAGACGCCGGGGCAGGGCATGCCTACCGTCGAACCGCCACCATTCGACGCGCCATACGAGCAGAGTCAGGCGTTCAACGCGACGAGGAACGGACAGCCAACAGAGTTCAACGAGAATATGCTGGCGGAGAGCGGCTTCGGGCAGGGAGAACTCTTGATCTCACCGCTGACGATGGCGACGGTTGCCAGCGCGGCCGCTGCGAATGGTTACCTCTACACGCCGCACGTCAGGCTGAAGCTGGTTCCTCATGGGGTCGCCACGTCGAGTGTGCTGCCGGTCACGCCCGCGATCTACGATCAGGTAATGTCGGCGCAGACCGCTTCAGTCGTCCGGCAGGCGATGTGGGCAGTGACCAGATATGGTACTGGCTCAGCCGGACTGCCAGCGCATAATGGATACTTTACATACAATTCGCCAGCGCACATGGGCGGGAAGACGGGGACGGCGCAGCTTCCCGACGGCCGCCCACACGCCTGGTGGATTGGCATCGCGCCAGACGACGCTTCCGGCGCGGGAACTGGCCCAGCTAAGTACGCCATCGCGGTCATCAAAGAGCACTCTGGTGAGGGCGCGTGCCAGACGTATGTGGCGAACGACGCGATGCTTTACGCGCTGCAGCACTCGATTGGTTACTGACGAATAATGTCCGCTTGATCTCATGGGCGCGCCGCGCCAGTCATCAATGAGGCGGTGATGTGGCGCAATGACTGGCTTGCGCGTTCAGAATGCGTCGGCGTGACGTTGGAGATAGCGGGCGAGCGGAACGGGATAAGGTGATGAGCGCGGCGCGCCGTGTGTAGCGAGCGTCGTGAGGAGGCGGCATGTCTGAGCTGCTGAACCAGACCATCGGCGGCTATCAGCTCGTGGAGCACATCGGCGGCGGTGGCGTCGCCCAGGTGTACCGTGGGCAGCAGGCCTCAGGCGGTGGGCGTGAGGTAGCGGTCAAGGTCATCTATCCCGAGTTTGCCCGGCAGCCAGGCATCGCGGCGAACTTCGCGCAGATCACACGGGCGGCGACGCAGCTCGCCAATCATCCACACATCCTGCCGGTGATTGGCAGCGGTGAGGAGCATGAATACCTCTATCTGGTGACGCCGCTGGTCAAGGAAGGCACACTGGCGGGCTGGATACAGCAGGGCGGCAGGCTCGGCGTGAGCGATGTCAGTCCGTTCTTCCAGCAATTGTGCGGGGCGGTGAACTACGCGCATAGCCTCGGTCTGACGCACGGCAACATCAGACCCAGCAACGTCTACCTGTTCGAGGGGCGGCACGTCCTATTGGGCGATTTCGGACTGCTGTGGGATGTGCGGGTGCTGGACCCAAGCTGGTCCGGCCCGGACGTGGCGGCGTTCGAGTACCTGGCGCCAGAGGTCTTCGATGGGCAGGTGACGCCAGCCAGCGACATCTACAGCCTCGGCGCGACGCTCTTCGCGACGCTGACGGGCCACGCGCCATTCCACGCCGGGCGCCTGGGCGACCTGATCACCGCCGCGCGTCAGCACACGCCGCCGAGTTTTGGGCAGGTGACGCCACCGCTCGCGCCACAGATCGTCGCGTTGGACGCGGTAGTGCGCCAGGCGATGGCCAAACAGATGGAGCAGCGTTATCCTTCCGCAGTGACACTAGCGCAGGCGATTGAGAGCACGCTGCGACAGGCGCCAGCCTCGGTAGGGTTGGGACAGCAGGCTGCGCCAGCGCCCATGGGGCTTGGGCAACCGCCTGGTGGGCCAATCCCCTTTGGCCCTGGAGCGGCGGGGCCCATTCCGCTGGGACCTGGAGCGGTGGGGCCCATTCCGCTGGCCGCTCCCATGGGGCCAGGCGCGCCGCTGGCGCCGCTTGATCCGCCATTCCCGCCGCTGCCGCCGATGGCGCCGCCTGGCGCGGCGATGGAGATGGGTGGAGCTGGGCTGGCGGCTCCGCCTGGCGGCGCGCCGCCGTTCGCCGCGCCGCCGACGCAGCGCGTGGACCTGTCCGCGGCAGTGGACGGCCCGACGATGCAGGTGGTGGCGCCGCAGCCCGGTCCAATGGACATGGCGATGTCGCTGGGCCCTGAGCACGGGCCGCCCACGCCGCGCCGCCTGGCCAGCCCAAGCGGCCGGGTGGACGCGCCGCCTCCACCAGGTGAGGAGATGGGCGCCCAGTCCGGCCAGTTCTCGGCGACAGAGCTTGGCCTGCCCCGGCTGACGAACCCGGCGATGGGGAACCTGCCGTCAGACTGGCGCGAGCTCATCAATGATGAAAGCGCGCGCAAGCGGCATGACCCATTCGAAGCGAGCGATTCAGCGCTGGCGCCGCTGCCCCCAATGGATCCGTTCGAAGGCTCGCGGGACGACTTTGAGGCCTCGCGAGATGACCGGGACGTCATGGCGCTCTCACGTGGCGGAACGGAGCGCGACGCCTGGGCGGCGAGCGCCTGGGAAGGAGCGGAGCCGCGGCATCCCTGGGAGCCCTCTGAGGAGGAGTCTGCCCAGTTCGCCGCCGTGCGTGGCGCCCATGCGGACTATGACATCGAGCGGATGGCGGGAGAGCGGCCAGCTTTTCGGCGTGGGGGCCGCGCTGCGGAGCTCGAGGAGGATACGCTCCAGGGTCAGAAGGTGTGGACGAACAGCCACACCATCGTGCGGGGCAAGCGGCGCCCGAAAGCGCCGTTCATTACGATCCTGGCGCTGCTGGCGCTGGCCGCGCTGGAGCTTGCGGGGCTGGCGGTGGCGCGCCCAGATGTCTGTGTGACGCACGCCTGCTCACTGGTATCCGGCTATGTGCGCCAGATGGCTCCCGGGCTGCGGATTCCAGGCATAACCGCGCCTGTCCAGTTATCGCCGGTGGTTCCACAGATCAGTGTCGCGGCTGAGGGGTCCAGTCAGGCGAAGATTACGCTTCTGAACACCAGCGCCGATCCGATTACCTGGAGCGCGACGCCGACGCTGACGTGGATGTCGGTCAACCCGACCAAGGGCGCGCTGAAGGGCGGCGCGAGCCAGCCCTTGACGATCTCAGTGAAGCCGCACGGCGTCGCGCCTGGAACGTATACAGGGGCGCTGGTGGTGTCTGTAGGCGATGGCGCGTCAGCTGAGCCGGTGGTGGTGACGATCAAACCGGGCGCGGAACTGGCGGTGGCGCAGAGCCCGCTGGCCTTTACTCAGTGTGGGGCGCCGCAGACGCTATCGCTGCGCAACACGGGTGGCTCCAAACTGACCTTCACGGCCTCGCCATCAGAGGCGACCGCGCTCTCGGTCAGCCCCGAGAGTGGCGCGGTCGCTGCCGGTGGGACCATGACGCTCGCCGTGACCATAACGTGTGGTGTCGCGACCGGGCGATCCTACGCGATTATCATCGTCAGCAACGGCGGGAGCGCGCAAGTCCCCGTGAGCTACAAGTGACCGCGTCTGGCGTGACCTATCATATCCAGCCAGCTACGCGCCCACTGACTTCATCGCTGCGGCTGGGCAGGCCTGTCGCAAGCGGGTGGCGCTGCGCCCGGAATTCGGGCGCTTGGGCGGCATATGCCCTTCTCTCCGTCTTGCGCATCTTCTTCCACCAGGAAAGGCTCTCACCTGAGGCGCCTCAGGTGAGAGCGGGTCGCGGGGAACATCCATCCGAGCGAATTTGGTATCATTCTTCCGACGTATTCAGACCGCTTTTGGAGAATGGCATGCGATATATCGTCACGATAGGTGAGCGCGCGATCACGGTAGAGACCCCTGACCCGGATGGCGCGCCGGAGCGGGTGAGCGTGGATGGCGCCGAGACGGCGGTGGACTGGCGCGCGCTCGGCGCGGCGCTTGGCGCGGGGGACGGTGAGACGAGGGCGGGTCACTTTAGCCTGCTGGCGGGCCAGGCGTCGTACGATGTATACGTGCGCGATCTCGGCGATGCGCAGGACGAGGAGGGCGCGCGCGCCTTCGAGGTGACGGTCGGCGCGCGAACGTTCACCATACGGCTGCGCGATGAGCGGACGCAGGCGCTGGAGCGGCTCACTGGCGGGGCGCGGCATGCCGGGGACGCGGTGATCCGCGCGCCGATGCCGGGCCTGGTGTCGAACGTGCTGGCCGCCGAAGGGCAGGCGGTGGAGCGCGGACAGGCGGTCGTCGTGCTGGAAGCGATGAAGATGGAGAATGAGCTGGCGACTCCGCGTCCGGGAGTCGTGAAGAGTGTGCATGTGACGAAGGGCCAGACGGTCAACCAGGGTGATACGCTGGTGATCGTCGGCGATGCGCCGGGCGACGCTGAGGCCGCCCCAGATGGCGACGAGGCCGAGGAAGAGATCGCTGACTAGCGTGGACGGCGCGCGGCCCACAAGGGCTGGCGCACGGCGAGCGGGGCGCGGCCATGAATGGCCGGCGTACGGTCAATGCGCCCATTCATGGCCTCCTGTTCCGTGCTCCGGCCGTTCATGGCTGGGACGGCGCGCGCATATAAAGGACCGGCGAGTGAGCTGGCGCTATCGCCGGGATGGGACTGATGATACCTCTCGATCTGCTGCTGGAGACGACGCGCGGCGAGCTGCTGACGCTAGGCCCGCGCCCAACATTCAGCGGGTTCGCGCACGATTCACGACAGGTGACGCCAGGTGATGTGTTCGTGGCGACGCGTGGACTGCACGGCGACGGCCACGATTACATCGAGGAGGCGGCCGAGCAGGGTGCGGCGGCGGCGCTGATCGCGCGGGGACGCCTGGCGGCGCTGGAGGAGATGCATCCCGGCGCGCTGGAGCGGCTGGAGCGGGCTGGGGTCGCCGTGATCGCGGTGGAGGAGCCGCGCGAGGCGCTGAAGGCCTACGCGGCGGGCATCATACGCGCTTGGAATCCGCTGGTGGTGGCGGTGACGGGCGGAGTGGGCAAGACGACGACCAAGGAAGCGATCGCGGACGCGCTGGAGACGCTAGGCCCAACCTTCCGCTCGTGGCGCAACTATAACGACCTCCTGGGGCTGCCGCTCTCGCTTGGCAGGTTGCGGTCGGGCGATCGCTTCGCGGTGGTGGAGCTGGGCGCCGACCATCCCGGTGAGATAGCGGAGTTGTGTGCCATTGCGCGGCCCGCGGTGGGCGTGGTGACGAATGTGACGCCGACCCAGTTGCAGTATTTCGGCTCGCTCGATCGGTTGGGAGAAGAGCTGGCGCGCCTGCCAGCGGCCATCCCGGCGGATGGGTTTGTGGCGCTGCCCGCGGATGATGCGGCGGGGGCGGAACTGGCGCGGACATCGGGCGCGCCAGTGGCGTGGTTTGGCGCCTGGCGGGCGGACGGGCGCGAGCGCGCCGTTCGTTACGCTCTGGCGCCGCTGGTCCAGACGCCCGAAGGACTGGGACGCCTGAGCCTGCGTCCGGTAGACACCGATGGCGCGCTTGCTGGCGAGGCGGTGGTCTTCCCACATCTGGTCGGCGCGCATTGGGCGGGCGCGGTCCTGGCGGCGCTGACGGTGGCAGTTCGGCTAGGGGCCAGCGAGGGCGAGGCGCTGGAGCGGCTGTGCGGGCTGCGCCCGCTGCCAGGCCGGATGCGGCAGGTGGAGGGCGCGGACGGGCTGACGTTGCTGGATGATTCGCATAATGCGAGCCCAGCCAGCGCGCGCGCCGGGCTGGAGGCGCTGTCGGCTTGCGCGGGCGAGCGGCGGCGGGTGGTGGCGCTGGGCGACATGCTGCGCCTGGGTGAGGCGGAGGTGGAGGCGCATCGCGAGGTAGGGTGGCTGGCGGCGCGGATGGCGGACGCGCTGGTGACGCGCGGCGCGCGGGCTGAGCGGATCGCCGACGCGGCGGTCGCCGCGGGACTGCCAGCGGAGCGGGTGGCGCGCACGCTTACAGCGGAGGACGCCGCTGCCGCGGTACGGGCGCTGGCGGGCGACGGGCCAGCGCTAATCTATCTGAAGGGCTCGGAAGAGGCGCGGATGGAGCAGGTCACCGCGCTGCTGATGGCCCATCCCGACGAGGCGCCTGCGCTGCTGGACCGGCAGACGGAAGCGTGGCGGCGAGTGGTGGTGACGCGCCCGGAGCGCCCCACCTGGCTGGAGATTGACCTGACAGCCATCGCGAACAATACGCGCCGCATGATGGAGCTCGTGGGGCCGCAAACGCGGGTGCTGGTGAGCCTGAAGGCCGACGCGTACGGCCATGGGGCGCTGCGGGTGGCGCGGGTGGCGTTGCGCAATGGCGCGGAATGGCTGGGCGTGGCGACGGTAACGGAGGCGCGACCGCTGCGGGAGGCTGGTGTGACGGCGCCCGTTCTGGTCTTTGGCTATACGCCGCCATGGCAGACGCGCGAAGCGGTGCGATTGGACCTGCGAGCGACGGTGTTCGATCTCGGCTCGGCGCGCGCGCTGGCGCAGGCGGCGCTAGAGCAGGGGCGCGAGGCGCGCGTGCATGTGAAGGTGGATACGGGGATGGGGCGGCTGGGCCTGCGCGCGGAGGACCCGGCGGGGCTGGTGGCGTTCGTTGGCGAGCTGGGCCGCACGCCGGGGCTGCTGGTCGAGGGGGTCTACACGCACTTCGCCACCGCTGATGGATTGGACGCCTTCAGCCGGGAATACGCGCTGCGCCAGCTCGCGCGTTTCCAGGAGGCGCTCGCGGCGCTCGATGCGGCGGGGCTGCGGCCGCCACTCGTCCATGCGGCCAACAGCGCGGCGACGCTGACGCTGCCTGAGGCGCGCTACGATATGGTCCGGCCAGGCATCGCGATCTACGGCCTGCCACCGTCCGAGGAGGTCGGGCTGCCGGAGGGGTTCGCGCCCGCCCTGGCGTTCAAGACGCTGGTCGCGCAGGTCAAAGAGGTTCCGGTGGGCGAGGGCATTAGCTATGGCGCGACCTATGTAACAGATGCGCCCATGCGGGTGGCGACGCTCCCGGTGGGCTATGCGGACGGATTCCGGCGGGCGCCTGCGAACTGGGGCGAGGTGCTGACGCGCGGACGGCGGGCGCCGCTCTTGGGACGGGTGTGCATGGATCAGTGCATGGTGGACGTGACGCATATCCCCGGTGTGGAGCAGGGAGACGAAGTGACCCTGATCGGGCGCCAGGGCGAGGATGAGCTGACAGCGCAGGCGGTGGCGGCGCGGCTGGGAACGAGCGCGTATGAGGTGGTCTCGGCGCTGCTGGCGCGCGTGCCGCGATTGAGCTGAGAACGTGTTTGGCAATCGAGAGCACGTTGGCGCTTATACGAGAGCGATCACTCGAAGGGGCGCTTCCGCAACCGCTTGTCTACGGGGCGCAGACCTACTCTGGCGACCAACGCGCTGGCGATGAACAGCACGCCGGCGCCGGCGTAGATAGTGTCAACGGGACCAAAAGTCGTCCCTCCGATGGCAACACGCAGGCCGCGTAACACCTCGCCGTCGAGATACCCCGCCAATGCCGTGCCAATGAGAATGCTCGCGCTCATTGCTGGACCGATAACCGAGTTGACGCGCCCCAGCAACTCGCGCGGCGTTGCTCGTAGCAGCAGCGGTCCCACTGCTACATTGACGCCTGTGATCAAGAGGCCGATCAGTGCGAAGAGCGGCAGCGCCAGGCCAAACGTGGCGACGCGTGACAACACGACCACGACGACGCCCGCCAGTAGCAGGCACAACCAGAACGTGCGTCCCACGCCCACCCGCTCGGCGAATAAGCCTGCCAGGGTGGCGCCGGCGATGGCGCCGATACCAAAGGCAGCTCCGAGAAATCCGTAAAGGCTGATCGGCGCGTGCAGCGTGTCGGTGGTGAAGAAGACATTCAGCGTCTCCAACGCTATTGCGCCCGTCACGGCGACGGACATCGCCCCCAGCAGTGTCATCAGTACGCGGTTGTGGACGAAGAATCGCAATCCCTCCCGCCATTCGCGAGCGAAATTCGCGCGTTCAGCTGACACGATGTGGGTCGCTGCCCGAGGGGGGCGTACAGCCGCAATGGTCATGAACGAGACAACGAAGGAGAGCGCATCGATGAGTAGCGCCCACTGCGCACCGAACGCGATGAAGAGCGGCGCCGCCAGCGCCGGCCCGACGATGCTGGCGAAGCTGACCGCCGCCTGTCGCAGCCCCATCGCCTTCGCCTGCTCCTCCTCTGGAACCAGGTCACTGATGAAAACTAGCAGGGCGGAACTGAAGAACTGGTCTGCAACGTTCACCAAGAAGACAACGGCATAAATCGCGCCGAGGATCCAGGACAGCGGCAAGCGGCCACTGGGCGCGAGTGACAGGGGAATGGCGCCGGTCACGAGGATGAGCGCGCCGACGATGAGAGCGCGCATACTGTCCATCGCCAGCATGAGGCGACGCTTCTCCATGCGGTCGACAAAGACGCCAGCGACAGCGCCGATGACCAGGGCCGGGATGGCGGCGGCCAGCACGACGCCGCTGACGGCCAGGGGGGCCCATGGCTGGTTCCTGGCCAACTGCGCCGCAATCCAGACGACCAGCGTTGTGCTAAACACTGTGTCGCCCAGGGTGGAGAGCGCCTGCCCGGCCCACAGCACAGCGAAATTGCGATTAATGAAATTGCGATTAATAAAGAGGGCAGATCGGGCGCGCCTCGTGGAGGCGGCGACCGTGGATACGTCAGCGGAGGGCGCCACCGTCGCGCTAGCAGTGGCTGCTCTCTCCTGCGGCGCCGAGTCGGCGTGGATCGGCAGGGAGTGCGAGGAGTCAGGCGCAGTTATGCGGGAATGCTGGTGTTCCATCCTAGCAGACTTCCAGGGATGTCAGGCTCACGTGGCAGGACGTCCAGCGCGTTGGCTCTGGCGGATTGCCACTAGAGACGCCGAGATACAGGATTGCGCAAATATACCAAGTGACCCTATGTGCGGGCCTGAAAACTCTCCGGCGACAGTATCAGCGAGGTCGCCAGGATAGGTTGTGGTCATACCGAAAAGCATACGATGTTATCTCGCCTATAGGCCATACAAAACATGCTCTGACAGCCCTGAGACAGCCCGTTTCGCGCCTCCTTGGTGTGACATTGCGGCCATTTCCAGCGATATACTATGTAGAGTGGCCTGACATGTGTCGGCCGCCAGCAGCCGTCTCAGAACAGGATATGGCGTCGTGGCGAAGGAAAACGAGGGGGCGTGGCGACGCCTGGGCGCCTGGATCGAAGCGCTCTCGAAGCCGCAGATCCAGACACTGACAAAGGCGAGCGTTTGGACGGCGCGGGGTGTCGTCTGGCGCTCGCGCCTGCGGCGCTGGAGCCTGAACGCGCAGACGACCTTGCGCCGGATGGAGCCCGCGTTGCGCTTGCCATTCTATGCCCTGCCCCTCGTGCGTGCGCTCCCAGGGGTAGCGCGGGATGAGGATGGCAGCGAGACGCTGGAATATACGCCGCGGGTCACGGCGCGCGTGCGGATCATCGTCAATCCGACATCCGGCAGCGCGACAGAGGCCATGCTGCGCGAGCTGCGCGAGACGGCGCGGTGGCTGACAGAGCATGGACTGCCAGCGGAGCTCCGGCTGACGCGGCGGCCAGGGCATGCGACCGAGTTGGCGCGCGAGGCGACGAACGCCGGGATGGAGATGGTGGTGGCGGCGGGCGGTGATGGCACGGTGAACGACGTCATTCAGGCGTTAGCGGGGCACACGACGGCGCTCGGTGTACTGCCAGTTGGCACAGTCAACGTCTGGGCGCGCGAGATGGGCATCGGGCTGACTATGTCTGAGGCGCGTGAGACGCTACTACATGGCGTGCGCCGGCAGGTGGACCTGGGGCGAGCGGGGCAGCGCTACTTCTTGATGATGGCAGGCATCGGGTTCGACGCCGAGGTGGCGCGGCGCGTGGAGCGGGGGCCACTCAAGCGCTTTGGACTGAAGATGCTGGACTATATCGCGGCGGTCGGTGTGCTGGGCTTCACGGCGGAGCCGGCGGACCTGCGCATCCAGATTGGCGGACGGCAGCAGCGCGAGCGGGCGCTGATGATCATCATCGGCAATACGCGGCTCTATGGTGGGGCGATGACGTTCACGCAGAAGGCGGTCGCCGATGATGGCGCGCTGGATGTGGTGGTGATCGGCTCTGGCGGGCTGGCGCACCGGATTGGCGTGCTGGGTCGCGCGTTCCTGCGCCAGCCCAGCGCGGGGCCACGCGTGCGCTATCTACGTGCGCAGGCGATCCGTGTAGAGTCGCGGCGAGCAGAGCCTGTGCAGGTGGACGGCGACGTGATCGGCCACCTGCCAATGACGTTCACGGTCGTGCCGCGGGCGCTGCGCGTGATCCTGCCTGCCAGCGCGCCAGCCGACCTGTTCAGTCTGCGGCCGGAGCCATGGCGAGCGCGCTAACGGGCGCGATATAATCACGCCGCGATACTTTCTGGTGGTGAGACTCCCGCCACCCCTGTCCGTTTTGCACTGTGACGACCGATGCCGTGTCACTGCGCACGGTCGGTGCGGTGTGGGTCTCGCGACCATCTGTGAAGCTGTGTTTCATACCGAAATGGATGTCAGAGCGATGTCAGGACCCCTGGCGGAAGAACTGCGCGCGCGCGACGACGCGGGCTACCTGATCGTAGATCATGCGTGGCGCGTACTGGCGGCTGATGATCGTGGGGCGCTGGCGGCGGAGCATCCCGAGGCGCTGATCGGACGGAACGCGCGCGACGTGCTGGGGCCGGATGTGGTCGCGTCGCTAACGAAGTATGGGGCGGCGTCGTTTTCGTTTGGCGCGATGGCGTATGTGCTGACAGTCAACACGTTTGCGCTACCGTGGGGTGAGATTCGGGTAGTGCGCGCCCAGGAGGAGCAGGCGACGCTGGAGCGGATGCTGTCGCTAATCGTCCATGAGGTGCGCAACCCGCTCTCGGCGATGCGGACACTAGCGCAGGGCCTGGAGGAAGCCCTGCCGCTGAGCGAGACGGGCCGCGACTATATCGTCCGGCTCACGGACGAGATTGACCGTCTTGGCCGGCTATTGAGCTCGATGTCGCAGGTCGCGCGGCTGCGGACGGAGCCCATGAGCGTGATCTCACCGGCGGCGCCGCTGGAGCGAGTGGCGGCGATGTTTCAACTCGACGCGGCCCAGCGGGATGTGGCGATCAATACGCATATCACTCCGCGGGCAGGGGCGATTCGAGCGGACCCAGACCAGGTCCAGCAGATGCTGGTGAATCTGGTGACCAACGCGCTCCAGGCGATGCCAGGTGGTGGGACATTGACGCTGCGAGCGCGACTGGACGCGCGCGGGCGCACCGTGATCCAGGTGGAGGATACGGGCGTGGGGATGTCCACGGAGGCGTTGCGGCGGGCGTCGCAGCCAGGTCAGAGCACGAAGCTGGGCGGCATGGGGTTGGGTCTGATGGTGGTGCGCGGCATCGTGCGGCAGCATCAGGCGCAGATGCGCATTATGAGCGCGCCTGGGAGGGGATCGGTGGTCTCGATCACGTTCCCTCTCATCGCGGAGCGGCTTGAGAGCGATTGACGCGCAGCTGTGAGAAGGCGGCGCCTGGAGGGGGATAATGGAATCAGTGGAACAGCCTGGAGGGGCTTCCCAACGCGCCTGGCGCGTGCTCGTGGTAGATGACGAAGAGAATCTGAACTGGAGCCTGGTGGCGTCGCTGCGGCGCGAGAATTACGCCGCCGATGGCGCGCTGACGGCCGAGGAGGCGCGGCGGCGGCTGACAGAGACGCCCTATGATTGCGTCATCAGCGACGTCAAGATGCCGGGCATTGATGGCTTTCAACTGCTTAGCTGGCTGCGCGATTGGCGCCCGAGCACGCGGGTGATCATGATGACGGCGTTTGGCTCGCCGAGCGTGCGCCAGGAAGCCCTACGCAATGGCGTAATCGCGTATCTGGAGAAGCCCTTCGACCTGCGGGCGCTCAAACAGGAGCTACGCCGCACGCTGGAGGGGCGCGTACAGCAGCCCGCGAGCTATGACCTGATTGATATCACGCAGGCGATCAACGTGGGCCGGCGTGACGTCGCGGCGCAGGTCATGGCGGGCGGGCAGACGGGCCAGTTGGTGTTCGAGCGCGGTGACCTGGTCTCAGCTGAATATGGCGACCTGCGTGGCGATGAGGCGTTCCAGGCGATGTGCGCCGCCCCAGCGCAGCGTATCCAGCAGGCGCCGCCGCCCGCGACGCCAGAGCGGAATGTGACGCAGCCCGTTTCCGCGCTGATCTTCGATGCGCTGCTGGCGCGCAACTCGCGGCCTGCCGGAACAGGCTCGCTGACGGCTCCGCCGGTGGCGTCCCCACAGCCTGTTCCGCAGCCCGTACCACACTCCGCACCGCTGGGGACCACCACGGGGCAGATGCCGCTGGCCCAGGCGAGCGCGCCCGATGTGCAGCGCGCGCTGGCCGGGCTGGCGGCGACGATCGCCCTGCCATGCGCGGTCGCGCTGCTGACGCCCACAGGAGTGGTGAAAGCGGTAGCGCAGACGGCCCAGCCACCGATGCCCAATGAGATGTTCGCGTATCTGGCGCAGGCGATGCAGGCGACAGCCCGCGCGGCGCGAGTGGGCCAGTGGGGCGCCATACGCGAGGCGCGGCTCGCGGCGGGCGAGCGGCAGGCGCTGGTGCGGCTGCTCGGCCAGAGCGTGGATACGCTGGCGCTGGTGGTGGTATCGCCAGCGCAGATGGACGCGCGCCAACTCGACGCGGCGGTGGCTGCGCATGAGGGCGCGCTGCGCGCATCAGCGACGCTGTAGTGGCGCACCGTCGAAACTGTGAATGGCTGATGCCGCGCTTTGCCTCACTGGCGAAATCGCGCTCCGACGTTGCCCTGGCCGTGTGGCAGCTAGAAGCCGTAGGGGCCTAGCTGGAAATGGATGCCGGCGAGGTTGACCCCAAGCTGAACAGCGATGGCGATGACGGAGACGGCGAAGGCCAGCCAGTAGGACCATGTAAAGATGGCGCCGATGCGCTGCTCAGCCCGCGAGAAGCCAAACGGCTCCTTCTTCACTTTAGGGCCATAGAACAGGTCTTCAATCGAGTACGTGCCACGTGTTCTCATCCATCGTCGCATGGCGCCCGCGCTATTGGGATGTGTGACCTCGACATCGCCGAGGGTGAGCGGCGGAGCCTCGTCCCCTTTGAGTTCCGTATCGACGTCTGGAAAATAACCCGAGCCGCGCAGCCAGTCTTCGAGGGCTTTCAGGTAGCGAATACGCAGGTCGATGAGCTTGCGGCTTTGCTCGCTCAGCCGCAGCCAGGTGTTGTTGAGCAGATGAGTGATGATGGCGATTGCGAGGAACCCCGGCAGGAAGGTGATAGAGAGATCGCCGCTATTGGTCTGGAAGAACTGGAGGAAGAGGTAGCCAACGCCAGTGAGGAAGAGGGCGTTGATCGTAACGAATAGCGTGTTGACTGTCTGGCGGCGATCGGTGATCTTAGCGGTATCCTCGGCGACCGACCTATATTCATCGAACACGAATGCCGTGCGCTTCTCATCAACAGTCGGTGTTCCGCCTGCCGCTGGCATGCCCATGTGTAAACCCACCCCCCAAAGCGCTCAGAACCCACACGCGCTGAAGGCCGCTGGCGCCTCGCCTGGGCGCGCTGGCGACAGCATACACCCGGCGTCCCTGCCTGTCTACTGGCAATTGTGGACGCCGGGTGGGAGAGTAGAAGTGAGGGAGCTCAGGCGTGGGCCTTGGCGATGCGCGTGATTGCCGCGACGCTGCGGTCCACATCCGCTTCGGTGGTGGCCCAGTTGGAGACGCTGACCCGCATCGCGGTCTGGCCCTGCCAGACAGTGACGCCGCACCAGCAGGTCCCATCCTCTTGGATGGCGGCGATCACACGGCGGGTGGCTTCGTCGTCGCCAAACGAGAAGAGCGCCTGATTGAAGACGACGTCGTTGAGCGGCGGGTAGCCCGCCGCGCGCATGCCATCTGCGAAGTGGCGGGCGCAGCGGCAGGCGCGCTCCACCATCTCGGCGACGCCAGCGCGGCCCAGCGCGCGCAGGGCGGCCCATACCTCGACGCCACGCGCGCGGCGCGAGAGCTCAGGGGTGAAGTCGGATGGGTCGCGGCGGTCAGAGGGCGGCAGGTAGGCGGCGGTGATCGCCATCGCGGCGCGCAGGATGTCGGGCTGGCGCACGAAGGCGAGCCCGCAGTCGTAGGGCGTATTGAGGAATTTGTGAGCGTCGGTGGCCCAGGAGTCCGCCGCCTCGGCGCTGCGCATGAGGTGCGACAGTTCGGGTGTGGCGGTAGCCCAGAGGCCGAACGCGCCGTCTACATGGACCCATGCGCCCGCCTCATGGGCCCATGGGATGATCTGCTCGAAGGGATCGAACGCGCCAGTATTGACATTGCCAGCCTGGAGAATGACGATCGTGGGGCCGGAGATGACTGGGAGCGCGTCCGCGCGCATGCGTCCCTGGTCATCCACTGGGATACGAACGACGCGGTTGCGCCCGAAGCCGGCCATGCCGAGCGATTTGAAGACCGTGGGGTGCGCCTCTTCACCGATGATGATCGTGACTGGCGGCGCGCCGAACATGCCATCAGCCTCTACATCCCAGCCCGCCCGCTGGAGGACATCATGACGCGCGGCGAGCAGGCAGGTGAAGTTGGCGGTGGTCGCGCCAGTGACGAAGCCCGCGCCTGTCTCAGGTGGGAGGCCGAGCAGGTCAACCAGCCAGCGCAAGGCGACGGCCTCCAGACGCGCGACGGCTGGCGTCGCCAGCATATACGCCGCGTTCTGGTCCCAGGCGGTCGCCAGCCAGTTGGCGGCGACGGTCACGGGGAGCGCGCCGCCGATGACGAAGCCGAAGAAGCGCGGGCTGCCCATCGCCATCGTCGCGCCGGAGTGGCTATCGAGGATGGCGATGGCTTCGCTGGGATCGCTGGGTTGGTCGGGCAGCGGAGCGTCGAGTTCCGCCAGGCGCTCGACGCTCGCTGGATCGGGCGCGACACGCCGGTCGGGCAGCGACTCGATGTACTGTATGGCGCGCTCCGCCGCGCCGTTGAGCAACTCACGCATGAGAGGGTAACCTCCACGAACGCTGGATGAGCGCCAGGCCAGATGGGCGCTCGCTCCGGCCCTGCGAGGGGCGCGCAGTCCCTATAGAAGCACGTCCGCGAGCCAGGCGTCAATCAGCAGCGTTGGGCGCCGGGGCGCCGCGCCATGCGACGCTTGACGGGAGCGGGAGCGCCGGGATACCATGCGGCGGCGCCTGAGGTAAATGATGTTTGCCCGCGCCGGAGTCATGTTGCTGAAAAGATGAGGCGCGGAGCGCATATGCCCAATCACAGACCGCCAGATGAGCGAAGACGTGATGGCCGGAGTGATGGCCATCCGAAGCGGCGCGGTCGCTCAGACGCGCGGGGCGCGCGGGATGCGCGTGGGCCGGCGCCGGTGAGCGACACGCCGTTCACCTGCGGGCGCTGCGGGCGGCGGGTAGGGCCGCTGCCGAGCGGCGGGCGCAATCGCAACCACTGCCCCTATTGTCTGTACTCACGCCACGTGGACGCCGAGCGATCGGGTGACCGCGCCAGCGCGTGCAAGGGCATGATGGAGCCTGTCGGGGTGTTCGAGCGGCCCAATGGTGAGGAGGTCATCACCCATCACTGCCTGGTGTGCGGCTTCGAGCGCTTCAACCGTGTAGGCGCCGACGATGATGAGGCGGTGGTGGCGGCGCTGCCGCGCATCACGCCGCGCTCCGCTCCGCGCGGCATTCCTCACGAAGGATAGCGGGGCGAGCCAGCCACGTATCGAACAAGGCCGGACTCTCCAGACGCGATCCGTCCCCCATGATGGCTCTGGCTCGTATCCCATGGAGGCTGCAACCGCGCTCGCGCCGTTGGTTCGTGCAGTATTTATAGAGCGATTGAAATCTCAAGGCGACTTCCACTTCACCCAGCTGCGATATAGAAAGTATACACTCGCGCATGTCGTGCGTTGAATAAAGTGAGCGATATCAGCCACTCGATGATATGAGGGCGCGCTCCTCCGCATACATGGGCTGCTATCCGGCGCGTGTCCGTTATGTGGAACTGCTAGGGTGATTGTGCGAGGTGGGATGTGAAGAAGCGGGTATTTGTGATCGTTGGCGCTGTGGTGGGCATTGCCGTGCTGGGGCTCGCAGCGCTTGGTATCGCCATGGCGACGCATGCGCCCTCCGCATCGGCGGCGACGGCCTGCACAGCGACGGGCTATGTTCGTGACGGGAAGAACCTGACGGCCGCGCTCATCAATCCGAGCGGAACGGTGAGCGGGGATCTGGATGCGACGGGCTGCGATATCGGCGTGTTCTATGGCGCGGGCGCGACGGGGATGGTCAGTGGCGCCGACATCCACAACGCGAAGTACTTCGGTGTGGTGAATGATGGCGGCGCGGTGACGGTCGAGAACTCTCGTATTCACGAGATTGGCGAGTCGCCATTCAACGGCGCCCAGCACGGCGTGGCCGTCTATTGGGTATTTGGCAGCGCGGCGACGGGCAAAATCGTCAACAACACGATCTGGAACTACCAGAAGGGCGGTATCGCCGTCAATGGCGTCGGTTCTTCCGCTACCATCAGCGGTAACACAGTAACCGGCCTTGGCCCGGTCAGTTTCATCGCGCAGAACGGCATCCAGGTCGGCTTCGGCGCGACTGGGACCGTGATGGGCAATACGGTGTCGGACAATTCGTATACCGGAACCAGCACACAATCTGGCGGCATCCTCGTAGCGGGTGGCGATTGCTACGGCGGCCCGTATACGACGGATACAGAGATCGTGGGCAATACCGTGATCAACAACGACGTTGGCATCTGGATGTCAAACATTCAAGGCGATTGCGTATCGGCTCCCACGACGGCGACCAACATCAAGGTCGCCAACAACACGATCAGCAACGATGCGGTCAACAACGGGTATGTCTACCAGGCTGGCATCTCGGATCAAGGCTACAACGACAAGATCGTTCATAACACCATCTCTGGCGCGGGATATGGCCCCGAGATTACCGCGACGGTATATCTCATACCGATTGACGCGAGCGGCAGCTTCACCAACAAGGTGAAAGTGCACGCCAACGCGGTCAGCTAGCTGGCGCGCCAAGCGCGTATCTGAAGGGGAGCGGGCGCTTGCTCGCTCCCCTTCGCCATGTCCGCGGAGCGGGCGGCGACGAGTGGCGCGATGTCTGATACAATAGGTGATGGCCTGTCTGGCCGGGTCGGAGGTGTGACACGGCTGGCCCCTTCACGAGGAGCGAAGCGGTGACGGAAGCGTCAGGCGTGCGGGCGCCGTTTATGGAGGCGCTGCGCCGCCGTTGGGAGGCAACGGGCTCGCTGGTATGCGTGGGGCTGGACCCCGAACTGGAGCGCATCCCCGCCAGCGCGGACGTGACGCGCATAAGCATGCAAGCGGTCGCAGGGCCGGCTCATGGACCGGATACGGTCATCGAGCGCAAGTTGATCGCCTTCACGCAGGCCGTCGTGCGTGCGACGGCGGACCTGGTGTGCGCCTACAAGCCCAACAGCGCGTTCTACGAGCAGTATGGCGTCGCTGGGATACGCGCGCTAAAGTGGCTGATCAGCTACATCCATGCCCGTCACCCCGACATTCCCGTCATCCTGGACGCCAAGCGCGGCGACATCGGCAGCACGAGCGCGGCCTATGCGCGCTACGCCTACGACTATCTGGACGCCGACGCGGCGACGCTGCATCCGTATCTGGGGCGCGACGCGCTAGAGCCGTTCCTGGCGCGGGCGGAGCGTGGCGCGCTCATCCTCTGCCGCACGTCGAATCCCGGCGGCGGCGAGTTCCAGGACCTGCGGACGGCGAGCGATGGTGGGGAGGCTGAGCCGCTGTACCAACGAGTGGCGCGCTCGGTGGCGATGGAGTGGAACGGGCGTGGCAACTGCGCGCTGGTTGTCGGGGCGACGTATCCCGGCGAACTGGGCGTCGTGCGCGGCATTGTCGGTGATATGCCGATTCTCGTGCCGGGAGTCGGCGCGCAGGGGGGCGATCTCGAGGGCGTGGTCAAACTGGGGCGCGACTCGCGCGGGCAGGGGCTGATCATCAGCCTGTCGCGGAGCGTGCTCTACGCCTCCAGCGGGTCGGACTTCGCCGAGGCGGGCCGGCGCGAGGTAGAGCGCGTGGCGGCGGCGATCGAGCAGGCGCGTGGAGGGTCGTGAAGGGGCGCGGCCCTGAAGTGCCGGCGCGCGATGGGCTGAGCATAAATGCCCCGCTGTGGTGTGCAGCGATGCGATGCGCATGCTACTGATGAAGGGAAGAGAACGGTGGTGTCCGGGGAATCAGCCAGCGGGGGGCTTACGCCCGCGCAGCGCGCCTTCGCGGATGGCCTGCTGACGAGCGGGGCGGTGAAGTTTGGCGCCTTCCGCCTGAAGCTGCATGAGACCAAGCCCGACGCGCCGCTCTCGCCGATGTATGTGGACCTGCGCGTTCTGCGCTCGTTCCCCGATGCGCTGGACGCGGCGGTGGCGGCGCTGCGCGAGCTGATTGAGGCGCGCGGGCTACGGTTCGACCGCTATGCGGACGTGCCGATGGCGGCGACGCCGATGGTCGCCGTGCTCTCGCACCTGACGCGCGTGCCGATGATTACGCCGCGCGAGAGCAAGACCCATGGCGCGGGCGGGAACATCAATGGCGCGTTCGCGCCCGGCGAGACGGCGCTGGTGATTGATGATGTGGTGACGCACGCCGACAGTAAGCTCGAAGCGATCCGCACGCTGGAGGCGAACGGGCTGGTCGTGCGCGATGTGGTGGTGCTGGTGGACCGTGAGCAGGGCGGCCCGGAGGCGATCGCCGCCGCGGGCTATACGCTGCATGCCGCTGTCACGATCAGCCAACTGCTCGACTACTGGCATGCGACAGGCGGCATTGACCAGGAGGCTTACGACCGCGTGAAGGCGTATTTCGCGGAGACGCGAGGGTAATATCAGGGCGCTCTCCGATGCTCGATGCGCGCAGTGGATGAGCGCCTCTAACATGAGCTGCGGAGTCATGGGATGACGACTGAGCCAGGCGACGACGAGCTTGAAGTCAGCGATCTGCGCCCGGCGAGCAAGCGTGAGCGCGGCGCTGGCCCGCGCGGTGTTCGGCGCATGCTTCGCCAGCGGATGTGGCGCTGGACGCCGGCGCTGAGCCTCGCGCTCCTCGTCGCGCTCGCCGTGAGCGCGCTGCCGCGAGCGGGAGTTTTGGTGCGGGCGCTCCAGACGTTTGGCCAGGCGCCGGCGCCGGGCGCGGTATCCAGCATCCAGGTTGATTCCCCGCCGGGTCAAGTTATCGTGGCGCAGACAACCGTCCTGCGCACGCTGCCCGCGCCCACGCTTGGCCAGGCTCCCGCCAGGTGTGCCGCCGCTGCATCTGTATTGACACACGTTGGGCCGCCGAGCTTGGGAGCGGCGGTGGGGCAAGCGCCTGTATGGCTTGCGGGGACGAGCGGCGCCTACCCAACGATGCGACTGGGGCCGGCCGCTACCACGCGCGCCTACAGCTGGAATGCGCCGTATACTCAGTTTGGCTGGCCCGCGCCGATCGGCCTGGTCCTCAAACCAGATTTCAACGCGCCAGTGCTGCTCAGCGGTTGGGATGTCCACAGTGATCGTCAATCGGTGGTGAGCTTCGGCTTCGTCGTAGCGGGCGATTGGGGCGCTCCGAACTATGTGTCGCCATCCTATCAGTTCTATCCGAGCAACCCAGACCTCCCGGCTGGCGGCGCCGACAGCACTGGCGTGTTCTGGTATGGCTACGCCTTCTTCCCACATGCGGGCTGCTACCAGCTCATAGCCTCCTGGCCGGAATCCTCCGGGCCTGGGTCCATCTGGCCAGCCGGGAGTTGGCAGGCGATTGTGAGCGTAGGGCGATGATCTACCGCCGGGCGATACGGCCTCTGTTCTTTGGCGTCGCGGGGCGGGACGCGGAGAACATCCACGAGCGGGTGCTGGGCGGGCTGGAATGGGTCTCGCGCTCGGCGGCGCTGACGCGGGCGGTGGCGCTGGCGATGAATCTGGCGGCTGGCGAACAGCCGCGCGGGATGGAGCGCGAGGTCTTCGGACTGCGCTTCCCCAATCCCATTGGGCTGGCGGCTGGCTTCGACAAGAACGCGGTGGCGGTTCCCGCGCTGGCCGCGCTGGGGTTTGGGTTCGTGGAGGTCGGCACTGTCACGCTGCATGCGCAGCCGGGCAATCCGCGCCCACGCCTGTTCCGGCTGGTATCGGATGAGGCGCTGATCAACCGCATGGGCTTCAACAATGAGGGGGCCGAGGCGGTGGCGTGGCGGCTTTCGCGCGCGCGTCTGGGCGGCGTACCGGTGGGGATTAGCTTGGGCAAATCGAAGGTCACGCCGCTGGACGAGGCGGTCGAGGACTACCTGGGATCGCTGGACTTGCTCTATCCCCACGGTGACTACTTCGCGGTCAACATCAGCTCGCCAAATACGCCGGGGCTACGCGCGTTGCAGGAGCGCGAGCGGCTGGACGCGCTGGTGGCGGCGCTGGTGGGACGGCTGCGCCAGCGCGCGGCGAAGGATGGCCGCGCGGCGCCGAAGCCGCTGCTGGTGAAGGTGGCGCCCGACCTGGAGGATAGCGCTCTGGACGATGTGGTGGAGGTCTGTCTGGACCGGGGGGCGAGCGGATTGATCGCGGTCAACACGACCATCGCGCGCGACGCGCTGAGTGCCTGGGTTCCGCGCACGCTCGCGGAGCAGACCGGCGGGCTGAGCGGGCGGCCTCTGCATATGCGGGCGGTGGAGGTGACGCGGCGGCTGAGTCAGCGCGCGGGCGAGCGATTGCCGATCATCGGCTGCGGCGGCGTCTTCACCGCCGACGACGCGCGCCGTCTCTTCGACGCGGGCGCGCGCCTGATCCAGCTCTATACCAGCTTCATCTACGAAGGGCCTACCATCGCCCGCCACCTGAATCGCGCGCTGGCGAGCCAGCGGAAGCCCGTGCGGATCGCGGCTCTGGTGTGAGGGCGAGACGATTGTGCTGTAAAGGAGCGGCCGGCATGAGCGACGGTGGCACAGTGGATGACAACAGATTGCATGCGGCTGTGTTTCCTTGCCCCGGCTGTGGCGAGCCGCTGTTTCGCGTTGACCTCTCACCCATGGCTGACGAGTATCACTTCTACTGCGATCAGTGCGCTAACCGCGTTGATGTCAGCTATTACGACACTGTAACACTGGCTATTGACCATATCCTCGCCGACAGGGGCGATACCGAACCTGGTTGGGAGCGTGGACAAGCCAAACGGCGGATGATCGAGGAGCGACTGTGACCGTGCTCCTGTGGTGGAAGCTATCGCGACGATGCCCGTTTTGTCTTGCGGTGGCGGTCGCTGACGATCCGGGCGGCGTGGACCTGTGGCCCGGGTATATGTGGGATGAAGAGGACGCGACCTGACTCCTGAGGACGTCAAGCTCACAGAAGAGTACTTCGCCTTGCATGTTCGACAGCGCGACATCTGGCGAGATGGCGTGAGCGGCGGCACGATACAGCTAATATGATGAGCCACCCACCATGTCATCGTGATGCGGTACTTGGCGTAAGGCGCGGGCGCGTCTACAGCACAATCGTCCAGTCGGGGGAGAGCGTGTAGGGGACGAGGCGGATGCTGTGGAATCTTGAGCGTCTTTCTACAGAGCCCTTGGTTTCGAGGAGACATACCGTATGCCCGCCGATGGCGCAGCCGAGCATGCCGACGCACGAGCTCTCGATCTGGCACTCGGCGTCTCCTCTGAACGCGGCGCGAGAGGTTCACGAGGCGCACGCGCCCAGCGAGGGCAAGGCCGCGCACATACGCCTGTGGTGTGATGACGTAGACAGCGCCTTTGAAAAGGCGCCGCAGGTCGGCGCTCGCTCCGTCCGAGGGCCGTACGACTTTCAGGGTGGGCGGCTTCGAGACGGATGGGCGCTCGACCTTGCGTGCAACCTAGTCGAGGTCGTGCGGCAGTTGTGGTGATAGGTGGCGTCAGCCCCACGAAAACCAAATGGCGCGCAAGTTGCGATTTACCTCGCCATGTGGGTCGCACTGGACGCGCGAGCGCTTCGCCCAGCCTGGGGGTGGCGAAGGAGCCTGCCCGGCCCTGTGGCGATGCGAAGACATGAAAGAGGAGATGGATCCACCATGGACACAGACCGCGACAACGATACTGACCTGGGCGCCCGGGGAGAAAAGAACCAGGTGAAGGGTAACCTGGAGCAGGCGGCGGGCAAGGTGCAAGAGGGCTTCGGCAAGCTGACCGGCCAGGAGGACGAGGAGATGAAAGGCCGCGCCCGGCAGATGAAGGGCAAGGCTCAGAACCTGGGCGGGCGCGTGGAGGAAAGCGCCGACGACATGCTCGACAACGTGCGGGGCGACGACAGGGACGAGTAGCCGCGTCTATCGTGGCATAGCCCAACGCCAGCTCGGAATAGGCGAAATGCCTTCAGTGGGGATACCGATGCGGTTTATCACAAGCCATCAATCCCCAACTGGAGGCATTGTAGATGAGGGCGACTCGACCTGTTCTGCTCGGTGGGTACGCTTGGGCAAGTGCTCTCGCGTGAGCGATGAGATGTCCCGCAGCCTTGCGGTGGGGCATGACGTAGGTTTCTATGAGCGCCTACATCATGTTGGCGATCAGGCGGCAGCGCAGGTCTACGGCACGATCGTCCAGTCGGGGGAGAGCTTGTAGGGGACGAGACGGATGCTGAGGAACTTGCCGTTGTGATAGTTGACCTCGCCGGATGGCGCCAGCGGCTCGTAGGTGTTCTCGATCTGGACGATGCGGCGCGCGGGGAGGTTGTAGAGCACGACGCCGGAGCGCACCGGGCGCAGGCTGGCCTCGCGCGTGATGGGGTCGAGCACGCGGAAGACAGGCGTGTTGCGCGGCGCCAGGGATTCTAGCTGCTGATGGATGGCGCTGAGGTCGCTGGGAAGGTTGTGCTCGTCGAAGACCGCCAGGCCGTTGAGGACCTTGTCTCGTAGCGCCTTGTCGAAGCGGGTGGAGGCGTCGAGTAGCTCGCGCAGGCTCGTGGGGTTGCTGGCGCAGGCTCCGGCGAGCGCCACCGCGGCGGAGGCGTGCGCGATGAAGCTGACCGTCCCTTCGCTGTCTACAACGGTCAGGCGGATATCATCCAGCTTCACGATGTCCATCGGCGCGCCTCTCTGTATTGGCTGACTCGCCCGGCCATGAATGATTGGGACACGCGAACGGCGGCATGAATGCCAGGCAGGATAGCGGCCCGCCTGGAGCGAGCGAGGGATTTATCCCCCTTTGTACCGTGCGCCGGCCATTGCTGGCCGCGCAGCTACTCGTACCGTTCGTACCGTGCGCCGGCCATTCATGGCCGCGCTGACGAACGCGCCTGAACCCGCGCGGGCTAGCCTGAGGCGGGTTCAGGCGGAGCGACTATGGGAACTGGCCGTCAGTTGGCGGGTATCGTGGCCCCCATCTTCTGAATGCTCGCGGCAATGCTGGCGGGCAAGTCGGTTTGGGCGGCCTGGCGGGCGACGCGAATGGCGTTCTTGATCGCCTTGGCGTGCGAGCTGCCATGGCAGATGACACTGACGCCGTTGACGCCTAGTATCGGCACGCCACCATACTCTTCATAGTCGAGCTGCTTGCGCACGCGGTCGAAAGCGGGCTTGGCGAGCAAGGCGCCAACGCTGGTGAGCGGACCGGCGGTCAGTTCCTTCCTGATCGTCTGGAGCAGCATCTTGCTTAGGCCCTCGGCGAATTTGAGCACCACGTTGCCGACGAAGCCGTCGCAGACAACGACATCCACGTTTCCGGCGTTGATGTCGCGCCCCTCGACGTTGCCGATGAAGTTGAGCCCCACGTTCGGCGCGGCGGCCTTGATGAGCTGATGCGCCTCCTGGGTGAGCTGGTCGCCCTTGCTCTCCTCCTCGCCATTGGCCAGCAGGCCCACGCGGGGAGATGTGACGCCGAAGATGGCGGACTGGTGCGCGGCGCCCATGAGCGCGAACTGGAGCAGCCACTGCGGCTTGCAGTCGGTGTTGGCGCCAATGTCGAGCACCATCACCTGCTTGCTGCCCGCCGCTGGCAGGACGGCTCCGAACGCCGGGCGGTCCACGCCCTTGGTGCGGCGGAGAGTGAACATGGCGGCGGCCATCACCGCGCCGCTGTTGCCGGCGGAGACAGCGCCGATGGCCTTGCCGTCGCGCACGAGCTCCTGGCAGACGGTGATGCTGTTGCGGCGCTTGGAGCGTACAGCCTCGGCTGGGTGCTCCTCCATGCCGATGACCTCGTCGGTGTGGACGATGGTCAGATCAAGGCCGGTGACGTCGTATTTGGCCAACTCGGCCTTGATAAGCGGCTCAGGGCCGACCAGAATCACGCCCGCGTTGAGTTCACCCGCCGCCTCCACCGCGCCCTTGACGATTTCGGCTGGCGCGTGATCGCCACCCATCGCGTCGAGCGCCACACGGTTCGCCGCGTCGCTATCCAGCGCCCGCCCTGCCGGGGCAGGCTCGCGCTCGCCCATCTCCGCCACGCCATGCTCCCTTCGCGACTCTCAACTTGCCCGGCGTCGAGCAAGCGCTCAGCGTTCTCCGATGGCGCCCTTGATGAGCGCCACCAGCTTATCGTAATCGAACGGCTTGGTCACGATCTCGACGACGCCCAGCTTGCGATAGTGCTCCTCCTGCTGCTTGGCCTCGTGCATTGCTGTGACCACGATCACCGGAATGTCGCGGGTAGCGGGATTCATCTGGAGCAGGCGCAACTCGTCCTCGCCTTCCAGATAGGGCATCATCAGGTCGAGCAGGATGAGGTCTGGCTGATACTCCATGACCGCGTCATAAAACCGAAGGGCCTGAGTGATCTTGTGAGTCTCATACCCCTCTGACTCAAGCGATTGCCGCAGAAGCTCGGCGATGGCGACATCGTCATCCGCGACGAGGATCTTCTTCATCGAGCGCTCTCAATTCCCTTGCGCATGTCTCTATGGCGCATGTTCGCAGCATATCCCGCATTGTACATCGGGCGCGCGTAGCGCGTCCATGCGCTGGGAATCATGGACTCTTCGGCGGTTGTGTCAAGCGAGCGCCGCTCGGAGGGCGGCGATGCCCGCGGCGACGCCACCAGGAGCGCCGTAAATGGCGGAGCCGGAAACCAGGACATTCGCGCCCGCGCGCACGACATTGGGGGCGGTCTCTGGCGCGATGCCGCCGTCCACCTCCAGGTCACAGATGGCGCCGCGCTGCTGGATCATGGCGCGCAGGCGCTCGATCTTGGTGAGCGCCTCAGGGATGAAGCGCTGGCCGCCGAAGCCTGGATTGACTGTCATGCAGAGCGCCAGATCTATGTCGTTGAGGACCTCCTGAAGCGTGACGAGCGGCGTGCCGGGGTTGATGGCGACGCCAGCCCGCTTGCCCAGCCCGTGGATCTGCTGGACCGTGCGGAGGAGATGGGGCGAGACTTCTTGATGGACGATGATGAGGTCGGCTCCGGCGTCGGCGAAGTCTTCGAGGTAGCGCTCCGGCTCGATGATCATCAGGTGCGCCTCGATGGGCAGGTTGGTGTGACGGCGCACCGCCTCGACGATGAGCGGGCCAACGGTGATGTTGGGCACGAAACGCCCATCCATCACATCCACCTGGATGCGGTCAGCCCCGCCTGCCTGCGCCTCCTCGACCTGCTGGCCCAGGCGGGCGAAGTCGGCGGCGAGGATAGATGGAACGATCAGCGCCATGGGGCGATTCTCCTTGTGCGCGCTGGGGCGCGTGATCAACCGGCGTCAGGCGGTGTGGGTCAGCTGCGCGGCGGCGTACTGGTCGAGCAGATAGAGCAGCTCGCCCGAAGGGGCGATGAGCTGCGAAGGATATCGCTCGGGATCGCGCGGGCCTTCGAGCACCTGGGCCAGCGCGGTGGCCTTGTCGGCGCCGGTGATGACGAAGGCGACGAGGGCGGCGCGGTTGGCCAGGGCGCTCGTGAAGGTGATACGGTTAGAGTTCAGTTGCGGGACGTGGTTGGCGACCACGAGCCGGTCAGTGGCGCTGAGCGCGGCGGTGTGAGGGAAGAGCGAGAGCGTGTGGCCGTCGGGACCCATGCCGGTGTAGATCAGGTCGAAGCGCGGCGCCTCGCCTGGCGCGACGGCGAAGACCGTCCGTAGTTCGTCCTCGTACGCTTGGGCGGCGGCGGCTGGGTTGTCCTCACCGCGCATGCGGTGGATGTGATCGGGTGGGACGGGAACGGCGTCGAGCAGCGTCGCGCGGGCCATGCGATAGTTGCTGTCGGGGTGATCAGGCGGCACGCAGCGCTCATCGCCCCAGAAGAACTGGATGCGCGACCAATCTACCTGCTCGCGCAGTGGGCTGGCCGCCAGCATCTGATGGAATAGTCGCGGAGTGGATCCGCCAGAGAGCGCGACATGGAAGACGCCGCGCTGGGCTTGCGCGTCCGTCGCGCGGGCGACGAAGAGTTCGGCGGCGGCGTGAGCGGCGGCTTGCGCGTCGGGCAGGACGCGCACTGTGCGGTTGGTGGGCGCTCCCAATGCTCCAGGCGTGTTCATCAGAGCGATCTCCGGGCGGGCGCACCCAAGAGCTGAGCGGCGAGCGCGAGCGATTCCTCGAAGACCACGTCATGACCGACGCGCTGAAGCTCAGCGCCAAGCGACGCGGACTCACCCAGGGATGGCATGTGGATGGTGTGGGACGGCATGGAGACCTGCGGCGCTTGGCAGCTCGTCGAGACGTGACGCAGGTCCTGAGTCTCGCGGGCGACGGAGAAGGTTGCCGCGGAGCCATTGATTTGCGAGCGCAGATAGACGGACATCAGCGCGCCCGGTCCGACCGCCTGGCCATCTGGATCATGCTGGGAGAGGTCGAGCCAGGGGACCAGCGGCGTCCCGTAGCGCGGGCTGATCTCCAGCGCGATTTTGCGTCCCGATAGGTCGCGCAGCGTATGATCGCGTCCACCCTCTACCAGCTGGCTGGGCGCGCCGCCAACGATCGTCCAATCGAGCCGTGAGGCGAGCCAGCCGGCGAACAGGTAGGCCTGCGAGGCGTTGGAATGCTGATTGAACTCGCCCGCCGCGTACTCGATAGACAGGCGATCTATGTTGTAGAGGTAGGGGAGCAGCTCGCTGGAGTCGAAGAACTGCGCGACGAGCTCGCGCCAGGGATTGAGCCGCGCGAAGCTGAAGTTGGTGATGGCGCAGCTGGCTTTCTTGCGGCGCACGACATCATCGAGCGACACGAGCGCCTGGTCTGAGCGCCGCATCTCGCAAGTGTCCACGAGCAGGCGGTCGAAGCCGTCAATCGTGGCCTCGAAGAGTGGCGTATGCCAGGGCGGCTCACCCTGCCACCAGAGGAAGGCAGGCAGCCCGGAGAGAATCAGCGGCAGAATGGCGCCCGCCAGATGCTCTGAAGCGCTTGGCGTGGCGCGCAGGACGATCTCCTCGCCATAGCTCATGTTGCCGCCCATGCCTTCAGCGCGGGTCTGAATGTAGGCTTCGAGCGGCTTGCTTTTCTCTCCATCCTGGAGTGGAGCGATAACGACGCAGCGGGATGGGGACTGATTGGTCAGCGCGCGCACGGCTGCCAGCGCGCGCTGCGCCTGCGCGTCGGTGTCGCTGTAGATCACGAGCGTCAGCACGCTCGTGCGGGCGGCCGCCTGACCGCCACCGGCGAGCGCCCGCGCATTGGCGACGCGCCAGTCGTTGTCGAGTTCTGCCTCTATCGTACTGGGCTCCACCTGCCGCATGGCTGTGGTCAGCCCCTCGGTCTCAGTCATAACCGCCTCCACGTCCTGCCGTCACGCTCGATCAGCGTGTCGGCTTCTGTCGGTCCCCATGTGCCCGGCTCATAGCGTGCGAGCGGTGTACGGGTTTCGTGCCAGTCATGGACAATCGTATCAACGAGCGACCAGGCTACTTCTGTCTCATCAATTCGAGTGAAGAGCGTGGAATCGCCGATCATTGCATCGAGCAGCAGCCGCTCATACGCCTCTGGCGGCTCGACGCCGAAGGAGCTGCCGTACAGGAAGTCGAGGTTGACTGTGCGCAGCCGCATCTCTTGTCCCGGCACCTTGGCCGTGACCTGAAGCGAGATGCCCTCGTTCGGCTGAATGCGCATCGAGAGGACATTGGGCGCCAGGCCATCGGCGCCCGAGCCGCGGAAGAGCAGATAGGGCGGTCGCTTGAACTCAATGGCGATCTCGGTGACGCGCTTGGGTAGCCGCTTGCCGGTGCGCAGGTAGAACGGCACGCCGGCCCAGCGCCAGTTCTCGATCAGCAGCTTGAGCGCGACAAAGGTTTCGGTCTGGGAGTGGAGGTCTACACCTTTCTCCTGTCGGTATCCAGGGACACTCTCACCGCCGACCAGACCGGGTCCATACTGGCCGCGCACCGTATCGGTCGAAATTTCGGACTCGACCAGCGGCGGGATGGCGCGCAGGACTTTAACCTTCTCATTACGTACCGAGTCGGGGCCGAAGTTGACCGGCGGCTCCATCGCGGTGAGGGTGAGCAGCTGCATCATGTGGTTCTGCACCATGTCGCGGATCGCGCCGGCCTGCTCGTAGTAATCGGCGCGGCCCTCGATGCCGATGGATTCGGCGACGGTGATCTGCACATGGTCTATGTAGCGGCGGTTCCAGATCGGCTCGAAGATGCCATTGCCAAAGCGTAGCACCATGATATTCTGGACGGTCTCTTTACCCAGGTAGTGATCAATGCGATAGATCTGGCTCTCGGAGAAGCCGGTATTAAGCTGGTCGTTGAGCGCGCGGGCGGAGGCGAGATCGTGGCCGAAGGGCTTCTCGACGACGATGCGCGACCAGCCATTGTGGCCGCTCGCCACACCGCGCTTGGCGATGCCGGAGGAGCTAAGCAGTCCGCTGATGTCTCCATAGAAATTCGGAGGTGTGGCGAGGTAGAAGATGCGATTGCCCTGTGTCCCGCGCTCCTGGTCGAGCTTATCGAGGAGCTCGCCGAGTCTCTTGTAGCCTTCTGGGTCGTCGAACTGGGATTGGCAATAGTAGAGGCCCTTGGAGAAGGTGTCCCAGACGGACGGGTTGACGGGGCGGCGGCGCGAGAAGGTATTGACCGAGTCGAGCGCCTGCTGACGGAACTCGTCATCGGAGAAGGGGCGGCGCGCGACTCCGACGACCGTGAATTGCGGCGGCAGGGGCTGCTCGATGGCGAGGTTATAGAGCGCGGGCAAGAGCTTGCGGTGGGTGAGGTCGCCGGTGGCGCCGAAGATGACCAGCACGCACGGCGGCACGGCGCGAGTGGAGCTCAGACCCTGGCGCAGGGGGTTGGAGGCGGGCGCGGTGGTGTCCATAAGCGGAGTTCCTTTCTGAACTGAACGCGTTGGAACGTGAAACGCGGCGCGACCCGCCACAGGGTCAACGCCCGCATGGCGAGCGCCGACCCAGCTCAGACCGGGACGGCGCTCGAACGCCTGACGCCAGTGTCCGCGTGGGCGCCCGCGGCGGCCCGGCTCATGCCTCGTGCTTGACGCCGCCGAATTCACCCGTCTCCATCTTGACCGCGTGGCCACCGAACTGGTTGCGCAGCGCGGAGATCACCTTGGCGGAGAACGATTCATCCTGGCGCGAGACGAAGCGCTGCAGCAGCGAGAGGGTGATGACCGGGGCCGGCACATCTTCGTCTATCGCCGCCTGCACAGTCCAGCGGCCCTCGCCCGAGTCCTGCACATAGCCTTTGATGTTTTCCAGCGTTGGGTCTTCGGCGAAGGCTAGCGCGGCGAGATCGAGCAGCCAGGAGCGCACGACGCTGCCGTTCTGCCACACGCGGGTGACTTCGCGCATATCAAGGCCGAAGCCGGACTTCTCCAGAATCTCGAAGCCCTCGCCGTACGCCTGGAGCATGCCATACTCGACGCCGTTGTGGACCATCTTGACGAAGTGTCCGGCGCCATGAGTTCCCATGTAGCCGTAGCCGTTTTCCGGGGCGAGCGACTTGAAGATCGGCTCGCAGTGGTCGAAGATCGCTTTCTCGCCGCCGACCATCAGGCTGTAGCCGACCTTGAGGCCCCAGATGCCGCCGCTGGTGCCGCAGTCCATCATGTGCATGCTCGCGGCGGTGACCTTCTCGGCGCGACGCTGCGTGTCATGCCAGTTGGAGTTGCCGCCGTCAATGATGATGTCGCCAGGCTTGAGCAGCGACATGACGTGATCGAGCGCGTCGTCAGTCACCTGGCCAGAGGGGACCATGAGCCAGACGATCCTGGGCGTCGCTTCCAGCTTGCTTACCATCGCCTCGATGGTATAGGCGGGGACGGCGCCCTCCGCGGCGGCTTCATCCACCGGGCCGGGGCTACGGTTGGAGGCTACGACGCGGTGACCGGCGCGCAGCAGGCGTGTCGCCATATTGGCGCCCATGCGGCCCAGACCATAGATTCCGAGTTCCATCGCGATTGATCCTCATTTCTCACCAGACGCGCCGTACCCTATCAGGCGGGCTCCAGCGGGCGCGCCGGTATGCGGCGGTTCATGACTGGATAGCGCTGAGCGCTTGCTCCAGCTCGGCCAGCCCGGCGGCGATGTTATCGCCAAGGTCTATGCGCACGACGCGCCGGCCATGCGCCATGAGCGATTGCAGGTCGCCAAGCGCCTGCGCCGCCTTGAGCGTTCCGAAAGTATAGGGCGCGTCCGGGATCGGGACGTCTTCGGCATCGCGGGCGACGAACTGGAGGAAGACGCCGGTGTTCGGGCCGCCCTTGTGGAACTGCCCGGTGGAGTGCTGGAAGCGCGGGCCGTAGCCGAGCGTCGTGGCGACGCGGCGCAGATCGCGCAGGCCCAAGCGGATGCGCTGCAAGGCGGCGTCTGTCTCCGGCGCGCGCTGGATGTAAGCCAGCAGGGCGAAGTAGTCGCCAGCGCCAGCTTCCCCTGCCAACGTCTTCATCGCCGCCTGCAGGGACTGCGCCTGGCGCAGCGCGGCTTCCCGCTCGCCCTGGGCGACCAGCGTAACGTGGCCAGTCTCGGTGCGCAGGGTGGGCGCGGGCTCGCGCAGCGTCCGCTCCTGGGCGTATGCCGCCAGGATGCGGTCGGTGTTGTCCTTCGACTCCTGGACGTTGGGTTGGTCGAAGGCGTTGATGCCGATCAGCGCGCCCGCGATGGCGGTGGCGAACTCCCAGCGGAGGAACTCAGCGCCCATGTCGTAGATGTCGCGCAGGGGCAGGCGCACGACAGGCTGGCCGGCGGCCTCGAGGCGGGCGACGGCGGCGTCCTGGTTGGGATCGAAGCCTTCGTCCGTGCGCAGGTAGACAAAGATGCGGTCCTGGCCATAGTCGGTGGGATCACCCAGCGTCTCGCCCTCGACGGGCAGGATACCCTTCCCCTCTTTGCCCGTGCTCTCGGCGAGGAGTTGCTCCAGCCAGTAGCCGAATGTGGCGATGGGCGGCGAGACGATGATCGTCGCCTTGTCGCGGCCCTGGAGCGCGCCCACGCCGAGGATGGCGCCAAGCCAGACGCCAGGGTTCTGCTCAGCCGAAACGTCCGTCGCGCATGCCTGGCGCATCGCATCGGCGCGGTCGAGCAGCTTCGCCACGTCTATGCCGAGAATCGCCGCCGGAACCATTCCAAAGAAGGAGAGCGCTGAGTAGCGGCCGCCAATGTCGGGCGGGTTGCGGAACGTGGTGAGGAACTGGTGGTCGTGGGCGAGCGTCTCCAGCTTGGTACCAGGATCGGTGATGGCGATGAACTGGGCGCCCGCGCCGGCGGCGTTGCCCTCATGCATCGCCAGGATCTTGCCGTAGAAGTATTTATATTGCGAGAGCGTCTCGAGCGTGCCGCCCGACTTCGAGGCGACGATGAAGACCGTGCGGGCGAGGTCAATGCGGCGCTCGACATCCAGAATCGTGGCGGGGTCGGTGGAGTCGAGCGTGATGAGATCGGGCTGGCCATCCTGTGCGCCGAACGTCTCGCGCAGCACCTCTGGGGCGAGGCTGCTACCGCCCATACCGAGCAGGACGACGCTGGTAATGCCGGCGTTGCGCAGACTATCACGCAGGTCATCGAGACGTGGCAGGGCGTCGCGCATGGTGTCGGTGACGGTCAGCCAGCCAAGGCGGTCGGTGATCTCGCTCTGCTCGGCGGGGTTCGGCTTCCAGAATGCTGGGTCCTTATTCCAGACGCGCTGAGCGAAGCGCTCGCCTCCAGTTCGGCCAAGCGTTTCCTCAACCGCCCCCGAGAGCGGGCCGAGGCGGGCAGAACCGACCGACGCGGCGCTCGCGCTCACCTCGGCCGCGAGGACCTTGATCTTCCTTTCGGCGCTGTCCAGCAGCGACATGAAGGAATCCGTGAACGTCTTGACGCCTTCAATCTCCAGCTGCTTCGTGACCTGGAGCATATTGATCTCGGCGACGGCGAGGTCGCTCATGGTCGCGCGGGCCTCCTGGAAGGCGTTGGGCGCGCGGCGCGCTTCGCCGTGGTCCTGGAAGGCGCGGATCGTCTGTGGTGGCATGGTGTCCACCGTTTCCGGGACGAGGAGCTCCTCGACGTAGAGCACATCGCGATAGGCAGGGTTCTTTGTGCTCGTGCTGGCCCAGAGGCAGCGCTGGGGGCGGGCGCCGGCGGCGAGCAGCGGGGCGAAGCGCTCGCCATGGAAGATGGCCTCGTAGCGCTCGTAGGCGAGGCGGGCGTTGGCGATGGCCGCCTTGCCCTGAAGGCTGCGCAAGTGCTCACGTTCGGCCTCGCTCGCCGCCATGGCGATCTTCTCCTCAAGCAGCTTGTCCACCAGCGTGTCTACCCGGCTGACGAAGAAGCTTGCGACGCTGGCGATGTCCTCGACAGGCTTCCCTTCGGCGATGCGGCGCTCCAGGCCGCGAATGTAGGCCTCGGTGACGCGCTCGTACACCTCGAGGGCGAAGATGAGGGTGACGTTGATGTTGACGCCCTCGTAGATCATCTCCTCGATGGCCGGTATGCCTTCCGCCGTGGCGGGAATCTTGATCATCACGTTCGGGCGGTTGACCTGCGCGAAGAGGCGGCGTGTCTCAGTGATGGTGGTCCTGGTATCGTTCGCCAGGTCAGGCGAGACCTCAAGGCTGATGTAGCCATCGAGATGGCCCGTGCGGTCGTAGATCGGACGCAGGATGTCAGCCGCCATCTGGATGTCCTCGATGGCGAGCGCGAAGAAGGCCTGGCGTGGGTCCGTGATGCCCTGTTTGACGAGCGCGCGCAGGGCGTCATCATAGTCGGCGCTGCCGTCAATGGCCTTCTCGAAGATGGTGGGGTTTGAGGTGACGCCTACGACCGCGTCGTCATCAACCAGTCGCTGGAAGTCGCCTGAGGTGATGAGCCCGCGCCGGATGTTATCGTACCAGACGCTCTGTCCAAGCTCATACACCGCATGGAGACGGCTCTTCGCCATGGAATCATGCCTCCGTTGCCTGCGTAGACGCGTTGTGTGACGCGCTGGCTGTGACGCTGGGCGAGACGCGGTCATTCCTGGCGGTCGCGCGCTCGGCGCCGCATGCGCCGCGTCGCGAGAGTCTGCGCGCGGCTCTCAGCGCGATGATCTGTATCACGAATATTGTAACCCCAAGAGGAACGGTCGCGCCCGCGCCATTGGTCAATGGCGTTGGCGCGCCGGTGAGATAGCGAACAAAATAGCCGCTCCGTCGCTCCTCCGGATGACTGGCTGACCTCGGGACGCGCCAGTCTGCGGAGGGAGTCTGGAAGCGGCTTCGTCGAGCCTCAACGCGGGCGCAGCCTCTGCATGAGGGCAGTGTAGCAGCCAGGCGGGCGTGCCCGCAAGGGCTTGCGCGAGGGTATAGAAGGCGCCAGAGACCGCTGTGTGACCTGTAACCCATGAGAGTTGTGGAAGATGGACATGATACGTCATACTCTAGAGAGATGGGAGCGGGCGGCGTCTCCACAGGTCACGGACACCTGTGCGGCAATGTGATATTTCGCTGAATTTTGCGGCACTGCTATCATTTCGTCGTCATTTGCCTTCTGTTCCGCTTTTGTTACAGCAGGCGTCGCTCCCATTGCCCTGGTCGTCTGCGTTAGAGCGCTATCTAACGCCAGGGTCTGGATTGTAAGGGGAGAGCGTCTTCACCATGCGTAGGCCTCGTGTCAGTGTTCCCTTGCTATCGTCTGCGTTTTTCCATCTGCCGCGCCTGTCTCCGCGCGCGGCGCTCGCCCATCCCGGCGCCCGCTGGCGCCGGAGGCGGGAGCGTCCAATGCGCAACCCGCGTGCGCTCGACACGCGTGCGCGGCTGGTTTCGCCGGTGCGGGCGATGCGCCAGCTCGCCTGGCCACCGCCAATCTGGCGCATCGGTCGAGCGCCTGTGGCCCCTGCCGTCTCGATCGCGCCCGCGGCGGATGTGGCGCTCGAGCTGCCCGCTGGCGGCTCCTCCGCGCGGCTGCCCATTCCAGGGCGGAGCGGCGTCAGCCATCAGGTCGCGCGACCCGCGGGCTTGCGAGACGACATGCCGGACGCCGAGCTGCGCCGCCGCATTTGGGCGCTTTCGGCCCCAGCGATTGGTGAGCAATTGCTCGCATTGGGCGTAGGTGTCTCCGATACGTTCCTGTCAGGCCATCTCTCGGCCTATGCCAGCGCGCGGCTGGGTTACGGGCAGGCGACGGCGGTGGCGGCGGTCGGCGCCGCGGCGATGATGACGTGGGTCGTGCTGACGGCATTCTTCGCGGTAAATGTCGGAGTGACGGCGCTGGTGGCGCGCGCGACCGGCGCGCGCGACTCGCGGCTGGCGGCGAAGGCGGCGGGGCAGGGCGCGCTCATGGGCGGGATCGCCGGGCTGGTGATGCTGGCGCTGGCGGCGCCGCTGGCGGACCTGATCGCAATGGCGCTGGGCGTCAATGGGCAGGTCGCCGAGCTTGCGGCCCAGTTCATCCGCGTCTCGAGCGTGGGACTGCCCGCGACGGGTATCGCCTCGGCCTGCACGGCGGCGATGCGTGGGGCGGGCGATACGCGCCGCCCGGTAGTGGTCATGCTGGCCGTCAACGGGGTGAATGTCGTCGCGTCCTGGCTGCTGCTGAACGGCGAGCCAGCGCTCGGCATCCAGCCGGTTGGCGTGATTGGCTCGGCGATCGGCGCGGCGGCTGGCTGGACGCTGGGCGCGCTGCTGGCGGTCACGCTGCTGGCGCGGCGGCATCCGCTGGCGCCGCGCCTGAGCCGCGCGGCGCTGACGCCGGATGTGAGCGTGGCGCGGCGAGCGCTGCGGATCGGGCTACCTTCGGCGGCGGAGCTGACGGTCTTTCAGGCTGGGGTGCTGACCTTCAATCATCAGGTGGTGTCGCTCGGCTCGGTTCCCTACGCCGCCAATGTGACGATCAACGGAGTGGAGGCCCTGGGCACGCTGCCAGCGTTTGGGTTCAGCGTTGCGGCGACAGCGCTGGTTGGGCAGGCGCTGGGGGCGAACAGCCCGAAGCTGGCGAAGCGCGCGGCGATGGCCGCGCTCTGGCCCTGCCTGGGGGTGATGGTGGCGTTGGGACTGCTCGCGGCGGCGATCCCGCAGGTGATGCTGGGCCTGTTTGTGGCGGACCCCGCCGTGCTGCGGGCTGGTGATGTGGCGCAGCGGCTGTCGCTGCTGATCTTGCCCGCCTCGGGCGCGACGTTCATCTTCAATGGGTCGCTGCGCGGGGCGGGCGATACGAAGTTCCCGGTGCTGGTGCGCGCGGCGGGATCATGGGGACTGCGGGTGCCGCTGGCCGCCCTGCTGATCCCGATCTTCGGCCTGGCGGGCGGGCGCCTGGCGATGTCCATGGACTTCCTGACGCAGGCCGGGCTGGCCTACTGGCGCTTCCGCGGCGGCAAGTGGCGCCAGACGCGCGTGTGACGCGGGAGGCTGACAGATGAAGCGATTGACGCGGCCTCGCGGCGCGGGCTATGATGCGCGCATGCACATGGATACGAGGTCGCAGACCACCATCCGCTACGCGGCGTAGGCCCGGCGCACGACACGCCTACGCTCGCGAGACCTTCCCACCGTATGGAGCGCCGCGCCGCTGAGACGCGGTAGGCGCTCATAACGCTAAGGGGAGCGCCGGACAGACCCCGCCCCGCTCGCGTGAGACGCGCGAGCGGGCGAGCGCGCCATGTCCGCCTGGATTGATTCTCTTCCCTCTCGCTTCCCTCTCGCGGGTTCAATTCCGCTGATCTCATCGCGTGTCATCCGCCTGGCCTCTTCATGCTCTGGCGCTCGTTTCTCTACCCGCATGATGGAGCCGGTTTTCGATGTTCGCACGTGTAGCGCGCGGCCGCTTTGGTGGGCTGTGGCGCCATCCCGATTTTCTGAAGCTCTGGGGCGGGCAGACCGTGTCGGTCTTTGGCTCGCTGGTGACGAAGGTGATTTTGCCGCTGGTGGCGGTGTTGACGCTCGACGCGTCACAGGCGCAGGTAGCGCTGCTGTATATCGCCGACGCGGCGCCCGCGCTGGCGCTCGGACTGGCGGCGGGCGCGCTGGCGGACCGCGTGCGGCGGCGTCCGCTGCTGATCGCGGCGGATGTGGGGCGGGCGCTGGCGCTGCTGGCGGTTCCGCTGGCGGCGGCGCTTGGCGGCCTGAGTCTGGGGCTGCTGTACGCCGTGTCAGTGGCGACGAGCGCGCTGAGCGTGCTGTTCGACATCGCCTATCCCGCGTATCTGGCGACGCTGGTGGGCGAGAAGCGGCTGGTGGAGGGGAACGCCAAGCTGGGGGCGAGTCTGTCGGTGGCGGAGGTGGCGGGCTTTGGGGCGGCGGGCGCGCTGGCGCAGGCGCTGACAGCCCCAGTAGCGGTGTTGGTGGACGCGGCGACGTATGTTGTCTCGGTCATCTCGCTGGCGCTGATCCGCGCGCCGGAGCCACATCCACAACCAGCGGCGGAGCGTCCCAAGCTGATCCAGCTGGCGCGCGAAGTGGCGGAGGGGTTGCGGCTGACCTGGGCGCATCCTGCGCGGCGGGCCATAGCCGGGGCGGGAGCGATCAACGCGCTCTGCGGGTCGCTGCTGGAGACGGCGCTGGTGATCTTCATCCTGCGCGATCTGGACATCTCGCCAGCCCTGATGGGGTTGAGCTTTGGTGTTGGGGGTGTGGCGGCGTTCGTAGGGGCGGTCGCGACGGAGCGGGTGACCGCGCGGTTGGGGCTGGCGCGGACACTGCGCTGGAGCGCATGGGTGTCACGCGGGCTGGGGCTGCTGATCCCGCTGGCGGGAGGGCCGATATGGCTGGCGTTCGCGCTGATTACGATCCCGCAACTCGGGGACGCCGCCTATACCATCTATGACATTTCGGCGACGAGCGCCCTCCAGCTTGTGACGCCGTCCCGCGCGCTGGGCCGGGTGGTCGCGAGTGGGAGCACGCTGCGGAGCGCGGGCTCACTGGTTGGGCTGGCGCTGGGGGCGACGGCTGGCGCGGCGCTGGGTCCGCGCGGGACGCTAGGCGTCGCGATGGTGGGGATGCTGCTCGGCCCGCTCTTGCTGAGCCTCACACCTATGCGCGACGGGCGGCTCACGGGTAGCGCGCGAGCGCCTCGCATCGAGGATGGCGTAACCGTTCCACAACGGTAATGCTACAAAGCTGGCATGGTTCATGTGAAGGCCTGTATGGGGCGTTTGGCTCTGCGGCGCTCTCCCAGTGATGGCCTGGAATCGGTATTTATTCCGAATTCCGAAGCCAACGCTGTGATATGTCTCACAAAGCCGTGTAGGCGTGTGACTTTCCGTGCGCGTACCGCGTTTGCAGTGTATGGAGAAAGCGTCATTGCGCGCTTGCGCTGGTGTTTTCTTCTCTACCCATCCATAACTCAAGCCCCCGCGCCCACCACTCATCGGTCAGGAACGCCGCGAAAAATACCTGTGAGTGACGTAGCTCTACATACCTCGCACTGTAATGGCGCGACTGCGGCGCCGTTCAGCGCAAAACCCGTCCAATAACGAGTTGCCCTGGGATGATCGCCCGCCTCTGTTTGACGCGGCGGACCGGCCGGCTGCTTCGTGTGGGAGGCGGAGGGGCATGTGTGAGCGCCGAAAAGCGCTAAAGGCTTGGCTGCTCACACCTCGTGCGTCCTAACGCGGTCCCGATGACTGGCTTGGTCGGGGATGACGGAGCCAAGGCCGCGGCGGCGCCGACATGACGCCATCTCGCGCTTGTCGCTGTACTGATGAAGTATGGAATGAGCGGAGATGGACCGAATCGCTTTGGGAGTCGCCCCGAAGGCGGCGCGCGTTATTGTAGTTCGAGTTCCCAACTCAGATGTGGATGTTGGAGGCGGAGGGGCCACGCACTGTGGCCTAAAACATGCGTGTAGCGTCTGGCCACAAACGGCAGTGATCGCGCGTCTGGCTCGGAAAACTGAGCAGTTTGCGCGCTCTCTCCTCGCGTCCTCTGTACGTGTCCCCAGTGGTTGAGCGCGTTCGCCGCGCCTGATGGTTGATCCGTCGTTCTTTTGTCGCTTGGAGAGGATACACCTGACTGTGCAGTGGGTGTGGTGGCGCCCACGAGCGCTCGGCTACACGATCGAGATTCCCGCGGCTGTAGCAGGGCGTTTGGCATGGTCGGGCTGGGAGGGCGCTTTCGCCACGATTGTGACTGCGGGAATGGCATGCATGCAAGGCATACGCATGGGGGGGACAGATTGAACATATTGGTCGTCGATAGCGACCGCGACATGGTCGAGATGGTAACCAGTTGGCTGCGCTCGCGCGGATATACCGTTCACTTCAGCTTCTCGGCGGATAAAGCCCGGTCCGTCTGGCTGGAGCGCAAGCCTGACCTGGTGATCGCTGAAGTCAAGCTGGCGGGCGTTGATGTAATGGCGATCTGCCGCGAGCTGCGCGTGCAGCACGACGCGCTCGTACTAGCAGTGACGGATGAGCCGAGCCCAACTATCGAGGCGCATTGCCTGGAGTCGGGCGCGGATGCGTTCCTGGCGAAACCATTCCTGCCCAAGCTGCTGCTGGCGCACCTCCATGCGCTCAGCCGCCGTGTGCGCGCGACGCTGCAGCGGCAGCCCTCAACGGTGATGGAGATTGGGCCGATTCGGTTCGACGCTTCGCGCAATGAGGTGCGCGTGAATGGGCGCGTGGAGCATTTGACGCCGACGGAGAGCCGGATCTTGCAGATACTGGCGATCAACGTCGGTGACGTATGCACGCAGAACCAAATCGTGTCGCATGCCTGGGGGTACGGGGAGGATGGCGACACCTACCTCATCAAGGCGCACATTCGACACCTGCGGGAGAAGATCGAGCCTGTGCCGAGCAAGCCGCGCTTCATTCGGACCGTGCCGGGGGTGGGGTACACCCTCTCCGTCAGCACGGCGTCGGGGCCAACGGATAGAGCCTCCGAGTTCGCCGCTAAGGATGTGGACGACCATGCGGAGCGGCCTGACGGCGCCGACGCTGCCGATGACGGTGAACCATTCCATCGCCTGGATGACCGTGTAAGCCATCTGCGCATGGCGAGCACTCACTGAGAGAGCGTAGGGCAGGACGCCAATTGATGTAGTAGTCGCGCGTATTCGTTTTGATTTATTCCGTGAATGACACTGACGGCTGACCGAGAACCTGCGAGCGCTGAATGCGCCCGCAGGTTCTCATTGTCTGTTGCGATTGCAGCCTCTGGGCATCTGGTAACGACGTGGCGCTGTGTCGCGCGAGGATCCAGCGCCACTCCGCATGGCAAAGCCCCTAGCGGCGTGTAGCTGGCTGGCGACTCGTGGTTGGAGCGCGCGCGGGACGCGCGCCATGCGAGGTGAGGGAGGCGGCTACGCCGCTCAGCGCCTCGCGCTCCCATCCAGTGAGTGTGGTGACGCGTTGGAGCGTCTTGCGCTGTGCCGCGGCTCCGGCGCCAGCCTCATCGCGGGTCTCAGTGGTCTCGGTCGCCGGAGTGGGAGTATCGAGCTCCCGCAGGCGCATGACCGTGCCCATTAGCAACCCGAGATAGAAGATATTGCGATAGAAGAAGAGTTGGTAGTCGCCGTAGGCGAGCGGCACCTCCATCAGCATGGCCCCAATCGCGTAGATCGCTATGAATCGCAGATCGGGGTCGCGGAGCGTGCGCGCGAGGATGCCTGTGCGAATCACGAACGCGCCTATCAGATACCAGAGCGCGAGGTAGCCGGGAGGGCCGAGGCGCATCCAGACCCAGAGCAGGGTGTTGTGCGGGATGTAGAGGTAGTAGGGATCAATGGAGACGATGTTGGGGAGCGTGATCGGCTGGAGGAAGGGTTTGCCGAAGCCATAGCCAATGACCGGATTCTGTTGCTCGGTAAACTTGAGATCATAGTCCTCGACGTAGCGGTAGGCGTTGGAGGCGGCGTCACGGACATCGGCGGCGCTGGGATGCACGACGGAGATCACGGCTCGGGCAGGTGTGCCGAGCGTGCTCGAAGAGTGCTGGAACGCAAGCACGTAGACGCCAAAGACCACTCCCGAGATGACAGCCGCCGTGATGAGCGCCTTGCGTCGCTCGGGACGCACGACGACAGCGAAGAGCCACGCTCCCAGCGCGCCAAGCAGGAATGCCGCGTAGTCTGCGCGGCGGTTATTGGCTACGAGCGCAACCAGCAGGAAGGGGGTTGAGAGCAGGGCTGCCCACATAAGCAGGCGCATACGCCCAAGCATGACGCATAGCAGAATAATGAGCAGCACGAGGACGAAGAAGAAGGACTGTTCATGTGCCATGATCTCGTTCTGACCTGAGATGTGACCGCCGAGCGGACCGAAGACAATGTAGGTCCCTTGCAAGGCTTTGATGGATGTGCCGATCACGGTAATCCAGAGCAGCGCTAGCGCGTGACGCTTTTCATTGATGAGGTTATAGGCGAGCAGGTAGGTAAGGAAGAGATACCAGAAGGGCCGAACCTCAAGGACGATGATGCGCGGGTCTCCGCCGCTGCTGAGGCCGTGCGCCACACCCATGGCGACACAGGCGAGCATCGCGGCGAAGGGCCAGAAGAGCGGACCGAGCTTGAGAGGCGCGCCCATGCGCTTCGCCAGGCGGCGCGCGATGATGAGCAACAAGGCGAAGAGCGCCAGGAAACCGATGGGTCGCTCAGGCAATCCTTGCAGATTGACGGGCCAGTAGAAGATGTAGAGGTGGTCAGTGACAATGGGATAGGTCAGTATTTCCTGCTCGACGACCACGGCGCAGATCGCCAGCGCGTAGACTCCCGCGATGGGCCAGATGAGCATGATGATGATCAGGATGGCGATGATGAGGAGGCCGAGCGCGAGCGCGAAGCCGATCTGGATCTGGAGGAAGGCCATGAGCGGCGCCAGCCCCACGGTCAGCGCCATCGCCGCGAGATAGAGCCTGCGCTCGCCCTTACGCGCGTCGCGTATGAGGCGTGACACAGCCAGGGGCGCTTCATCCACGCGCCGGAATACCTGTGATGCGGCTCTCACGATGGACACCTCGTGTGTGAAGCGGGGCTTCCTGACCTCGCTCAGACTGATCAAGCAGGCGCCCAACAGACGCGACGGGCGCAGCGAGCGGATTAGCGGATGAGAATGATGGCCATGACGGCGAGCACAGCGAGAAGGGCCGCTCGCGTGCGCCAGTTGAACTCGCGGGCGAAGAAGGCGATGACAAGGATGCCACCCAGTATGATGCCGATGGTCGTCATGGCGCTCCCTTGATTCCCTTGGGCGCCGCAGGCCCGCTAGAGCAGGCGCTGGAGCCAGCGTGGGATATAACTGCGTGTCGCATTGAGCACAGCTCCCTCCAGCGGAGAGTCGGCCAGCTCGCGGTTGGCTTCAGCGATATAGGCTTCTTGGGTCACGCCAGCGCGCACTACAAGCAGAACCGCATCGAGCAGTTGAGGGAGCTGCGCTCCATAGTCTGTGGTCAGCACCGCGGGCAGGTCAGCGACCAACACCTCATCTGGCGCGGTCAGGATAGCTTGCCCGCCGATGCCGCGGAAGCGATCGGTCAGCGCGAGCGCGTCGTCGGACGCATCGCCGCTGGGAATCACCGTCAGGTGAGGAGAAATGGTGTGGCGAATGTCAGCCAAATCGCATTCGCGCCGCAGCCACTCCGCGAGACCCGGTGAGTGGGGTAGATCAAAGCGCGTGTGGAGCGTGGGATTGTCCCAATTGCAGTCGAGGAGTGTCACGGGCCGGCGCCCGCGCTCCGCGAGCGCGATGGCGGTGGCGCTGGCAAGGAGGGTCTTCCCCTCGCCGGGGATAGCGCTGGTGAAGCCCAGGCTACGCGTGGGGGGATCCGAGCGATTGAAGAGGTTCAGGCTGATCTTCACACATTGGTTCTGGATGAGCCGCACACGTGGATCACGAGGGGCGGCCAGCGGTCCACTGGAGGAGGAGCGTCGGTCGCTCGCTAAGCGGCTTCGGCGCACAACGTTGGGGGATGCGTTGTGCGCGACAGGGGTGAGCGCGACGCCCGCGCGTGTATCCTCACTGATATCGCTGACGGCGATATCGCTGATGTCATTGTCCGCCTCGCCCGTTCGAAAGTCCGCGATGGCGCCTGTACCCGCTTCCTGCGTAATGCCGCGCGCGAATAGTCCTACGATGCGCGATACCCGTAGCACTCCGTTCACCCTCTCCCTAACTGGCTGGTCAGGACAGTCTTGATGGTCTGTATGCGCCATTCACTTGCACGTGTGCGCTCTGGCTGCATCCCATACGTTGGATAGCGTCTTATATGGCTCTGGCCTGGCGTCAACGCCGGGCTTGGATGCGCTCCAATAGCGCGGGTTGCGCGGGCGCGGCCACCGCCGCTGCGACATCACTCGGAAGCTCCGTCAACTCGAGTGTGATGGGGAGCTGGATAAGGCGTCGCAAGTCCTCAGATGAGTAGATCGAGCGGTCGCGCCGCATGAGCGCGACCAGCAGGAGCGTGGTCACAAGCAGCCCAACCGCAAGCCCAATGCCGCCGCCAAGCAGAAACCCCTTGGCGCGGGAGACGGGCTTGCTGTCGACATTGGGCGCGTCCACAATGCTATAGAGGCCGCCAGTACCGTTCCCAACAGTGGCGAGTTGTGATTGGAGCTGGTTGATGTTGGCCTGGAGCGCATCGGCGTTAGTCTGGGCGGCTTGCGCCTGCTGGAGCAGCTGGCTGTAGGCTGGGTCCGTAAATGCCTGCGCGCCAGGATGGGAGGCCGCGTAGTTGGCAGCCACGCGCGTCGCCTCGCTCGCGGCCTGTTTGGCCTGGAGCAGCTGGCCCTGATAGGCCTGGATCAACTGCTTGGCCTCAGCGATGGAGAAGCTCGTCGCTTGCGCTTCGAACTCACCTACGACGGCAGCGACGACTTGCTGGGCTATCTTGGGACTCTTATTGTCATACGTGATCTGGAAGAGGTTATAGCCCACCGCCGTCGGAATGACCTTGGTGGAGAGCTCATGCTCGATAGCATCGTTCAGCTTGCGGGGATCGGCGCGGGTAGCGGCGTCGAAGGTTGAGGCCAGGTCGGTCTGTTTCGCGACCGCCAGGTCAAAGGAATGGGCCTGGAGCAACTCAGTGAGCGCGGTCACCTGGGTGCTGGCAGGCGTCGAGTTGAGGTCCGCTTCGGGGCCGGTGGCGCCAATCACGGAATACCGCTGGAGGGCCCATAGCGTCGCCGTGCCCTCGTACTGGCGCGGCTGCGCCCATACGAAGGCCAGGGCGGTGACAATCGGGATGATGAGGAGCGCGGCAATTATCACTCCATGCCGGAAGATCAACTCTAGCGTTCGCCGCATATCAGGTCATCTCCTCTCTATCCCAATATTCCATTGGCCCGAGCCTACTCCGCGGGAACGTCTCGTCATGCAGTCCCGCCTGGTCTCCGGTCGGTGTTCCACAAAACAGCGCGTGAAGCCGATCGCTACCATACATCGTAGCGCTTGAACGCATATGACGTGGTATCGCCCTATGTGCATGACGTGTATCGTTCATTCCACCCAGGTGCATGCGCGGTAGACGCATGCAAGGAGCGATGTGGATCGGGTGAGTGGCCATGACGCCTGCCGTATGGCAGTCTCGGCGTCTCTGGCCTCTTGAAAGAACTCTACACATGAGATGGCCGTCGCGACGGTATTTCTACCATTCCCACAATCTGCCGTCCACATCAACCTGATAGGCTCGATTGAGAAGCCATGTCCTCTGACCCCAGCGCCTCGTTGGCGTTTCTGTGGCGCCGCCGTATGGCGGGGAGTGGTTTCACCGCCTCTCGCACTCACACAGTCTAGACGAAGGATAACGACCAATGCGCGCGGATGTGGCTGATCGTGTGATCAGTGGCGAGCCGGAGGGCGTCCCAGGCCACAAACGACACGCCGCTGATAGTCACGGTCATCTGCGGATCGTGGTCAGCAATACCGTCATCTCGCTTGCCGGTCAGGTTGTCACCTGGCTCTCGACGCTGGCGCTGACGATGGCCTACGGACGCTTCCTGGGCCCCGCCGGCTTTGGCGAGTTGTATCTGGCGATCACGCTGACCGGGCTCATTGGCTTCCCGTTAGAGTTCGGCTTCAATCAGCAAATCATCCGCGAGGTGGCGAGCGCGCCTCATCGGGCGCAGCGGTATGTCTCCAGCGCGCTGCTGCTCAAAGTAGCGTTGTGGGCGCCCTTGTGCGCCGCGTTGATGATCGCCGCCGCCCTCCTGCACTATAGCCCAGAAGAGCGTGTGGTGGTGGCGCTGAGCGGACTGACGCTGCTGGTGACCTCGATCGGCGCGGCGTTCGGGGCGATGCAGATCGCCGTTCACCGCAATATCGTGCCGGTGTCCGGCTTGATCGTCGAAAAGGTTCTCGATGCCGCCGTAGCGTTCCTCTTGCTGCGCTTCCTGCATGTCGGCGTCATCCCGGTGGCCGTCGTGCTGTTGGTGGGCGCGTCGCTCAACGCGTCGTGGCAGGCGTTCTGGTTTTACCGGCTGGAGCGTCCAATCTTCGCGCTCGACCTCGCCACCATACGCGAGATCGTGTATACGAGCGTGCCGTTCCTGCTCTATGGCGCGCTGGGCGTCATCTACTACCGGATTGATACCGTATTGCTCGGCGCGCTCGATGGCGACGCGGTGGTTGGGCGCTACGGCGCGGGCTACAAGATCTTCGACACCCTGATCTTCCTTCCCGGGCTCATCATGTCCACGGTGATGTACCCGTTGATGGCCCGCCTCTCCACAGATGACCCCAAGGCATTCCGTGTGGCGATCGAGAAGTCAATGAACTTCCTGCTGATCTGCGGAATGCCACTGGCGACAGGGTTAGGGGTAGCGGCGCCCGCGATCGTCGGATTCCTCTACCATCATGAGGAATTCGCGCGCACGACGCTGGTGATGGAGGCGCTAGCTCCTGGGCTGATTCTGCTCTATGTCAATTCGGTCATTAGCAACATCATCATTACCAGGCATCGGGAGAAGTCGCTGGTCTGGATGGCGGCTGTGGCGATGGTCCTGAATATCAGCCTGAATCTGCTCCTCATTCCGCGCTATCACGAGGTGGCGGCGGCGCTCGTAACCTCGATCACCGAGGCGGCGCTGCTGGTCATGGGCCTGTTTGCTGTCCCGCGCGATCTCATCCCGCTCGGCAGCCTGCCAACCCTGGCGAAGTCGCTGCTTGCGAGTGCGACGATGGCGCTCGTAATTCTGGCGTTGGACCACTTCACGATCCTCGTTATCATCCCCGCCGCCGCGGCGACCTATATCGCAGTGGGCGCTGTGGCGCGGCTGGTTCCACGCGCGGATGCGCTGGCGCTGGTGGCGGCGGTGCGTCGCAAGGTGGGGCGTGGCGCGACGGAGGCGGAAACGGCCAACGTCACGGAAGTGGCGGAGGCGATGGGCTCTGTCGCCGCGGTTGAGTCAGTGGAGATTACCGAACCAGTACCAGCCGTGCGCGTCGCTGGCGCGTCGGTCATCGCCGCGCGCGCCCACGAGCGCAGGAGCGCGCCGCGCTCGATGCCGCTCGCCGAAATCTATGCCATGAGCCGGCCCGCGGCGCGCGCCCGACTCGTGACACAAGCAGGCCCGAGATCCACACAGCCGCCGGCGCGCGGCCGGAGTAGCGCGGTAGCGACGCGATTGGCGCGGCGCGCGGTGGCCAGCCAACCTATCCGTGCGCGGCGTCTGACGGTATCACCCGCGTAACATGCGCGATAGTCGTTAGCAGGGAGGGCGCGTCCATGGTCACACAGCAGCACGATATGGCGGCGAGCGCTACGCGGGCGAAGGCTCTCGCGGCGCTCGCGAGCGCCGCATCGTCGCATGCGCGCGACGTTGCACGCGCGGCGATCAAGTACGCGACGAACCATGTCATCGCGCATATCCCTTCCTATACCGTGCGGCACTGGTGGTACCGTCGCGCGCTGGGCTGGTCGCTCGACCCGACAGCGAGCATTCTGCTCAGTCAGCAGATCCAGATGGCGGGCCTGCGGACGAGCGGGGCGCGGGTCTCGATCGGCCCAGGGGCTGTCATCAACGCGGGCTGCCTGCTCTATACGACCGGCGGCCTGGCCATCGGGCGGGAGGTCAGCGTATCGGCGGGCGTGTGGCTGGTGACGGGCACGCACGACATGAATCACCCCGACTTCCCGGCGGAGTTTCATCCGATCGTGATTGGCGACTACGCGTGGATTGGGTCGCGAGCGATCATCCAGGCGGGCGTGACGGTCGGCGAGGGCGCGGTCGTGATGGCGGGGGCCGTGGTGACACGTGATGTGGCGCCCTATGCGGTGGTGGGGGGCGTGCCGGCGCGGCAGGTGGGTGAGCGCGCGCTACGCTCGCCGCGCTACGAGCAGCGCTACCGACCGCTGTTCGAGTAGCGCGCGGCTTTCAGCGAATGGCGTCATACGTGATGGTTTGGGGGATTCGGCGGGCATGAATCTGGTAGCGTATTCGATGAAGACCAAAGGTGGCGCGGCGTTCGGACGGCGGCTGTGGACGGTCTTCACGCGCTTCGGGCTGACGGAGGGGCGCACACGGCGCTCATTTCAGGCGATGATCGAGGCGCTACGCCCCTATGACAGCGCGCCGACGTTTTTCGTCCCGGCCACTGTGCTGGAGCGCAGCCCAAGCCTCATCCGCCGCGTGCAGCGCATGGGCGCGGAGGTCGGCATCCACGGCTACGTCCACAACGATTATCGCGCGCTGCCAAGCGATGAGCAGGTAGAGCAGATCAACGCGGCGATCGAAGTGTTTCGCCGGCAGCGCGTCGCCTTTGAAGGATTCCGCAATCCCTATCTCGGCTGGAACGAGGACTCGCTGGAGGCCTTCCGGGAGCTGGGCTTCGTCTACGACAGCAATGAGGCGGTCATACACGACGTGATCGAGCCGGCCAAGCTGCCGCCCACGCTGGCGGACAGCTTCCGCCGCTCGCTCGAGTTGTTCCAGGCGATTCCTTACACCGAGTACAATCTGCGCCCGCATACTGAGGATGGGCTGTTGCGCATCCCCACCAGCATCCCCGATGATGAGATGCTATTCGATCGGCTGCGCATGCCCACTGATCAGGTTGGCGAGCTGTGGAGCGAGGTGATGCGGCGGGTGTATGCGGTTGGCGGTGTGTATGTACTGAACCTGCACCCGGAGCGTGGGATGCTAGCCCGCGGCGCGATGGATCAGTTGCTCGCGACGGCGAGCGGGCTGGCTCTGCCAGTATGGGTGGCGCGGCTGCGCGACATCGCGGCCTGGTGGCGCGAGCGCGCATCGGCGCGCGTCGAGGTGTCTCCGGCGGGCGCTGGGCGCTGGCAGGTGACGATCACGGGCTCACAGCGAGCGGCGCTGATCGTGCGAAACGCTGTTACGCAGGGCGCGCAGGCGACGGAGTGGCCGGGCGGCGACCAGCTCGTGTCGGGCCAGCGCTATGTGGTGGAGTCGGCGGTGTTCCCCGGAGTGGCGATCTCTCCGCGCACGCCTGCCAGCGTGGAGGAGTTGCTGCGCGAACAAGGCTACCCGGTCATGCGCGCGGTGGCGAGTGAGGCGGCGAACTACGCGGTATATGTGGACCAGCCCGAAGGGCTGGGGAAGACGCGCCGCGAGCGGCAGGAGGCGGCCAGCGCGCTCATTCACAACATCGAGCGCGGCGACGCGCCACTGGCTCGTATGGGGCTGTGGCCGGAGGGCAAGCGGGCGGCGCTCGCGATCACTGGAGACGTAGACTCCGTGACGATTCAGGACTTCTTCCTGCGCATCGTCGAGGTGCGGCGGTATACGCCCGCGCGCGGGCGGGCGGCGAGCTAGGCGGGCGAGTCGTCGGTATGCCGGTCGAGCCAGGCGTCGAGGTCGCTGAGGACCTGGTCGGTCATGGTATCACTCAGCAGGTTGACGTAGGCCCCGGGATATTCATGGAACTCTTTATCGGGCAGCTTCATGGCCTCGTAGAAGTCCCGGCTGGCCTGGCGCGGAGTGACCTGGTCGTCGCCGCCGAGCAGTATCAGCAGCGGGATGGGGAAGCTGGCCGCCTGCGCGCTGACGCGCCGCATAGCCGCGCCGTTCTCCATGAGCCAGCGCGGCGTGACTTTGGTGTTGCGCAACGGATCTGTGCGCGCGAACTGGTTGAACGCGGCGTCGTGGGAGATGAGATTCCAGCTCTTGTCCGCCTGGTGTGTGACATCAAGCGTGAGGCGCGGCGCAATCACTGAGAGCGCGCCCGCGAGCAGTCGCACGCCGAGCGGGAGCGCCGCGACCTTGAGGACGGGCGAGATACAGCAGACGCCGCGCACCTCACTCGGGCGCCGCATCGCGTATTCCAGCGCGATTGGCCCGCTGCCGGTATGTCCGACAAGGAAAATGGGCCTGCCCAGCTCCGCTTCGCGTATGGCCTGAAGCAGCGCGGCCAGATCGTCGAGATACTCATCCCGTGCGCTCACATAGCCGCGCTGGCCGGGAGAGCGACCCTAGCCGCGGCGGTCTGGCGCATAGATCGCGTAACCGCGGAGCGTTTCGTGGATCGGTAGGTTCATGTACCAGCCGCTCTGCGCGAAGTCACCGTGTATCATGACGATCACGGCGCGCGACATCCCGGCGTCTGGCAGCCAACGCTGATAGTAGAGCCGCAGGCCATCAGGGGCTGAGAAATAGCTCTCTTCATGCCTCATGCGCTGTGCCCCTCCCACCTGTCCCACCGCCCGCCGTTGATGCCAGAGGCCGTACGCTTGCCGTTCGGGCAAATCATACCCCATCGCGTCGCGACGCGATAGGGCTCCTGGCGCTCGCGCGTGGCAGCGTGTGCGTTGGCAAGCTTAGCGCCTGGGCGCGGCCGCCCTGGCAGGCGCTGGCGTGGCGGCATGACTGGCGGCGCCACGCTTGAGGCCGAGGGCGCGGACGGCGACACTACCAGCGTCCATCAGCGCGGGGATCGGGTCGCGCCAGTCGAAGACGGAGAAGGTCGTCTTGCCGGCGACGAGCGTGCGCAGGTAGGCCAGCGGCGTGGTGAGGCCAGCCCGCGTCTCCTGAATGCCAGCGGGGATATCGGTGACGGCGCGTAGCCAGCGGTAGTCATAGTGGGGTGGGGCGGCGGGCAGAGGAAGGCCGAGCGTGTCACAATACTGCATGTACGGGAAGTCGAGGCCGCAGGCGATAGCAAGGGTATGCCAGCCCCAAGGGCGGACGTTGATGTCGAGCAGCTTGTTGACGCCGTTGCGCGGATCGCGCTTGAACTCGACTTCGACCATGCCCGTCAGCCGCATGTAGGCGAGCAGCTTGCGCGCGTCATCGAGGATGCCGGGGATCTCGCGCGCTTCGACGAAGCTGCTGCCGAGGCCGTAGTCAATTGGATACTGGCGGGTGCGCTGGGCCGTCATCGAGGCGACGATCTCGCCCTCGCGCGCGTAGGCGGCGACGGAGAACTGCTGCGAGCCGCCGCCGGGAATGATCTCCTGGATCATGATCTCATCGGGGGACATGGAGCCGAGCGCCAGCTGGTATTGCGCTCGCATCTCCTCCAGGCTATCCGCAGGCAAGGCTTTGAGGCGCAGTGAGTATTGGAGGCGAGTGGAGACGGCGGGCTTGATGATCGCGGGATAGGTGATGTCGAGCGCGGCGAGGTCGTCCTCGTCGCGCGGGCGCCAGGTGGCGGGAATGGCGACGCCCGTCGCGCGGGCCATCTGATTCATATGGTGCTTGTCGCAGGCCCACTTGAGCGTCTCCCAACCCTGGGTGACGAGGGTGAAGTGGGTGGCGAGGGCGTCGCGATGGCGCGCGACCAGCTCCACGACCTCGTCCTGGGTGGGTATGAGCAGCCAGCCCATGTAGCTCGGCTCCTGACCGAGGGTGAGTAAGAAATCAACGAAGCGCACGCCCTCCATCGGGCCATCCCAGCGACGGCGCTCGACGACGTGGCGTGAGAGCCACGCGGCGCGCGGCGTGTTGTCCACTACCACACTGCGCACTCCGCGCCGCCCCAGGCTGCGGATAACGCCCAACGCCTTGAAGTCGCTGCCCAGCAGCACGACGCCAGGCTTGCTCGCCGCTTGCTTCATCTGCTCGCCCCCAACACTCACGTGCGGTCGCTCAGTTCATCGCCACACGGCGGGCGATCTGCCGAGCAGTCGCGCCGGTGCCGGCGATGAAGCGGCAGATCGGGCCGAAGTTGTAGCCAGCGATGGCGCCGGTGAAGAAGAGGCCGGGCACAGACGACTCGAACCATTCGTTCAGGATGGTGTAGCCATCGTTCGTCGCGATGCGCTGGCGCAGGCCCTTGTCGAGGAAGGTCAGCTTTTCGACATTGGGCGCGTAGCCGGTGCCGAGGAAGAGGTGATCGAGGTCGCGGGTCGTGCCATCAGTGAGCGCCAGGTGTAGTCGCTCGCCGCGCTGCTCGGCCCGCCGGACCTCGGTGCGCTCGGTGACGCGCACGACGCCATCCACGCGCGGGCGCAGCCACTGCGCGCCCGAGGCGCGCACGCAGCGCTGGTCAATCTTCACGCGCGCCTGTTCAGGCAGCAGACGGAAGATGGCGGGGAAGTGGACGAGCCAGGCGACGCCAGCGGGGCCAACATCGCTGGGGGGATAGAAGATGCGCCGGGTGCGGTCGTTCGCGAGGCGGCGATCAATCCAGATGATCGGGCCGCGCGCGATGACCTCGACATCGGCGCCCGCTTCGTGCAGCAGCGCCGCCGACTCCAGCGCGCTCTCGCCGCTGCCAATCACGGCGACGCGCTTGCCGCTCCAGGGCGAGAAGTCGGCATGTTCCTGCACGTGCGTAACCAGCTCGCGCGGCAGGTCACGGGCATAGTCGAGGATGCGCGCGAAGTGGGCCACACCAGTCGCGACGACGACTTTGCTGGCCTTGATCTCGCGCCCCCCCTCAAGTGTCACACGGTAGCCCGCGCCATCACCGACGACGCTCTGGGCGTAGAGCGGCTGGATGTCGGGCGTGTGACGCTCACGGAACCAATCGGCGTAGCCCAGCAGAAAGTCCAGCGGTACCGGCTCTTCGATGGGGCGCTTGGAGAACTCCGCGTAGCGCTGCTGAGTGTATTCGCGCTCGGGATCAGAGATGGTAATGGAGCTGAAGGTGGATTTGAGATGCATGCTCGGCGGCATGCCCTTCCAGAACTCCATCGGCTTACCAGCGATGATGGTCTCGATACCCTTGCTCCGCAGATGCGCGGTGACCGCCATACCATAGGGGCCAGCCCCAATCACCATCACAGGATCGCGTCTCGCCACACCCTCGCTCCATTCCAATGTCCTGCTCTGCGCTGGCGCGCCACATGCCGACGCCGCCGCTTTCACCACGTACCCCATGATAGCGGGCCAGCGTACAGAGGCAATGGATGGCGAGGTGAAGACTTGGCGCCGAAGCCGTTGCGGGTGTGTAGAACGCCGTCCCCGTTCTGGGCGGATACGTTCCGCTTTGCTCCCGCCTCTCTCCCGCATCTCTACCCCACTCTGTACCTTGCTGCCACCACCCTCATGCTACGCTCGTTACGGCATCCGATATTGAGGCCGATATTAAGGGCGACAGCTCGGCGCGAGCCAACTCGCGAGACGGAGCGCGGCGCGGCGCGGTTGACCGAGAACACCGCACAACAACATCGCGGATGAAGCGGCGGAGGGACTGAGATGGCGCAGGTGATCGAGCGAGCGGACGAGTTGGCGCTATTCATCGAGCGCCACACGGAGGAGCCGTTCTATTATCAGCGGCCCTGGCTCGATCTCCTCTCGCGACTCTACGGCTACCCGGTCTACACACTGACCTCGCGCGCGCCGGATGGCTCGCTAGCGGGCTTCCTTCCGGCGCTGGCTATCCGCAGCCCGCTGACGGGCCGGCGCGTTGTATCGCTGCCGTTCTCGGACTGCTGCCCGCCGCTGGTCACGAGCGAGGCCGCCGCGCGCGACTTGCTCGATCAGGCGCTGGCGCTGGCGCGCGATGAGCGCGCGCGCTACCTGGAGTTACGCGCTGGGCAACTGGATGCGCTGGACGGAGCGCCGGGCCTGGCGCGCAACGATCTCTACGCGCGCTGGGTTGTGCCGCTCGATTCGGATACGCAGGCGGTCTGGAAGCGGGTCAAGTCGCCAGCGCAGCGCCAGGTCAAGAAGGCGGCCAAGCAGGGCGTCAAGGTGCGGGCGGGCGAGAGCGCGAGCGATATGGACACCTACCACCAGCTGCACCTGCTCACGCGCTCACGCAAGCATGGGATGCCCACCCAGCCATTGCGCTACTTCCGTGAGTTGTGGGAGACGTTCGGCGCGACTGGGGGCGTGCGGCTGCTGCTAGCGGAGCATGAGGGCGCGGTGATCGCCGGGATGGTCTTGCTCGTCTCCGGCTCGACCGTTCGCTACGCCTATGGGGCGTCTGATGAGCGTGCGCTAAGGCTGGGGCCGAATGACGCGCTGATGTGGGAGGCGATCTCGTGGGCCAGCGGCGCCGGCTATACGCGCTTCGACATGGGGCGCACCGCACGCGATAACCCAGGACTGGCGCAGTTCAAGCGCAACTGGGGCGCGGTGGAAGAGCCGCTGCCCTACTATTACGCGCCAGAGGTGGCGGGCCTGGCTTCGACCTCTGAGGAGAGCTGGAAGTACCGCGCGCTGACTGCCTGCTGGAGACACCTGCCGCTGCCTGTCTCTGAGCGGCTTGGCGGCGCGCTCTACCGCCACCTGGGTTGATGGCGCCGGTGGGGGAAGCGCTGCGACAGACGGGGAAGGATGAGACCATGCGGGAGTGGATCGGACGGTTGGCCGAGGGATTGCTTGGCCGTCCCCTGGTTCCGCGGGCGCGGCGCGATGGGGGCGGCTTTTTCAGTCGCCAGGCGCGCTGGGTTCTGGCGGGCGCGGGGGCGGTGGTTGTGCTGGCAGCCGCGCTCTCCGCCATCCATGCGCACGGCGAAACGCGTACGGCCACGACTGTCGCTCATTCTGGTAAGACCGGGAGCGTGGCGGGGACACACGCTCAGCGCGGCGCGCCTGTCTCACCCTTTGGTCCACTCGTGTCGCGCGGCAAGCCGGTCTTCTGTTCGCCGAGCGATCTCAGCGTGGGTGGCAAGAACGCGATCACCAGCGGCAAGTATGGGGACTACTCCTTCTGGCGCGCTGGCGTGAACGACCTGCCGTCGTGGTGCGCGGTTCATCTCGGCGAGGGGCCGAGCCGTCTGCTGGTGGCGTGGAGCAGTGACTATATCTTCGATTACATCGCCCCCGATGGCATGACGCCGCGCGATTATACGCTCTCCGTTTCGGGCGACAGCACGGATGGGGCCAACGGTCACTGGCAAACGGCGGTGACTGTGGCGGGCAATGAGACGCGCGTGCGCGAGGCGGTGATTCCATTCGCGGGGATGTCGTGGGTCAAGATGACGGTGACGCGCGGGCAGGCGCATGCTACGCAGCCCTACGTGACCATTGACCAGATAGACTGCTACGATGTCTCCGCCGGGCTGAACGAGACGACGCTCTTCTCCGGTGATTCGATCACGGTGATGGCCTATAACCGCTTCGATGGCTCACACCCAACCTTCGACGAGCTGATGCACCAGATGGACCCCGCGCTCTATCCGGTCATGCTTGATGAGGGCTTCGGCGGCTGGAGCTCCAGCGGCGCGGCGCAGCAGATATCAACGTGGCTGGCGCTGAATCCCGACATTCATTACTGGCTGCTCGGCTGGGGGACCAATGACGCGCTGAACATGCTGAATCCCGCGGTCTTCCACGACAACATGCAGTATCTGATTGATGCGATCAAGGCCGCGGGGCATGTGCCGGTACTGGCGCGCATCCCGGCGATGCATTTGCCGGGCGACCGAGGCGCCGCCACCGACGCGGAGATCCGGGCGCTGAACGCGCAGATAGACGCGCTGACGCAAGCGAACCACCTCATATCCGGCCCCGACCTGTACACCCTCGTCAGCCAGCGCCCGACCACATACCTGCTCGACGATGGAATCCATCCGGCGCCCGCTGGGGCCGCGGCGATGAACAACGCCTGGTATCTGGCGATGCGCGGCGCGCTCAAGGCTAGCGCGACGTGAATAGTCACGGAGCAGTGTTTGAGAATGACGCGACAATGAAGATTCTGGTTGTGACTCCTGGAGCGCCCACGCTCATGTCAGGCGGGGGCAAGCGCAATTCCTACCTGCTGCGCGCGCTGTGCGAAGCGCATCAGGTGACGCTGCTGATTGTCTCCGACGATACAGCGTGCACCGTGCGCGATATTGGATCGCTGCAAGCGGATCTGGAAGCGGCGCGCGTCGTAAGGGCGCCACTTGGCGTCTATAAGCGTGTTTGGCAGCTCGTGGCGGGGATATCGGGCCAGCCGAGTGTCACCCTGCGATTCAGCCCACCAGCGGCGGGGCGGGCGATTCGCGCGTTGCTGGCGGCTGAGCGATTCGACGCCGTCGTGTATCAGAGCGTGATCGTGGCGAACCACCGGCTGCCGCCGGGCGTGCGCATGGTAATTGACGAGCACAACCTCGAATACGAGCTGATGGAGCGCTCGGCGGCCAAAGCGCCGTCAACGCTGCGCCGCCTGCACTATACGCTGGAGGCGGCCGCGCTGAAGCGGGTCGAGCTAGGTCTGCTGGCTCGCGCCGATCTGGTATCGGTGACCAGCGAGCGCGAGCGCGAGCTGCTGGCCGAGATATTGCCGGGCGCCAGAGTGATCGTCACGCCGAACGGCGTGGATACGGAGGCGTTCGCGCCAGATCTGAAGCGGGCCGAGACGGCGGGACGCGTCATCTTCACGGGCTCAATGGACTATCACCCAAACGAGCAGGCGGCGCACTACTTCGCAAGCTCGATCTGGCCCCAGGTGCGCGCCGAGGTTCCCGACGCGACATGGTATCTCGTGGGCGCCCGCCCGCCCGCCTCGTTCGAGCGGCTGGCCACCCTGCCCGGTGTAACAGTCACGGGCCCTGTGGCGGAGACGCAGCCGTATATGGCGGAGGCGGCAGTGGCAATTGCGCCGTTGCTGGTAGGCGGCGGCACGCGGCTGAAGATCCTCGAGGCGCTGGCGATGGGTAAGGCGGTCGTTACGACATCGCTGGGATGTGAGGGGTTGGATGTGACATCCGGAGAGCATCTGCTGGTGGCGGATGAGCCGGGCGCTTTCGCGGAGGCGGTGGTCAGTCTGTTACACGATGAGGCCCGGCGCAGCCGCCTGGGTGCGGCGGGTCGCGCGCTGGTGGAGCGCGAGTATAGCTGGACGCGGAGCGGGCGCGCGCTCGTTCAGGCGGTGGAGCGATGCGCCACCGCGCAAGAGGAGGAGCGCCGTGTGGCTGTGGCTGACGATTAAGTGGCTGGTGGTGGCCGTCGAGGTTCTGGTGGCCGTCCCGACGCTCTACCTCGCGGCAGTGGCCGCGGCGGCGATCGCGCGCTCCTTCGGGGCCGGGCGTGAGGCGCCGCGAGGCGTGGATGGCGCGGGGGAGGAGGCGCGTCACCCGCGCTTCGCCCTTGTCATCCCCGCCCATGATGAAGAAGCCACCATCGGGACGCTGCTCGCGAGCCTGGGCGACGTAGATTACCCGCGCGAGCGCTTCGATATCTATGTCGTGGCCGACAACTGCCGGGACGATACGGTGGGTGTGGTCGAGCGGTCAGGCGTGGCGCGCGCGCTCGCGCGGGTGGATACGGAGCGGCGGGGCAAGGGCTACGCGCTGGCGTGGGCGTTCGAGCGGCTGCGCGGCCATGCGCCAGCGTATGACGCCTACGTCGTCATTGACGCCGATAGCGTCGTGGATTCTCAACTGCTGCTGGCCTATGCCCGCGCGCTTCGCAGCCGCGCGGCCGCCATCCAGGCCTCGAACGCTGTGCTGAACGTCGAGGAGAGTCCGGCGACGGCGCTGCGCTGGATCGCGCTCACGCTGATGAACCACATCCGCCCGCTGGGCCGCAACCTCCTGGGCGCCAATTCGACGCTGACGGGCAACGGGATGTGTCTGAGCGCGGGGCTGCTGGAGCGCCAGCCGTGGCGTGCGTTCGGCCTGGCGGAAGACTACCAGTATTACCTGACCATCACGCTGGCGGGTGAGCGCATCCGCTACGCGCCGGACGCGCGCGTGCGCTCGGTCATGCCCGTGTCCTTCGAGGCGATGCAGACGCAAGACCTGCGCTGGGAGTCGGTCGGCCAGAGGCCGCCAACGTGGTCATGGGTGGCGCGGCTGCTGCGCGCGGGCGGTTGGCGGCGTATCGAGGCGGTCCTGGAGTTGATCGCGCCGCCGCTCTCGCAGTTGGTGGCGGCGGTCGTGATAGCGGACATCGCGGCGCCAGCGCTGCGTGATCCGCTGGCGATGGGGTTGGCGGCGCTGCTGACGCTGGGACTGGTGGTGTACGTGGCGTCAGCGTTCATCACGCTGCGGCCAGCGTGGCCGGTCTATCGCGCGCTGCTCAGCGCGCCGGGGTTCCTGGCCTGGAAGCTGTGGGTCACGCTGGTTTTGCGTAGGCGGCGTAGCCGCGAAGGCGCCTGGGTGCGCACAGCGCGCGCGCAGCGGTTGTAGGTCTCTGCTGATTCGCGGAGGAGCCGTTCAGCGCGCAGGGGAAGCGTGGGAAAGGGAGCGTAGCATCGTGGCGGGAACGCGCGTGGTGAGCGTCACCTATGACTATTATCCGTTTGATGTCCGCGTGCGGCGGCTGGCGGAAGCGGCGGTGGACGCTGGCCACGAGATGGATGTAATCTGTATCCGGCAGGAGGGCGAGGCCGCCCACGAGACGTACAACGGCGTGACTATCCATCGTCTGCCGATTACGCGCGGGTTTGGCCAGTCGCTGCCGATGACCGCGCTGAATTGGCTGTGGTTCACCCTGTTGGCGGGGATCTATCTGGCCTGGCTGACGCCACGCCGCCGCTATCAGGTCATCCATGCCCACAACATGCCTGATTTTGTGGTCTTCTCGGCGCTCATCCCGAAGCTGTTTGGCGCGCGCGTGATCCTGGATGTGCAGGACGTCAGCCCGGAGCTGTTGACCGCCAAGGCGGGTGGGCATGAGCGGAAGCTGACGCGGCGCATCGCCGAGCTTCAGGAGCGTCTCTCGACATCGTTCGCCGATATCGTCGTGACGGTGGGCTGGCCGTTCGAGCGCAAGCTGCTGGAGCGCGGGACGCCTCACGAGAAGCTGCGCATCATCATCAACAGCGCCGATCCCAAGATCTTTCCAGCGGAGAAGCGCTTTGTGGCTGATGAGGCGTTGCGGCCCGTGACGCCACCGCATGACGAGACCACGCCGTTCATCATCATGTATTGGGGCACACTCGCGCAGCGCAACGGGTTGGCGACGGCGATCCGGGCGCTTGCGCTAGCGCGCCGTGAGGCGCCCGCGCTGCGGCTCGACATTATGGGGCGCGGCGAAGACGTACCGCGACTGCAAGCGCTGGCCGAAGCGGAAGGCGTCGTGGACGCGGTGAGTTTCACCGGCCCGGCTCCGGCTGAGCGTATCGTGGATTTCATCGTCCATGGCGATGTTGGGGTCATTCCCTATACGGTGGATGGTTTCGCCGATCTGGTGCTGCCAACCAAGGCATACGAGCTGGCATGGCTGGGGCGGCCGATCATCGCGTCGGACACGCCCGCTATTCGCTCGATGTTTCGCCCGGAGTCCATCATGCTCTGCCAGCCTGACCGGCCGGAAGAGTTCGCGCGGGCGTTCGTAGACCTGTACCACCACCCTGAGAAGCGACGGGCGATGGTCGCTAACGCGCAAGAAGACTACGAGCCGTACCGCTGGGAGACGATGGCGCGGCAGTATGCCAGCCTGCTGACGTGGCTGGCGTCGGCGCCGCGCGCGGCGCTGCGGGTGCGGCCAGAAGCGGCATGACCGCGCCGCGGCGATAGCGGCGATAGCGGCGAGCCCGCCCGGCGATCTCGTATCGCCTGGGCGGGCTCTATCGGTCTCGTGTGTGTCTGATGCTTGTCTGGCGCGGACGCGGGCATGCGCTACGCGCCGCCACGTATGGCTGCTGGGGCGGTGATCGCGATCAGCTTCAGGTCCTGCCAGACCGAGCGCTGTTCCAGATACTCGATATCCATCTCCACCATTCGGTCGAATGTGACCCTGTTGCGCCCGTAGACTTGCCAGGGGCCGGTGATGCCGGGCTTACCCTTCAGGCGCTCCATCGCGCGCGGGCTGTAGTATTGAAGCTCATAGGGGATTGGAGGACGCGGCCCAACCATGGACATCTGGCCCATCAGGACATTCCAGAGCTGCGGCAGCTCGTCTATGCTCGTCTTGCGAATGATCTGGCCAACGCGGGTGATGCGGCTGTCGCCCTTCAGTTTATAGGGTGAGCCAGCGTCGCCATCTTCGTTCAGCTTGCCGCCCGCCATGTAGACTTTGATGGCATCCTGGTGTTTCCTGACGCTCACATTGTGGCGCATCGAGCGGAACTTGAGCATGTCGAACTCGACGCCGTCTTCGCCAACGCGGCGCTGGCGGAAGAAGACCGGCCCCGGCGTGTTCAGCGACACGGCCAGGGCGGTGAGCAGTATCACGGGGCTCAGCGTCACGAGGAGCGCTGCGGAGACGACGACATCCAAAACGCGCTTCCAGAAGAAGTATCGCGACTCCAGGGATTCCAGTGACGCGACTGAAGCAACCGCGATCGCGTCAAATGCTCCGTCTGCGGAGCCAGGTGTGACTGGCGCACGGACTGCCATGTTAGGATACGCCTCCCCCTCATCACCCCCCGCTTAATCGGGAGCGCACGGCCTCGAACCTATTGGCACATGGTACAGGCCGCCAATTGCGACCGCGTTGAGGCGGACGTTGTGTTTCTGGTAGAGAGCGGGTCAGCAGGGTTAGAAAAAGCCATACCCACGTGGAGCCGCATGGAGGCTGGATTCTCGCCGCTCGCTTCACGTTGGAGTTTCTACACCTCGCGAAGGCGAATGCGCCGCTTCTGCACAGGCGGCGCCACAGGCAGAGCACGACTGGCTGATACGCTTGATGGCGTATACCGCCCTTGCGTTTTGGGGCGGGCGCAGCTATAGCGCGCGTCTGGCCAGTCGCGATCAAGAGCTGGTGGAGCTAGCGCTCTTTATAAAGAGCAGTGGTCGTTGGGCGGCTGGGATAGTGGAACGTCTGGGACGAGGCGCTCCAGCGCGAGTGGTAGCAGTAATAGACAGAGGGAGCAACATGGCGCCCATTCCACTTCTTGACCTCCACGCGCAGTTCCAGAACCACCGTCAGGAATACCTCGACGCGATCGCTCGGGTGCTCGACGGCATGACACTGTTTCTGGGGCCCGAGCAGGCGGCCTTCGAGCGTGAGTTCGCCGCGTATTGCGAGGCGGAGCACGGGGTGAGCGTGTCCAACGGAACCGACGCGCTCAATCTGGCGTTGCGCGCGGTCGGTGTCGGGCAGGGAGACGAGGTTATCACCGTCTCCAACACCTTTATCGCGACGGTGGAGGCGATCAGCCTGGTGGGCGCGCGCCCAGTGTTCGTAGATGTGGACCCTGAAACCTACACGATGGACTGGCGCCAGCTGGAGCAGGCGATGACGCCGCGCACGCGCGCCATCCTGCCGGTGCATCTGTTCGGCCATCCGGCGGATATGGATCCCATTCTGGCCTTCGCGCGCGAGCATGGCTTGGCCGTGATCGAGGACGCCTCGCAGGCGCATGGCGCGACCTATAAGGGCAGGAAGGTCGGTTCGCTGGGCGACATCGGCTGCTTCAGCCTGTATTACAGCAAGAATCTGGGCGCATACGGCGAGGCGGGTATCTGCGTCACCAATAGCGCCGACCAGGCCAGCGCGATGCGTGTCTTCCGCGACCATGGCTCGCGCAAACGCTACTACCACGAGATCATCGGCACAAACGCCCGTATGGACGAGATTCAGGCGGCCATACTCCGCGTCAAGCTGCCGCATCTCGATGATTGGAACGCGCTGCGCAACGCGCACGCTTCCGCCTATACCGAGGCGCTGCGCCCGCTCGTGACGGCGACACCGCTGGTCGCGCCCTGGGCCGGCCACGCTTTCTATGTCTATGTCGTGCGCGTGCTGGAGCGCGATCGGGTGCGCGCGGAGCTCGAGGCGCAAGGAGTGCTGACGGGAGTGCACTACCCCATTCCCTGCCATTTGCAGCCCGCCTGCGCTGAGTATGGCTATACCGCTGGCTCCCTGCCAGTGACAGAGGCCTACGCCGATCAGATTCTCTCGCTGCCGCTCTACCCGGAGCTGACCAGCGAGCAGATTCACACCGTCGTCGCGGCGGTGGAGCGCGCCTGCGCAGTCGCCGCCACGTCCGCCGCTGGCGCCTGAGCGCGCCTGCAAGGTCGGACCATCATCAGTCAGTCGTCGTTATCGCGCCATGCGCTTGCGGAGGAGGTGTGACATGGAGACCGAGCTGCGCTTTGGAGTGATCGGATGGGGATATTGGGGCCCCAAGATCGCTCGCAATCTGGAGGGGCTGCCGCGCGCGGCGGTGACGTTCGTCGCGGATATGGATCCGAATCGCGTCGCAGGGGTATCGTTGGGCCATCCAGGGCTGCGGCTGAGCGTTGACCCTGCCGAGGCGCTGGCCGCCGATGTGGACGCGGTAGTGATCGCGACGCCGGTGCGCACGCACTATTCGCTGGCAAAGCAAGCGTTGCTTGCGGGCAAGCACGTGATGGTGGAGAAGCCACTTACCGACAACCTGGCTCAGGCGGAGGAGCTGGCCGACCTGGCGGAGCGGATGGGCCTGACGCTGATGGTCGGGCACACCTTTGAATACAGCCCGGCGGTCAATGAGGTGCGCTCACTGGTGCGCGACGGCGAGCTGGGCCGCATCTATTGTATCGAGATGGAGCGCCTCAATCTGGGCTTGTTCCGCAACGATACCGATGTAATCTGGGATTTGGCGCCACACGATGTCTCCATCCTGAATTACGCGCTGGGCGAGGAGCCTGTCTGTGTGCGGGTCTCGGCGCACAGCCACCTGCGCTCGGCGATTCCCGACAATGCGCACCTCGACCTGCGCTACGCCTCAGGCGCGACGGCTCACATCCATGTCAGCTGGATGCACCCGACGAAAGTGCGACGCGTGACGCTGGTCGGCGATAAGCGCATGGCCGTTTACGATGATACCAATCCAGCGGAGATGGTGCGCATTTTCAACAGTGGCGCCGATGTCAGCGCGGATCCAGTCGTGTCGCTTCGGTACGGGGCGATCACTATCCCTCATATCGAGTGGGTAGAGCCGTTGCGGTTGGAGTGCGAGGATTTCGCGAATGCGATCCGGCTGGGAACGCAACCACGCGCCAGCGCCCGGGTTGGGGCGGCAGTGGTCCGCATTCTCGCGGGAGCGCAAGAGTCGATACGCCACAACGGCGCATGGATTGCGCTGGAGCGTTCGATCGCGGCGGCTGGCGCGTTGCAGGCGATGGGCGCTCAATGAACGTCCGAGCGCGGATTTGTCAACATGGGCGAGATGACTCTAGTCCTGGGGATGACAGCCGGGGGAACGACGACGTGAACATCGGAGCGCCTGTCATTCATCCTACTGCGGGGATCTCCGAGCAGGCTGAGATTGGCATTGGGACGCGCATCTGGGCCTACGCGCAGGTCCGAGAATACGCGGTGATCGGAGATCACTGCAACATCGGCAGAGGCGTGTATATTGACGCGCACGTGCTGGTTGGCTCGAACGTCAAGATACAGAATTATGTCTCGGTCTTCGAGGGCGTGACGATTGCGGATGGTGTGTTCATCGGGCCGCATGTCTGCTTCACGAATGACTTGTTTCCTCGCGCCATCAATCTGGACGGTACGCTCAAAGGTCAACAGGACTGGCAGATCACGCCGACGATAGTCGAATACGGCGCCTCGATCGGGGCAGGCGCGGTCGTGCGCTGCGGCGTGACGATTGGCAGGTTCGCTCTCATTGGGGCGGGCTCAGTCGTGACGCGCGACGTTGTGGCGCATTCGCTCGTCGTCGGCTCGCCTGCGCGCCACAAAGGCTATGTTTGCCGTTGCGCCTACCTGCTGGAGCGCGTGCACGAGGAAGACGGACGGCTGGTAGGCTATTGTCCACGCTGCGACTTGATACGCGACATCACCCCATGAGCGCGAAATCGCGTGCGCGTGAGCGAAGGACCGCCATCAACGCGCAGCGCGCAACGTGAGGCATCTGGCGCGATTCTCCCTGACCCGGCCGACGCCGGGTCTTTTTCGTCCTGGGAGGGACGCCGGCAGCCAGAGAGGGACGGCTGGCCGCGCGCCCACTTCCAGGGCCAGTTATCTGGCGGCATGAGAAGCCGTCGCTTTGGAGTCGGACGCGGCTGACGATGTGGTGGGGAATTCTGTGAATGTGACGACGCCTATTGCGACGCGTTTTTACGCCACTTGTGCACAAAACGCTTGACGTGACCCAAACTGGCTGGTAGTATCTACCTATATTGCGGCGGCCAACCGGCGTGGTAGCGATTCAACCCCTTTATTCAAAGGTTGGCGTCCGCGATACTGCGCTCCCGCTTCTTGTGACTCTGGCGCGCATCGAAGCGCGCCTACCCCCGCGCTCCTTCGCAATACGTGATCGTCACCACCGGCGCGCTCGATCTGTCGCTGGTGGTCTGTTGGTGGGATCGACGCATTAGGCGCGCTCCCTACCAAGGAGGCATCTCGCGGTGAAGCACAAAGCGCTTATTGGCACGCTGGCTGGCGCCGGCATCGTCGCCGCCGCCCTCGCCCTCGCTCTCGGCCCGCTCGCTCCAGCAGCGGCGGCGGCGAAGACAGATGGTATGGCCACCCATAACATGGGGATCAAGGGCGCTGCCAAGAACATCAAGGCGGCGACGGCGCCGCTGACCTATGGCGGCGGCCCGGTCGAGACGACCCCTTCGGTCTACATCGTGTACTGGGGCTCGCAGTGGGTCAGCGGCTTCTCGACAGGTGGGTACACCAGCGCGCAGGCGCAGACGTATATGCAGGACTTCTTTGGCAACGTCGGCGGCAGCTCGTGGAACAACATTGACGCGCAGTACTGTCAGGGTGTCGCGGTCGGCACGATCAACTGCGGCTCCTCGGGCACACATATCACCAACTCCGTCGGCCAGCTCAAGGGCGTCTGGACTGATGGCTCGAACTTGCCGAAGCGCATCACTCAGTCCGGCATCGCCAGCGAGGCGGCGAAGGCGGTCTCGCACTTTGGCTTCGATCCCAACGCGACCTACATGGTCTTCACGCCCTCTGGTCACTCGATGAGCGGCTTCAAGACCCAGTGGTGCGCGTGGCACTCCTCGACAAGCTCGGGCGGCAACACCATCGCCTACGGCTACATCCCCTATATCCCCGACGCGGCGGGCAACTGCGGCATGAACTTCGTCAATAGCACGAACAACTCCTACGGCAACGGCTACTTTGACGGCTTCTCGATCGTGGGCGGCCATGAGTACGCCGAGGCGCAGACCGATCCGCATCCGTCGTCTGGCTGGGTAGACAGCTCGGGCGCTGAGAATGGTGACAAGTGCGCCTGGAGCTCGCTGTCGACCAACATCACGCTGGGCAGCCACTTCTACGCCGTGCAGCCGATCTGGAGCAACGCCACTGGCGGCTGCGCGACAGCGGCCTAACTCGCTAATACAGCGCGCGCAATCTGATTTTCGCACGGGAGCGCAGCGGGGTGGGGCATTATTGCCCCACCCCGCTTCTTGATTGCGCTCGACGGGCGTACATGAGCTGCCATCCCCGCCCTTGCGCACCTGATGACGAGGGCGCGACAGGTGGAATCGACGCATCCTACTGATCTCGACGCCGTGACCTAAACCGAGTAACCGCAGCGAGTTGAGCAGCTGCGGATTATGTGGCGTTTGTGGCGCAGGCGCTCCTTGGCCCGGCGCAGTTCCACGCGCAACTCAGCCAGGTCGGCGCAGCAGCGGTTCTTGAGCTCCACCCGTTTCAGGTAGTTCCAGATCCCCTCGACCGGGTTCAAGTCCGGTGCGTACCCTGGCAACCGCTCCAGGCGCAGCCAGTTGGCTGCCCCACGCGCCAAATAGTCCTGGATCGGCTGGCCCTTGTGGATCGGCGACCCATCCCAGATCACCATCACCTTGCCGCGGATCTTGCGCAGCAACACCTGCAAGAAGCCCACGACCCCCGCGCCATCGAAGGCATCCTGGCGGACCCGCATGGCCAGACGCCCGTCGAGTGTGATTCCCCTGATGGCCGACAGATGATCGTGGGTGAGCTTTACGCGGAGCATCGGCGTCTCGCCTCGCGGCGCCCACGTCCGCTCGGCGTGCGGCAGCAGATAGAAGGCCGACTCGTCTACCCAGACGATCGTGTACCGTGTACCCTTCCTCACTTGCCTTTGTTGATGGCTGGCCAGCGCTCTTCGCGCCAGCGGCGGATGACGGCTTAGTCGCGCTGCGTGGCCCGCTGGATGGGCCGCTGCACACTCCAGCCCGCTTGGCGCAGCAAACGGCTCACGTGATCGGGGTGGTAGCGAACGCCGAAGGTGCGCCAGATCACGTCCGCGATGCGCTTAGCCGTCCACACGTCGCCCCCAAAGCCATACGCCTCGGCGCCGCGGGCCAACAGGGCCGGGATCTGCGCCCGCTGCTCCGCCGTGAGCTTGCCGGGGCCGCTGGGGTGCGGTCGGCTGCGCAGCGCCTCGACCCCGCCTCCCCCACGGGCGCACCTGAGCTACTGGCAGACGGCGGCGCGGCTCACGCCCAACGCGGCGGCGATGTCCTTCTACCACCAGCCCTGTTCGTGCACCTGCCAGGCGCGCTGGCGCCGCCACTCGCCCGCGTCGGCAGGTCTCTTTGATGTGTTCATGCGTGCGTTTCCTAACTCTGAGGCCGGTGGGGGTCGGCCTCCTGGCGGCATACGTGTCGCTTGCCACCGCCAGTGCGCCTCCTTCACCGTGCTGCATCAACGCTCCTTGCTTCCGTCGCGGCCTACAGATACGCGTGGGCAGGTTCAGCCTTCGACGATCGTCTTCATCGCCTGGACGGCATGTTGGCTTTGTGCTTGAGATAGCCGCTGCAGGAGCGGTTCAAGCGGGCGCAGCCAAGGCACGAGGCGCATGCGATGTGCGAGCGTCACCTGTGTGCCGTCCGCGGTGGCGGCAAAACGCAGGCTGCCGAGCGAAGAGAGCAGAGGAAACGGCGCTGTGATCGTCTGGAAATCAACCCCGTCATTCACCTGGTAGTTCGTGACCTCCACGACCGAGGTAACGGCGCGGCCAAAGCGCATCAGGGTCTCTTCAAACCGCGTCCCGTCGCCAAATGGGCCAGTGGAGAGGAGTCTGACCTTCGCTCCCCTGACCCATAGCGCAATGTTGGAGAGGTCGGCCGCAAAACGAAACACCTCGCCGATCGGCCGGTGGATGACGATAGCAGCAGAGGTTTGGATCACGATGACCATCTCCCTTCTCCTCAACGACGCCGCATGGCGCAGAGCGCGGTTCGCCGCCGCCCAGCGGCGTTGCGGCGCCACTCGGGAGTGCGTTTCGACGCCCGCTTAGGCGAGCGCCTGGCGACTCGGTGCTGCCGGTATGGACGATTGCAGTAGGCGGCCGATTCATTGCCCACGCGCCTGCACGGACGCTGGACGCTCCAGATCCCTGCTCTCCGCCCAGTATACCAGGCGACTGTGACCGCAACCATGGGCTGATCTCCTGCTCGAAGGTATCTCTCCGGAGGCCAGCCTACCACTTCCTGCGAGTGAATAATCGCCCTCGTATCCATGGCCATCAACGCCTGCACGATTCAGACCATGACGCCGGGCTCAGTTACAGGCGAAATAGGCGCGACACAATGCGATAACACGATGCCCAGGCCGTTCTTTCGCGCCAAGGAAACGAGCGGTTTCTTTATAAGCCTGTGACAATTTAAGACTGTGGAGCCGTGCGAGTTTTTACACCATCTGCTTGACAAGACCTAATCAGGCTGGTACTATTTGTCTACGCCTCACAGGCGTACGGCGTAGCGATATGCATTCCTCATTCGCAAGGCTGTTGAGGCTCGCTACGCAGCGCTCCCGTGTTCATGTGTGTTGCGCGCATCGGCGCGCTCTCACCCCCGCGCTCCTTCGCACGAATGGATTGTCTCTACCGGCGCCCTCAATATGGCGTCGGTGGTCTGTCGGTGGGTTAGACACACTCTGGTGTCGCCCTACCAAGGAGGCATCTCGCGGTGAAGCACAAAGCGCTTATTGGCACGCTGGTTGGCGCCGGCATCGTCGTCGCCGCCCTCGCCCTCGCTCTCGGCCCGCTCGCTCCAGCAGCGGCGGCGGCGACCACGCCTATTGGCATGACCCCGCATCATATGGGAATTCGGGGCGCCAAGCCGCAGCCCAAGCCGGCGACGGCGCCATTGACCTATCATGGTGGTCCAGTCGAGACCACACCGGCAGTCTATATTGTGTACTGGGGCAGCCAGTGGGGAACTGGATTCAGCACTGGCGGTTACACCAGCGCCCAGGCGCAGACGTACGTGCAAGGTTTCTTCGGCAATGTCGGTGGCAGCACGTGGGACAACATTGACAAGCAATACTGCCAAGGTGTCGCGGTCGGCACGATCAACTGCGGCTCCTCGGGCACGCACATCACCAACCCCACCGGGCAGCTCAAAGGCACGTGGACCGATACCGTGACCCTACCGAGCAGCATCACCCAGTCGGGGATCGCCAGCGAAGCGGTGAAGGCGGTTGGTCACTTCGGATACAACAAGAACGCGACGTATCTGGTCTTCACGCCCTCTGGTCACTCGATGAGCGGCTTCGGGACGCAGTGGTGCGCCTGGCATTCCTCCACCTCGTCCTCCAGTGGCACGGTGGCGTATGGCTATATCCCCTACATGCCGAACGCGGGCGCGAGCTGCGGCATGAACTTCGTCAATAGCACGACCAACTCCTACGGCAACGGCTACTTCGATGGCTTCTCGATCGTAGCTGGGCATGAGTACGCCGAAGCGGAGACCGATCCGCATCCGTCGTCTGGCTGGGTAGACAGCTCGGGCGCTGAGAATGGTGACAAGTGCGCCTGGAGCTCGCTGTCGACCAACATCACGCTGGGCAGCCACTTCTACGCCGTGCAGCCGATCTGGAGCAACAGCCCGAGCGGTTGCTTGACCTCGGCCTAGCCCTGGTAGCCAGTACGGCAAACCATATCTAGCTTTCGCACGGGAGCGCGGCGGGATGAGGCGATGATGCCTCATCCCGCCTGTTTGCGCGCCGCGCGTTATACTGACATGGCTGGTGTGCAGCTAGAGATCAGGAGGCGACGATGTCGAGCGAGCAGGCGATCGTGGCGCGCGAGGATACGCTTGGGCTGGGCGGGCTCTCGATCCATTACGCCACATGGGGAACGATGACAGCGCCAGACCGCGTGGTGGTGTTGATCCATGGGCTCACAGCTACCCACCGCTCCTGGGCGGAGTTCGGCCCGCAGCTGGCAGCGCGCGGGTGGTATGTGGTCGCTCCCGACCTGCGCGGGCGCGGGCTCAGCTCCAAGCCGGCGCGTGGTTACAACGTAGGGGTTCATGTGAGCGACCTGCTCGCGCTCTGCGACAAGTTGGGCGTTGAGCGCGTGATGCTGATCGGCCATTCACTGGGCGCGGTGATCGCGATGTATGCGGCGGCGCTCTTCCCAGAGCGGGTGGCGAAGATCGTCCTGGTGGACGCGGGTGGCAAGATTCCTGACGATACGGCGCAAGCCATCGCGGCATCGGTCAACCGTCTGGGGACACCTTTTCCATCGCTCGACGCCTATCTGACCGCGATGAGCGCGCTCCCCATGATTACCTGGAATCCCTTCTGGGAGCAGTATTTCCGCTATGACGCGGAGATCCAGCCGGATGGCACGGTGCTCTCGCGTGTCCCACGCGCGGCGATCAATGAGGAAACCGCCGCGCTGTACTTCACCAAATCGGAGATGCTGCCGTCGTTCGTGAAGGCGCCGACGCTGGTCGTGCGCGCCGCGCTCGGCACACTTGGGCCTGATAAAGGCGTGGTGCTGCCGCGCGAGGAGGCGGAGCGGCTGGTGAGCGTGATTCCGGGCGCGCGATGGGTCGAGATACCCGATACGAACCATTACACCGTCGCGCTCGCTCCCGCCTTCATGGAGGCGGTGGCGGCGTTTCTCGGTTGACGCCAGACTGCTCCCGCCGCTCGTTACCGGTAATTGATGAACTGCAGCGGCACAGGGAAGTCTTTACCCTTGAGGAACTGAATCACGGCCTGTAGCTCATCGCGGCTCTTGCTAGTGACGCGGATGGCGTCGCCCTGAATCTGGGCGCGTACCTTGGGGAAGCTCTCGCGCAGCATCTTGGTGATCTCGCGCGCGAGATCCTGGCTGATACCCTGCTGGAGCTCGATGTGTTGGCGCACCATGCCGCCGCTGGCTGGTTCCAGTTTCGTGTCCTTGAGGATCTTGAGCGAGAGATTGCGGCGCAGCAGCTTCGACTCCAGCACGTCGCGCACGCTCTTGAGAGTGAAGTCGCTGGCGGTCAGGATGGTGAGGCTCTTCTTGCCGTCGTAGTCGATCTGAGTCTTGGTGTCTTTCAGATCGAAGCGGGTCGCGACTTCACGCCGGGTCTGATCGAGCGCGTTGACCAGCTCCTGCTCGTCGTACTGCGAGACGACATCGAACGAGTTTTCCGCGGCCATTCTGTATCGCTCCTTCCGTGAATCTGGCTGAATCGGGTGAGAGTGGCGACGCCTCATGACCATGCGCCGCTCGCCGCCGAGCGCGCTCGCGCGCGACGCCCGATATTCTATCACCAGGCGACGGCGCGCTGGCTTAAGAATGTATGTCGGGCGGCTCCTGCAGTGGCGCGTCCAGGGGAATGATGGCCATCGGCGTGTAGCGTGCGCCCGCGCGCGCGAGGTCGCTGCGCATCACGCGCACATCTTCCACCCGCCAGGAGTCCGCGCGCGGGGGCGGCTCGCTCCTCAGCTGCTGGAGACGCAGCGCGGCGGCGTCATCGAGCGGACTGGTGAGGCGCGCGAGAGTCAGGTGGGGTGAGAAGGGCTTGTCATCGGGTGTGAAGCCGCGCGCTTCGAGGGCGCGTGTCAGGCCGCGCTGGAGCGCGCGCATCCGGCCTGTCTGCCCACCGATGCCGAGCCACACGATGCGCGGGGCGTGATCGGGACCGAAGACGCCGATGCGCCCCAGCGCGAGCCAGAAGGGCGCGGCGCCCGCCGCGGTCTCACGCGTGGCCTGGATGGCGTCCTCGATGCGCAGGTCATCCAGATCGCCGAGGAAAGCCAGGGTGATGTGCAGTGTCTCCGGCGCGGGGACGCGGGCTGTGGGAAGCGCGCGGGACACGCGGCGCAATAGCCGTGCGAGCGCGTCGCGCGTGGCGTCGTCCAGGTCAGCCGCGATGAAGGTACGCGTCATCTCGCTTCGCTCCCTTCAGCCGTCGCTTGGCGCCATTTATTTCAGCGCGACATAGGTGTCGGGCAGGTCGTTGGCGAAGAGCGCGACGTCGCCCGGCCCGGCGATCTCGCCAAGCGTCGCGGTCACTTCCTCCAGCGTCTCGACCACGCGCACATGGTCGTCGCTGAATCCACCCGCGCGCAGGCCCCCGGCGATAGGCCGCGTCTGCTTCGCGCCGACGAGGATCACGTAGTCGCAGATCTTCGCCGCATGCTCGCCGTAACTGCGATTCTCTTCCTCTTCGACGGCGCCAAGCTCGACCATGCCGGGCGTCACCAGGATTTTGTGGCGGCCGCGCATCTGCTGGAGCGCTTCGAGGCCGTTGCGCATGCCGACCGGGTTGGCATTGTAGCTGTCATCAATGATCGTCATGCCGCCGGGGCTGTGGATGAGCTGGAGGCGGTGGGGCGCGGCCTCCAGCTTGAGGGCGTCGCGCGCGGCCTCATCTACGGGGATATCGAGCAAGTGGATGACGGCCAGGGCCGCGCTGACGTTGAGGATGTTATGCTGGCCCAGCAGCGGGATGGCGACGCGCTGCTCCAGCCCTTCGGCGGGCCAGCGCCAGGTGAAGCGGGTGGCGCGCTCGTCTACCTGAATATCAGTGGCGATGACATCCAGCGGCCCGGCGTCCTCGCCCTCCATGCCGTAGCGCACGGCGCGGTAGCCTGCGGTGGCGGCGCGGTCGGCCAACGCGGCGGAGCGCGCCTCGCCGCCGTAGATCACGGCGGGCGCGCCCTTGGGCAGCGCGGCGATCAGCTCGAACATCGCGTCGCTGATGCGCTCAATTGTCCCGAAGCGCTCCAGGTGCTGCGGGCCGACGGAGGTGACGACGGCGATGGTGGGGTCCACCAGGCGGCACATCGCGGCGATCTCGCCGGGGCCATAGGCGTCCATCTCGACGACGAACGCCTTGTGGCGCGGCTCCAGGTTCTCGTTGATCGTGCGGGTGATGCCCATCAGCGTGTTGTAGCTCTTGGGCGTCGGCAGCGTCTCCATTGCCGGGCGCAGCAGCGCGGCGAGGATGTGCTTGACGCTGGTCTTGCCATAGCTGCCCGCCACGCCGATGGTCAGCGGCGCGATGCGGGTGTACTTCGCGCGCGCGCGACTGACATAGCCCGCCTGGATGCGCGCTTCGACGGGGCGCAGCAACCAGTTGGCAGCGATGAGGATGTAGAGGACGAGGATAGGACTGAAGAAGATAAGCAACGCAACGAGAGGTGTGAGCGCCGTCGCGTACTCCACATAGATTACAAGTAATGCCAGCGCAAGGCAGAGCATAAAAGCGACAGCGAGAATGCGCCGCATACGCGAGGTATACACCAGCGATTTCTTCGCGGGAAGTGGGCGCCACGAGCTAAGCGCCACCACAGATCCAAGGAGCCAGGCTGGTCCAGCAAACGCGCGCCCCCACGTTGCGTGTGGGATAAATGATGGCTGGGTAGCCAAGCCACCTGCTATAATACTAAGGGCGATAAGCGCTCCAAGAATGGCGGCCTGGTGCAGTGCCCAGGCGCGTTGGTAGCCCCAGGCGAGCAGGCGCTTGCCCTCATACTCTTCGATCTGGTACATGCGCGCGCCCATCAGGCCCATGCGCGCCATCAAGCCCAGCCAGACCAGCGCGCCCGCTATCAGGGTCAGCATCCCGAACACATTTGGCACGATCATATTTGGCACGTTCGCTCTATCCTCAAATGTCTCGGCCGCGCAGGAAGGTCCTGACGATCACGTTGAAGCGCGCGGCCTGCTCGATGTAGGCGTAGTGGCTCGCGCCATCGAAGACGACCAGCCCGGCGTCGGGGATCAGCCGCTCCATCAGCTGGCCATCGGCGAGCGGGGCGTCCTCGTCGCGCGAGCCCCAGATAAGCAGCGTGGACGCCTGG